>JAGVNY010000120.1 GCA_020053015.1 Candidatus Zixiibacteriota bacterium | reverse complement strand
GCGAGGAACACGATCGACAACGTCAAAAGAGCCAGAGCTTGGTCGAGGAGAATGCCCCACCTTAGTAACCATGATACCGCCGCCACGAAGGCGGCAAGCCTTGTCACGAAGTATACGAATTCTATTCTGGGGAAAATAGACCTATATGACTGTTTTTCCATCGATGTCCGTTTCCTGTAGTCCCTTATAGACTAATCGGCAGACGGACTGAGTTGCTTTGGTGTCAGTCATCAAGAGCTGTTGCACTCTCGTGAAATTCTATCGGAACTGGAGACGCCTGTCGGGAATGCGGAGTTGACCGAAACCTACAGAGTCACCTACTGTGGGGATCTTGCTAATCTGTTGTTATGCAAGGAGTACGCAGTTCTGACCGACAGCGCTATCACTCCGAAAGCAAGCAGGATCAGTAGAATGTCTGCGAGAACCAGGATCGCGTTCCCAGCCGGAAGGTATTTGTCGAATAACAGGTATACAAGCGAAGCAAGTGTTGTGACAACCATGAAGATAGCCGGGATAAGAGTGAACCAGCTTCTTCTGCCTCGCCAATACAGCCACACAGAGACGGCTATCAGAGATAGAGCGGCGAGAAGCTGATTCGCGCTTCCAAAGATGGGCCAGATCAGCGTGAAAGCGTTGAAGTAGGCGAGCAGGAACATCAAGAGGACCGAGAGGCCGGAGTTGAACCAGTACTTCCTCATGAATCCAGGCACTCTGTCACCCAAGATCAACGCCCAGAGTTCCTCGAACAGGTATCTGTTTAGGCGGACTGCCGAATCGAGCGTTGTCACGACAAACCCCTCGATCATCAGGATTCCAATCACCGCACCGAGCGCCACCGACACATATGGGAACACCGAATTGATCAGATTTCCAACCGACAGCGAGAACGCCAGGATCGGATTCGACTTCGCCGGGTCACTCCATACGATATTGACATATTGAGAAGAGCTCAAGCTCGATCCGATCGTCAGCAGCACGAGTGCAGCAAGGATTCCTTCGAGTACCATGCCGTTGAATCCGATGCGACGCGCGTCCGATTCAGATGCAACCTGCTTAGCTGTTGTTCCGGAAGCAACGAGGGCATGAAAGCCTGAGATTGCACCGCAGGCGACAGTGATGAACAACATCGGCCAGACCATGCCGAGATGCTTGATTCCGTCTGCCAACGAGAAACTCGGCATTGTGACCGATGCGCCGCCTAAACCGGCCAAGATCACCGAAATGCCCAGCACCAGCATCCCGCCATACAAGATCTGGACATTGGTGAAATCTCTCGGCTGCAGAAGAAGCCAGACAGGTATCGCGGCCGCGAAGAACGTGTAAACTGACACAATCATCATCCAGATGTCCGGTGCAAGTGAGACCGGATGCTTGAAACCTACATAGATCGATACGACGCACACGGCGAGCGCAAGCGGATATACGAATCGGGCTTTCAACTTCCGTTTAGCAATCAGCACGCCGATAAGCGGAGCTATCGCTGTGATGATAATCACGGACGTGGACGCGATTCCGCCGATCACGCCTTTTGTGACGCCGCCGTCAATCTTGGTGTGCAGCAGAGTCTGGTCACTCCCGAGTCCAAGTTCAGTGATCGGCCACATCGACGTGAGAGACACTGCTGTCAGTTTCAAGAACGCGGACGTAACCAGAACGATCATGACGATCGTGAACAGGATAAAGAGCACGAAACCGCTCTTGCCGAGTGTCTTCGCTGCGATTTGGGACATCGACTTCCCGTTCTCCCGCATCGAAGCGAACAGAGCCGTGTAGTCATGCACTGCGCCTATCATCACCGTTCCGATTATCACCCAGAGCCATGCCGGAACAAAGCCGTAGAGTATTGCAAGGGTGGGTCCGATGATCGGTCCGGCTCCGGCTATCGTAGCGAAATGATGTGCGAACACAACGTACGGTTTCGTTGGCACATAGTCTACGCCGTCATTGAGCGCGACCGACGGTGCAACCCGGCTGTTGTCTGAGCCGATTTGCGACGAAATGTAACGAGAATAGAAACGGGAACCGACATAGAAGACGATAAGAGTGACTATGAGTAGAACGAGTATGTTCATGGCCGTTCGGTTTTTTGTTGCCTCCTGCAGCCCTCGGTCTAAATTACGATCTCAAAGGCTTGTTTCAACAACTTTGTATGCTATTTCACCGCAACAAAGCAACGTACATGTCGTAAAGTAACCAGTGATGATGCATACGCGACACCACATTGGACTCCTATCCGCAAACCCATCAAGACTTCTATCACTTCTTTTACCGATTCTGGTGCTTTTCTGTTCGAGTTCGAGCGGTCTCGAATCCCGAAGTGGAACCGAGATTTACATCTCGGAAAAGATAGAGGACGATCTCCTGGCGGGCGGCAGCGATATCAAATTCGATGGTGAGATTCGCGGCGACATCATCGCGGCCGGAATGGATATCGTTATCGACGGTATCGTGGACGGGAATATCAACGCTGTCGGCTACACAGTCAAAGCCGGTGGTATCGTCTATCGCTCCGTCAGACTTGCCGGATACAAGGTGACCGCCGATGGCCGTGTGGGCGGCAACCTGGTGCTTGTCGGCGTCGTCGCTCGCGTCAGTTCCACGTGCGAGGTTCAGAACGACGTCAATATCTCGTCGCCTGTGGTTTACGTTAATGGTACCATCGCAGGGGATCTTGATGTTGACGGCGATGAAGTCGTGATTTCCGGAACGATCAATGGCAATGTCAAGATCATCGCGTCGAAGAAGCTCACGATTGAACGGACGGCTGCGATCTTCGGAAATCTGGACTACACCGCGCCGGAGAAGGCGAGAATTGCTGATGATGCCCAGATTGACGGTGACGTGAAACGGACGAAGAAATCCGATAAGGATGAGAACGGGCTCGGTTCTATCCTCTGGGCGCTCGTGCACTTTGTCGGGGCATTCGCGACGGGTCTCATCGTGGTCGCTTTCTGCCGAAAGCAATCCTGCTCAATCAAAGATGCCGTTTCGCTGCAGCTTCATCGATCGTTGGGATACGGGCTCGTGGTGTTCGTTGTTGTGCCGGTGGTGATACTTCTGACGGCTGTCACCGTGCTTGGCTTACCGGTTGCAGGTACTGCGTTGCTGACCTACGTTGTGCTCTTCTACATATCAAAGCTCTTCGTGGCGATGGCGCTCGGCGAGCGGGCGCTGAAACTTGTCTCACCCAGCGGACAGAAATCACATACGCTCAGCCTTCTGGTTGGCCTTATCATTCTCACTGCGCTTTTCAAGATACCATATGCCGGCACGGTCATCTATCTCGCGACCGTAATGACCGGACTTGGCGCAATGCTGATAGCCTACAATCAACTGCGTGCGTCAAGAAGCAATCCTTCCTGATCTGTTCAAACAAGACGGTTTTCATGGGTCGGATTGATGTGCGGAACGCAAAGCACGCTCGCGTGCTTATGGCATTGTGTGGCCCGGACGTTCCGTCCGGGTTTCAAAGAATGCTTGCGGGGCGCATCAACACAATTGATCACTGTGTTCTCGCTTGGTTTCGTAGGTACGGACACCGCCGATCCAACTCGCAAACCAATTCCGAATGTGTGTCTAACCATATCCTAACTGTAAGCATCGAATATAGTAGGCTTTGTTGTTGAAAGGAGTACGATGCAACATAAGATTGAAGCGGAAATGGCAATTGCGCGCGGGTGGTACTTGTCTCCGTCCGAGCCGCTTGCAGTGCCAAGACGCCTCGCCGACCACAGGCGGAGCAGAATTCTGCCGATAGAGACAACGGTAATTGACATGAGCAGCGTTTTGAACACAGAACCGCCAGAGTACACTCACACCCTGATCATATCCGACGTGCATCTCGGTTCAAAGGTCAGCAGGGCACGCGAGCTGTTTCATCTCCTGAAATCGTACCGAATCTCCAAACACAAGTGGCGCTTCTCGCAGCTCGTTCTTCTCGGCGACATATTCGATGACCTCAACTTCACACGCTTGAGAAAACACGCATGGCAGGTCGTGGGGACACTTCGCGAGATCACCGACGAGGAGAGCAACGCCAACGTCGTGTGGGTTCTTGGCAACCACGACGAACTTTTGTCACAGCTTATGGCACATCTGGTGGGCGTCAAGGTGTTCGAAGAGTACGAATGGGAGGTCGGCGGCAAGAAATTCCTCGCGATGCACGGTCACCAGTTTGACAGGTGGGTGATCAACTACCCGACTCTGAGCAAGTTCCCGAGCTGGATCTATGATATGATCCAGAAGTTCGACGGCCCCAAGCAGCGGGTAAGCCGGTATGTCAAGGAGAAGAGCAAAACCTGGCTTCGGATCAACGAGGAAGTCGCAGCGGGCATAGTTGCGTATGCTTCGAAGAAACGGCGCCACATAGATGCTGTCTTCTGTGGCCACACTCACATCGAAGAAGAAATCGAATTCAAAGAGAAGAGCATCCGCTACTTCAACACCGGCTGCTGGACCGGCAAGGACTCCCCGACATACATTACAATTGCGCCCTCCGGCGACGTCACCCTGCAACACCAAATCGAGACCGAGACACCCGCCAGACAGAGCGCGTAGTTCTACTCGATCCATCGTAGGGACATGGCGCTGTGCAGTGCCACGACATAGTATACAGGTTATGCCAAGAGATGGGTGACACATTGAGTGGCGGAGGAGGTATCTTTCTTCGTG
>JAGVNY010000258.1 GCA_020053015.1 Candidatus Zixiibacteriota bacterium | reverse complement strand
GTCTTGGCAACCACCGAAGGAACACTACGCGCCATCTCCTGAAGGACTTGGCCGTTTCGTAAAAGATGATGTTAGGGCAAGGGCATCGAAGTATTCGAGCATTGTCGACACGATAGATATCGATAGCATCAGACCAGTGTATCTTTACTATCTTTTTTCGGGACTTGAGGACGGTGTTAAAGACGGCAATACAATAGAATGGACACCTGTGGTTTCTTTGGCTAAGAAAATCGTCCTATCCAGTAATTTACCTAAGCAAGAGAAGCTGGTTGACGACTTTGAAACAGGTTGGGGCGGCGTGCGAAAGGAGATCGCCAGCCTCTTGTCTGAAGCACTTAGAAGGCCCAAGATTGTACCGTACGACCTACGTGAATCTGTGTGGAAAGTACTCGAGCCGCTCTGTCGAGATTCAGAGCCTTCGCTCGATTACGAAGCCCAATATGGTGGTTCCAACATGAGTCCAGTCGACATGTCGATAAACACAGTGCGTGGTGAGGCAACGCATGCGTGCTTCCAATACTTGCTGTGGGTTGATCAGTATGTAAATGATGGAAAGGAATCAGAGAACCAGACTCATTCGATTCCTGAAGAGGCAATGCCAGTATTGGCTCGCCTGCTGGATCCCGCACAAGAGCCTACGGTAACTGTCAGATCGGTAGTTGCATGGTATATGCAGTATCTTGCCTTCCTCGATTTGAATTGGACGAAAGCTCAACTGAATTCCATTTTTCCCGAGAAAGTCGAACACCGCGCTCTTAGAGACGCCGCATTCGAAGGGTATTTCTCTTTCAATCAACCGAACGGTTACTTGTTCAAAAACCTTAGACCGCTCTTTGAACATGCGTTCAGTTGGGCAAACGCCGAAGAATCCGATGGCGGTTTTCACAGGCCGCGGCAGAATTATGTGGATCATCTCTTGAATTTCTATTGGTGGGGGATCGATCCGTTAGATAGCGAAAACTGTCTGATACGAAAGGTGTTTGAATCAGGCAACGAGAAGCTGCGGGTTCACGCAATTGAATCAGCCGGTAGATCGCTAGAGAGGCTGCTGCCGATTGTCCCAGGTGGACCCGAAGCGCTGAATCGACTGCAACAACTTCTCGACTGGCGGATTGGCAGGATCTCGTCCGCCGGACTTCCAGATAGCGAGGTTGTTGATGAACTCAAGGAGTTCGGCTGGTGGTTTACGTACGCGCAGATGGACCAAGTATGGCTCTTGTCAAAACTACTGGACGTTCTGAGACTGACCAAAGGAAGGCTAGAATGGACGCACAAAGTTCTGGAGAGACTGTCACAATTTGTGGAGGTCGACACCCTTCAGAGTGCCCAGGTTGTAGATCTGATAGTTCGCGGTGATCCTGCTGCTTGGAATATTGAGTACTGGAAGGAACATCTCGATCGCCTGTTCGATGCAATCAAGAATACGCAGCACCACGAAGCCTGGCAGATCTGCGTGGGTACCATCCAATTCCTTGGTGAGCAGGGCTACCGTTCATTTGGTGATATTCTGGACCGGACGTCGTGATTTCTGAGTCAGACCACTATTTCTAGATTGAATACAACTGACAGCCTCTTCGTGCCTTCGTCTCCTGTACTGACCACTTTCATATCGCTCAATAATCGAGCGTAATTTCATATCAGCTTTGTTGTCCCCGTAGGGATGTTCTCCCTCTACGGCTTTTTGGGTTCCTCTTGCCGGTGGATTAAGGAACTAAGGATCCGCTAACCGACAGTAACACCCCGACCGGTCCTCAGCCAAGCATCTTTCCCACCCACACTCACTCCGCTTCGCACAAGCACGAGCACAAGCACACACCGCCTTGCCACACTCGCTTCAGGGTATCATAGAGACTACAGTACCCGTCCAAGGTAATACCAGTCTCCACCTTGACGGACTGCGCCTCACCGTCTGATGGATCCCGCCACTGCGGGAACCACAGCCGCATTCGTCTTGGCTCGCCAGCCCGCCTGCAAGGCCTCCGGCCCCATTTTACCGGCAAGCCAGTCTTCGCTACTCCAGCCCTCTATGCGCTTCGAGGAGACTCGGAGTGGCAAGCCAGCGTACGTCGCTTCAATAACAAACTACCCGCTGGAGAAAGGGTTCAATCATATGAACCTCAACAAGGCCGAGCTGATAGGCAATCTCGTCGGCGACCCCGCCGCCAAGAAGCTGCCTTCCGGGCAGTCTCTGGTCCGTTTTCGTTTGGCGACGAATTCGGACTGGAAGAGCGCCAAGTCAAAAGAGGCGCAGCAGAGGGCGGAGTACCACGAGCTGATCGCCTTCGGCAAGCTGGCCGACGTGGCCGCCAAGTATCTCAAGAAAGGGGACAAGGTGTACGTCGACGGTCGCTTGACCACCAACAGCTGGCAGGGCAAGGACGGCGCGAAACACTCGCGCACCGAGATTGTCCTGCAGAATCTGATTATGCTCGGCAGCGGGAAGAAAGCGGAAGAGGAGAAGACGAATGACGATGTCATCGTCGAGGGAATCCCGATGTATCAGAATCCGCCGGCCGATTTCCACGACTAGCGGAGACGAACGGAGAGGGTCAACGCCCTCTCCGTTTTTTTGTGCTCAGCGGAGAGTCTTCCCACCCTGAAGAAGCTTCACTTATCCACATCGATTGACCCCTCCGGCTAATTGCGAGGATTTTGCCTCCTGTTCTACCATGCACCTGCAAGTTCCTTTTGCCTGCCCTTTAACAATCCAATCACAGAATCAATCAATCCGACAGGAGGTCACGAATGTCCCAGAATCTCTACGACGCCCACCGCCAGTGGGCCAGACGGCCGTACGACGAGCGGTTTGCCGATCTTGACGCGCTTCAGAACTACGTCCGGTCGAGGCGCTCCGGCTCGACCGAGCAGCATGACCAGTTGAAGTACCTGCACGTAATCGCGGACGAAAGCGGTATGCTGCTTCTGAACGGCCATTCGGAACCAGCGGTGCTGACCCACTGGTCATTCGGCCAGCTCTGCACGTGGATCGGCGCCCCGGCCGGATACCTGCGATCCCTGCCTGCGGAACTCACTGTCCGCTGTCTGGAGGAATCCGTCAGGAGCTACAATGCCGCCTGCCAGCTCTTGCGGCGAAACACGCACAATGGGGGAGAATCCCCGGATCGACCGTACTTGGCCGCTCTGACCGGTCCCCGTTACAGCCGGATATGGGATGACGAGGTGCTCGGCACGATTATCGAAGCCACCGCTGATTCACCCTGGAAACTCCCGCCAGCACGACCATCGAACGACTCCGAGGCCTCCGGACTCTATGCTTCGGACCGCGACATGTTCATCTTTCTGGTCAACGAGGAGCAAACCGTTGAAGTGGAAGGAGTCAGGCTCGGACGCGGGTTCTTCTGTTGGAACTCGGAGACCGGAACCGCTTCCTTTGGCCTCACCACGTTTCTCTACAATTACGTTTGCGCGAATAATGTCGTGTGGGGAGCGGAGCGGGTGTCGGAGGTGAGAATTATACACCGGGACAACGCCAGCGTGAGATTCCGCGACGATGTTCTGCCCGCGTTACGGGCTTTCGTCCAGTCCAGCCAGAACAACGCTCTTGTCACGGACACCGTGGCCAGCGCCATGAAACGACCCATCGGGGAAGACCTTGATGAGGTTCTGAAGTGGGCGCAGGGCAAGTCCTTTTCCCAGCGGGAAATCAAGGACGCTTGGGAAATCGGAGAATCCGACGGAGAAAACACGAGCACACTCTGGGGTCTGGTTCAGGGTCTGACCGCTTCAGCGCGGAGAATTCCGTACACGAATATCCGCGTGAATCTGGAGAGGCGAGCAGGGCAACTACTCAAGTTGGCGGCTTGAACAATCCGTACATTCAAAGACCTGAAGACAGCTTCAGGTCTTTTCATAGAGCAACGGCATCTATCGGTCCATCTGCTGGCCATCCATTCTATCCCCATGTTTATTCACGACCTTCCCCAATAATTCTTGCTGATTTGATGTAAAACGAGCAACTTCAAGGGTTTTATGGATTGAACAAGTGGAAGATTCTTATCCTGGACCCCTGAGGCGGTGGAATGTCCGCTGGTGAGCTATCTGCGCCGGAGCGACATTGATCCTGCGAGGCATGCGTGGGCGATTCTTTCGTTGTTGGTGAAGCTATTTCGTCGGGTCTGGCCGGATGTTGAGATCGTATTTCGTGGTGACAGTGGTTTTTGTCGGTGGCGAATGCTTCGGTGGTGCGAACGGCATTCGGTGGGTTATATAGTTGGCATCGCGAAGAATGATCGTCTCAACGGGCTTTCGGAGCCGTTGCTTCTGGCTTCGGCCTCAGCGTATGCGGCGACCGGTCGGAAGCAGCGGCTCTTTGGCGACATCGTCTATGCGGCGTGAAGCTGGGACAAGGGACGCCGTGTGAATGTCAAGGCGGAGCATTCATCGAATGGCAGCAATCCCCGCTACGGCGTGACCAATCTTGCCGGTTCGGCTGAAGGTCTTTATGAGGAAGTCTATTGTGCGCGGGGGATTTGGAGAATCGTATCAAGGAGCAGCAGTTGGACTTGTTCAGTGATCGCACCAGTTGTCATCGCTGGTGGCCCAACCAGCTCAGATTGTTGCTGTCGAGCCTGGCTTACACTCTGCTTGAGGCGATACGGCGTTTAGCTCTTTCGGGCACCGGTCTGGCTCATGCTCAGTGCAACTGTATCCGGCTGAAGCTTCTCAAGATCGGCGCTGTAGTGTTACGCAACACCCGCCGCGTACGGCTGCTGTTATCCAGCAGCTACCCATACCAGGAGATCTTCTTGAAGGTTGCTGCACGACTCTCAACTGGATAGACGCTGTTTAGTGCTGTCGCCGGCACGCCATAAACAACGGGGGTAAGGGGGAGTATGTCCGAAACCCGCAAAAACGGCCCACGCAGAGCCGAATCAAGCCCTGATGCGATGGTAAAACCGCTCAAAACACCTGCTCACACCTTTTAACCACACTCATGAAATATCCGGGCTAGGCGAGCTGGTCGCGGAGATCTACCGCACGGTGTTGGTGTACAACCACACCCGGATTCACTCGGCGCTTAAGATGCCACCTGCTGTATTTGCCAAAAAAAGCCATTCTAATGACTGCATAGAAGTCAAAAAAGTCTTAGAATTTACTTCCAGAAAACGGGGTCATTGACAACAAAAATGACAATAACAAAAGTCAGAAATCTCAAGAAGCCCGCCTGAATAACATGGCTTCACCTCTTTTGCACATTTCTCTGGACATTACCCGTCTCTCACGCCTATTATTTAAAGTCGAAGCCAAGAGTTTGCGGGTGAGAACCACGTTGTGAAGGCTCATCGTACAAAGTTCTGCTAAGGATTGACGATGGGACACAAGGTATCTGAAATACAACTTCGGTACGGCGATTTTCGGTGCTTTCTCGACCAGCTCCGTGCGGGTGAGACTTCCGCAATTCAACTTCTATCTGAAATCATCTCTCGCATTTCTCGGTCCAATTGGTCACAATTACCGTGGGACGACGTCGAGGATCTTAATCAGGAAACGACTATTGCCGTTTGGAAGAGTGTGTCAGGGCTGGCCAAGAAGCCGTTCGAAGGGAACTCAGAAGGCGAGTTCGTCAACTTCATTAAGGAGATTGTGAAGAACAAGGCCCTCAGCGAATTACGAAAAGAGAGAATACGATCGATGGTGTCCGCAGGTAGACTAGAAGACCTGGATCAATTGGTTGAGCAGTTCGTCGGCCTAAAGTCTACTGCTAGCCAATACCAATGGCATAATATTAACATCATAAAGAATCTCTTCGCATCGATCGGCTCCATTTGCAAGGAACTATTGCCGTACTTTGATGGTGTTCTTTCGTATGCAGCAATAGCTGAACGGCTAGGCGTTCCTGAAGGAACTGTAAAAAGCCGATTAAAGCGATGTAAAGAGAAGGTAATCAGTGTGCTGAAAGTCTTGCTGAAGACTCAAAACCCGAGAGAATGCATTGAGGAGTGAAGCAGAACCTATGCAATGTTCAGATCATATTCGCGACCTCGTCGCTCGTTTTGTGCAAGAGGAGTTGAGTCCAACTGAACTTGATGAGCTTCACGAGCACTTGGAGCAGTGCCAGGATTGTCGGACCGAACTGATCGCGCACACCTGGCTGAACCAGAGATTCCGCGCAGCGGGGATGTTTATTGAGGAGCGATCAAATGAGCATCTTAGCGACCATGACCTAATCCTTTTTGCAAAGGCAACTGAGTACTTGCCGGTCGCAGCCACCGCCCATTTTGAAGCGCATCTTCGCGTATGTGAGTCGTGTCGAAAGGCACATGAAGTGGCGAAAACGGTTCGTAAGCACAGGACCAACATGCGCGGGCTTGCTCCCTTCCATGGAGTCTTTGATCCTCAAGGTTCTAAGAAAGTGCACCGGCGGCCCGCGTTTCTTGCAGCCGCCGGAGTCATATTAATTCTTCTCGTACCTGCTTATTTTGGAACCAAAGAGTTATTGAACCGGACCCCTCAGGTTTCACCAAGTGTTTCCTCGATCCGGAGCTACACTCCATATCTCTTGGAACAATCAAATGACAGATCATTCGGTGCGGCCGACGCTCATGTAATCTATATCTCAGGCACTGATTCATCCGTTTCTTTATTTCTTCGAGTGCCGATATCGATGTCTCCAGACTTTAGGTACAGTCTATCTGTTTTAGACTTCAAGAAGACCGAAATATATCGGCTGCCCGAGATACATGAGATTGATTCAGTTGGTAGACTTCTCGTGCAACTGCCAAGTGCTTCTCTTTCGGGAGGAAGATACCTGCTTGTTGTAACAGAGCGAAGCAATACTGATATCACTCACATTGTGGAGTTCACTTACCCGTTTAGTATCGCATTACGAGAGAAGTCGCCTTATTGAGACGCCGTTGCTTACACAGCCGTGCGGCATGAACATAGAAAGGAGTTACGTGAAGCGTATTATTAAGCAGTTGTCGAGGATACGGCTGGCTCTACTTGTCGTGAGCACAGCGGCATTTTCTTATTCGGAGCGTCAAGATTCGTCCCAAGCGTCAAAGCTATTTGCAGAAGGAATGAGTCAGGCCACTGGCGGCTCCTTAGCGGAGGCCATTGAGTGTTTCCAAAGAGCAGAACGGCTGTTTACGGACGCAAGAATGATTGATAGTGCTGCTGTTTGCATGTCTAATATCGGTGTCCTATATTTCAACTTGGGGGTCAACGATTCTTCAGCTGTCTACGTCCAGCGAGCCCTTGCCCTTCTTGAACCTCGCCATTTTGCACCGGGACTTATTGAGAGCTACATTTCGCTCTTCTCGATTCTTGAGGACCAAGGTAGGGATGCAGAGGCGACAGCAGCGCTCTCAAAGGCTAGAGCAATTCTTGACGAACATCGATTACCCGATGATCTTCGGCAAGCGTACGAGGGCTATGTTTACCAAGCGCTATGTAACAAATACTCGGTCGCTGGCGACTTCAATTTGGCGAAGGACAATTGCGATTCTGCATATGCAGTATTTGTACGCCATGGGCTATTGAGCCAGGCCTTATACCCTCTTGGATATTTGGCCCAGGTCTCGAACGGTCAAGGAGACAATCTAAGAGCACTTCATTACTATAGGCATGAACTGGAGCTAGGACTCACGCTGGCGGATAGTGTCCCGCAGGCACGAAAGGAGGTAGCTGCCACCTACTCCAACTTGGGTTTCACCCTTCTAAGAATGAAATCGTATGAGGCGGCACGAGAGAACCTGTATAAGGCACTGAAGATGCAGAAGTCGGATTCCGAGTTAACGTCTGATATAGGGTATACGTTGAATTGTCTCGGTCTATGTTGGCGAGAGCTTGAGGTATTTGACAGCGCAAAATCATACTATAGCCAAGCGGATGCATTTTTCCGGAAGTATGGACCCAACCTAGAGCGTTTGGTGCCCCTGAATAATCTGGCCCAGCTGTCTAATGCCGGCGCTTGTCCATTGGCCGCCCGGTCCTATCTTGACACGGCTTTGGCAATCCTTCGGTGGGAACCGGGCTCATTTCCTGCCGATGAGGCGGCCCTCTTTCTGAGTTACGGGACACTGGCAGAGACGGAGCAAGACTACACAGGTGCACTTATGTGGTTTCAAAGAGCCCTCCGGACGTTGGCTCTGTTGCCAGATTCAACTGCCCAGTCACCGTGTCCCAATCCCGATGTCAACACGGTAAGACATCCTCGCCTTGTGGCGGAAATACTTGATTTGAAAGCTATGGCACTATGGCAGCTCGATAATTCTGTTCTTGCAAGGTACCGTGCGGTCCAGATGGCTCTTGAAGCATCTCAGCGGTCGATTGATCTCGCAGAAGGTTTACTCTCGGGCATGACATCGATCAAAGCAAGCCAGTGCTTTCTACAAAATGAAGTTGCGAAATATGTCAACATTTCGGATCTCCTGCTCGGGCTGACGGG
>JAGVNY010000052.1 GCA_020053015.1 Candidatus Zixiibacteriota bacterium | reverse complement strand
TCACCGGCGAAATCTCCGCCGATGACGTGCTCGACGAGATTTTTTCCAGATTCTGCATAGGCAAATAGCGTATGTTTCACGTGAAATGAAAGGTCGAAAGAGCCGTTTCCTGCACTGTCAGGGATCCGCATTTGACCGGTGTAGGTCGGGTTCCGAGTTGCGCGACGCACAAGGGGAAACCTGACACGATGATTGCGGCTGTGAATAGAAGATGAACTCGGCATATGAAATAGTCGTCATTGGCGGTGGGCACGCAGGGTGTGAGGCGGCTCTTGCTGCTGCAAGGATGGGACATTCGGTCGTTCTGCTGACCATGCGCAGAGACCGCATCGCGCAGATGTCGTGCAATCCAGCTATAGGAGGCACCGCCAAGGGGCAGCTCGTGCGTGAAGTCGATGCTCTCGGCGGCGAAATGGGTTTGGCGATCGACCGGACAGGAATCCAATTTCGAAGACTGAATCTGTCGAAAGGCCCCGCAGTCTGGTCATCGCGCGCTCAGGCAGATCGGATACAGTATCGGCTCTATATGCAGAGAGTCATCGATCAGCAACCGAATCTCGATGTGATAGAGGACGCAGCCACGGCAATCGGCGTCAAAAACGGAAGCGTCAATTCGGTGAGTACGCTCGGCCACGTGGAGATCGAGTGCCGAGCGGCCATACTCACGAGCGGGACCTTCCTGAACGGCCTTACCCACACGGGACAAGTGAAGAAACAGGCTGGACGTGTTGGAGAGCAGGCAGCTCTACACTTGTCCGAGCAACTGCAGTCTGTCGGATTCAAAGTCGGCAGGCTTAAGACGGGTACCCCGCCACGACTCGATGGCAAGACCATCAACTTCGATGTTCTCGTGAAACAGCCCGGTGATGACGACTTCCCGCCCTTTTCGCTTCGATCGGACAGCGTGAACGACAACAGCGCAACATGCTGGATCACATATACTAACGAGCAGACGCATGCGTATGTCATGGCCAATCTTCAGTCGTCAGCCCTTTACTCAGGCCAGATCGAGGGTATCGGACCGAGATATTGCCCATCCATCGAAGACAAGATCGTGAAGTTTCGGGACAAGCAGCGACATCAGCTCTTTCTCGAGCCGGAGGGCAACGGAACTGATGAAATCTATCCAAACGGTTTTTCCACGAGCCTCGACGCTGAGGTTCAGCTTAAGGCAATTCGCACAATCATTGGGCTCGAATCGGTCGAGATCACAACTCCGGGTTATGCCGTCGAATACGATTTCTTCTACCCCTATCAGATTAAGCCAACTACAGAAACCAAGCTCGTTGAGGGGTTGTATTTCTCGGGGCAAGTCAACGGCACCTCGGGCTACGAGGAGGCGGCGGCGCAAGGATTGATGTCTGGGATTAATGCCGCTCTAAAGCTCGATGGCAGGCCGCCGTTCACACTGGACAGATCGCAAGCTTACGTCGGCGTGCTTCTCGATGACCTCACGACGAAATCGACCGAGGAGCCATACCGGATGTTCACATCCAGAGCGGAATATCGACTCGCCCTTCGGGAAGACAACGCGGCCGAGCGATTAATCGGCTTCGGTCATGAATTCGGGCTGATTGCCGAGGATGTTTATCAGCGAGAGATCGACAGAATCGAGCTTGTGAAGCGCGAAGTGATGAGGCTTGAACGGGTTCTTCTGCCCTCAGGATCTCATCTTGGTATATCGTCGAATGCGGATCAGAGGCTTTCGATTGCAGCTGCACTTCGGATGCCTGAGATAGGTATCGATCAGGTTGCACAACACGATCCGCAGCTTGCCTCCTATCCCGAAAGAGTCCGCACTGACATAGAAATCCAGATCAAATACAAAGGTTATCTCGACAAGCAGCAGAGGGAGATCGACAGATTCAAGAAGCTTGAGGAGGAACCAATCCCGCCTGACTTGTCATTCCGCACTCTTTCCGGTCTGAAGATGGAAGCGAGGGAGAAATTGGAGCGATTCAGGCCGTTGTCGCTTGGACAGGCCTCCCGAATATCAGGCATCTCTCCCGGTGACATAACGGTATTGATGGTGCATCTGCGGAAACTGTCCGCCTGAGCAATCTACTGAATTTCAGAGCATTGCATGAACCACGAAATGGATGTTTCACGTGAAACGTTTGATTGGGCTCGGGACTGGGAATCGAGGCTCCGTGAGTGTGTGGCTGCTGTGGGGAGCGAGTCAGGAGATCATCAGCTGAATGGTCTGGTCGTCTTCGCACGCTTAGTCCTCGAGCATAACCAGCACCTGCATCTTGTCAGTCAGCGGCAACCTGAAAGAGAAGTCGTCAAACAAGTCGTCGACTCGGCGGCGGCGCTCAGCGTGCTGAATGTGCCGGATCGGTGCAGGCTGCTGGATGTCGGCAGCGGCGCTGGCATACCGGGTTTGATTTTCAAGATTCTGCACCCCGATTTCGATCTCATCTCACTTGATTCATCTCCGAAGAAGATCGAGTTCCAAACACACGCGTGTGGTCAGCTCAGTCTTTCTGCTGAGTTCCGCCAGGCGGATTTTCGCAGAGCTGAAGTTGATCCTAAGGTCGACATCGTGATCGTGAAGGCTCTAGGGTTGCACCGAGAGATCGTGCGCAAAGCTTCAGCGTGGCTCCTGTCAGAGGGGAGGCTGATCTTCATGGAAGGCAGGACTCCCAATCCTGAGATTCAAGCATCGATTAAGAGGAGCAAATCGTTCAGCAAGGTGGCTGAAACGCTTCGATACTCTCTCACTGGGTTTGCTGGAGAGAGACATCTTGTAGTCCTTGCGAAATCCTGAAAGTTTTTTGTTGCATTGCTTTGTGACTGGGGTTGATTAGCTCGAAGCCGCTGTAGGTACGGCGATTATCGACTTGGAGTGCTCGTTTCATGGCAAAGATAACGGCAGTTGCAAACCAGAAAGGCGGAGTCGGCAAGACCACCACGTCAGTGAATCTCGCTGCCTGTCTTGCGGTTGCGGAAAAACGTGTGCTGATTGTCGATTTCGATCCGCAGGCTAACACTACGAGCGGCATGGGGATCGACAAGAACAAACTCTCCAAGTCGATATATGATGCCTTAGTCGGAAACGAATCGCTGAGTGCAGTAGTGATTCCTACCGAGGTCGACTACCTGAGGCTGGCGCCCTCCAGTATCAATCTGGTTGGGGCCGAGGTGGAGCTCGTCGATCGAGAGAACAGGGAGTGCTGCCTGAGAGAACTGCTGGTTTCCGTCAGGAGCGACTATGACTATATCATCATAGACTGTCCGCCATCGCTGAGCCTTCTCACTCTGAATGCGCTTGTTGCTGCTGAAACAGTGTTGATTCCGATTCAGTGCGAGTTTTATGCGCTGGAAGGTCTCGGGCAGTTGCTCCACACGATAGACCTCGTTAAGTCAGCATTGAATACACGTCTGGAGATCGAAGGCATTCTATTGACCATGTTTGATTCTCGGCTGAGTCTCTCTCGGCAAGTGGCGGAAGAAGCTCGGCGGCACTTCAACGGCAAAGTGTTCGAGACAGTAATCATGAGGAACGTGCGGCTCTCAGAGGCGCCATCTTTCGGCAAGCCGATCGTTTTCTACGATGCACTTTCGACAGGTTCGAAAAACTACCTCCAATTGGCAGAGGAGTTCCTAAAACATGACTAAGTTAGCATTAGGCAGAGGATTAGAGGCTCTGATTCCCACCAAAGAAGGAACGACCAAAGGGCCAAACCTCGTCTCATTGCCGATCTCGGAAATCCGGACTCCGGATTCGCAGCCGCGCAAATACTTCTCAGATCAGGGCATCAGTGAGCTTGCTGAGTCGATCCGCGAGAAGGGGGTTATCCAGCCTCTGATCGTGAAGCGGGGCAGCGTTGGATACCAGTTGATTGCGGGTGAGCGGCGTCTGCGTGCAGCGCTTTTGGTCGGTTTGGACCATGTGCCTGCTATCGTGATGGATCATGTCAGCGACATGGAGTCTTTTCAACTTGCGTTGATCGAGAACATACAGCGCGAGGATCTCACTCCGCTCGAAGAAGCGGAAGCATTTAAGAGGTTGCTCGAATCCGGCCCAATGACGCAGGATGAACTTGCGGCAAAAGTGGGAAAGGACAGATCTACAATTTCCAACGGCCTGCGGCTTCTCTCTCTTCCGCCGGAGATCAGGGAGATGGTGAACGAGCGCAGGATTTCTCCGGGCCATGCGAGAGCAATACTCGCTGTCACCGACCCACAGAAACAGCTCGAGATCGCGCGCAGCATCGCGGAATCGAGTCTTTCTGTCAGAGCTATCGAGGAGATCATTTACGGTGGAGCCCGCAAGAAACGCGGACGAAGCCTCAAGCTCAAGCGGCAGCCGTCAGAGATTTTCGAGGCAGAGACGAACCTCAAGCAGTATTTACAGACCGGCGTACGGGTTAAGAGAAGTCTGAAAGGCGGAAGAATAGAGATCGATTTCTACAACGAAGACGATCTGAGCAGATTGCTCGATTTGATAATGGGGCAGCACGCATAGAATGCAGTCCAGCCGAGCTTGACAGGCTGGTAAGCCAACTGGCGAACAGAGCAGACCAGATTTCGAGCTGGCTGTAGGAGGGTAAGCCCACGAAGTACGTGACGTTGATGGCTATGTCGGACAAGGCCGGAAGGCCTGTCAGCTTGCGCATCCCGCTGTGGCTTTTCCGTGTTGTACTTGTTTGCCTCGCACTTTGTGTACTGTTCTTCATCTTTGGGGCGTTCACATATACACGACTTCTGGCCAAAGCATCATCTGTTGATGATCTTCAAATCGAGAATCAGATACTCCGAGACTACACTGAGCGAGTTCACAGCCTGGAGAGTGATCTGAAGACCAATCGGATGCTGCTGCGCAGAATGATGGAGCTGGCAGGGATTGACGACGTGCAGTACGGCTCCGATTCCGGCACGGCTGGAGCGGCTTTCGAAGAGACTGCCCCGCTGGTGACGTCGTCTCAGATTTACAATGAAGCTGCACCTGCGTCGGATACCGTCAACCGGTCGGTTCCGAACGGGACACCCATGCTGGGGACTTTCTCCCGCGGGTTCGCGGCAACCGCGTCTGCAGGCATCCGGCGGCACCTTGGCTTGGACATCGCTGCCAAGGAAGGCACACCCGTCTACGCCACTGCTGACGGAAAGGTCGAATTCGCAAGCTGGGATGAGACATTCGGCAATTACCTTGTGATAGATCATCTGAGTGGCTACAAGACTTGCTTTGGACATAATAGAGCGATCCTTGTATCCGTTGGCGACAATGTCAAGAAGGGCGAGCTGATCTCTCTGTCGGGCAACACCGGCAAGAGCTCTGCGCCACATCTGCACTACGAGATTCGCCTCTCTGGAGAACCGGTCGATCCAACGAACTTCATGGACATCAAAGAACTTAAGCAGGCGGAGTGACAATGGCAGAAAGCATGAACACATTGCTCGGTAAGGATGCAACTCTCAACGGGTCCCTCGAAGTGGCTGGATCGCTTCGCGTGGACGGATTCGTGAAAGGAACGGTCATTTCACGCGAGACGGTTGTTGTAGGGCCGACAGGACGGATTGAGGGGGACATCACATCGAAAGTGAGCACAATCGCAGGCCAGGTTATTGGCAATGTCATTGCAGAAGAAAGAGTCGAGCTGCAGGCCAAGGCGGTTTTGCAGGGAGATCTGAAGACCAAAGGCCTTGTGATCGAGCAAGGCGCAGTGTTCCACGGCGCTTGCCGCATGAAGACGGAAGGTTCTGTCACTGAGAGCGAACCTGTGAAATCACGGGTGTGATGTGGACAAGATAGCGCGTGATGTGGATAAGCCAGTAAGCTACTGCAATTCTGAGAGTTCAGGCGTACCCTTAAGAAACTCATTTAATGGTTATCCACAACATGCTGATATCTCTCACAATAGATTGTGAGGTTTCGGTAAGGGAACATCACCATGACAAAAAGAGTCTATGATGTCGGATAGATTGCTGATCCTCGCAGCCGCGCTATTCGCCGCTGGATTGCTGGCAATACTCTGGGTGCTTTATCGCACGATCCGCGGTATGCGACAACGAGCTCCAGGGCAGCCGGCCCCTAAGAGAACTGCAACTCCGATCAAAGTCTCGGTTTTCGTGGTCGGAGTGGCGCTGGTGATAGTATCACAGTTCCTTTTCTGGCTTGACGGCAATCTGGCCTTCTTCGCCGCCGCGGACGAAAGTAAGCTGATCGGCAAGTTGCGGTTCGAAACCGATCCCTCTGGTGTTCGGCAGGTGGTCGTTCACCTTAGGCGAGCCGATTCGGGCACGCTGGTGCCTTTTTCGATGCTGCTGAAGTCTGAGACGATGATTGTGGAGGCCGAAGTCATCAGGTTTTCCCAGTCCTATTCTCTGCTTGGAATCGGCGATTTCGGGCGAGTATCTGCGCTCAAAGTCACACCGTTAAGCGGCGATAGCTCTGGAACACCGTTGGAGAAGAGAATCTACCCGGACGCAGACCAGTTCTGGGAACTGCTCGATGGAGTTACCGATTTTGTACCGGGGATTGAGACAATTAGATTCCTTTCTGAGCCGATTCCATTTGAAACGGGAGCGGAACGATTGATTTCTCTCTCACAATCCCAGGTGCTTCTGTCAAAATAGCTTACATCGCCTCTCAACCCCGAGCAAAAGCTACCGATAGTACCGAGATAGAAGCAGCATTTGCTTTGACCAGCAACCTTGAAACGACAGAGCGACGAATGCTGACCGAGACTAAGGCGCGATACCCGCTTGCGGTTTCAGATTTTCTGACTTCGCTGTGCCGAGGGCTGAAGACTTCCGTGCTCTATCCGCCCACGAGCACGATACCGTCGGAATTCAAGCGCATTTGCTGGGACAAGCTGCAGTCGGCGCTTTCGGATAGCACGAGGGTCGACCTTGAAGTAACTCGGCAGAACATCCTTACGGGCGGGGATATTGTCTACAAGTCGACTCCCGGAGAGGTGAGTCTGTCCGAGACGCTCCACCGAGACGGTGTTCGAACGATAAGGATATATCCCAGCATCTCCCGTGACGAATTCGAGTGTCTTTTCGACAGGCTGCTCGCAGTCTATTCGCGCAGAGAAAGCAAGGATGACATCGTCAACCTGTTCTGGGAGGCAGGATTCGAATCCATCGAGTACGAAGCGGTCGATTCATTCGTGCCTGCGGAACTGAGCCCGGCCGCTGGTGAAGTGACTCTCGACGACAATGCCATCGGCAACATCGTAAAGAGCGAAGGTGAGCAACCGGAGGCCAAGTCCGAGTCTGAGTCGCCTGCGACGCGAGACGGGGTGAAATTTCCGGAGGTCTTCGGGAGTGTCCAGACAGTTTCCGAGGATGAGAAAGCTGCTGTATCGGAATCGCTTGAGCACGATCAGGAGGGCTCAATAGAGCTGGTGTCAGTCGATCTGCTTTTCGACATAGCGGCGGCAGAGCAAGACTACCACGAGTTCCTGAAGGTCTTAGACAATATCGACAATGTATTCAACAGGCTTCTGAAGGCGGAGTTCTTCCCGCTGCTGATCTACTTGATGCGGAAATTCAGGGATAGCGCAGCGGATTGGAAGGAATCCTCGCGGCAAAGATCAGAGCGTGTGCGGGAAAGCTATCATAGATGCGGGGACAGAATCCGTATTTCGCAGATCACGCAGATTCTGAATCGGTCCGAGCATGAGAACATCGAACAGGTCCGCAGCTATCTTGAGGAGCTTGACTCGAGCGCGTTGGCGCAGCTTGTCTGGATGCTGGGTGAGCTAAAACACTATCCTGCGCGGAAACTCGTGTGCGATCTGGTAGTCGCGATGGGACGCAAGAGACCTGAGATAGTCGCATCGGGCATATATGATTCGCGGTGGTATGTTGCGCGCAACGCCGCGATGATCCTCGGCGAAATCGGTTCGGAGAAGAGCATCCCCGACCTGAGAAAGGCAAGCGAGCATGAAGATGAGCGTGTCCGATGGGAGGCGACGATATCATTATCGGGCTTCGACACGGACGCGGCTTTGGAGCACCTTGCCCGCCTTGTGAACGATCCGTCGGAGAGAATAAGGCGGCAAGCGACAAAACGGCTGACAGAGCGGAGATTCAAGCCCGCATTCGATGCGATTCTCTCCTTCATCGAGAGTGAGAGCTTCGGGCTTGTCACACCTGCCGAGCAACGGGAACTTTTCCGAGCTCTTGGCGCCACTGGCGCGGACCGTGCTCTGGATTATCTCAAGAAGAAGGCTACCAAACGCTCACTCTTTGGTGGCGGCGCCTCACGCCACCAGAGAGAATTGGCAGTCGGCGCCATGGCTGAGCTTGAGGACGAAGAGAGCTACCGCCTGCTGAAGGAGTGGACGACGAAGAAGGGCGAGCTGGGTGAGTGGGCAAGGAATTCGCTCGCTAAGAGGGATAGGGTTCGAATGAAGACGGACGAGAGCAGATGACACTACCACCCGTTTCGACCAAACCGCAACCTGTCCCCGTCGAAGACGAGAAACACAGGGTGCAGCTCGAGGAAGTCGGTCAGGATCTTCTGCTGCAAACCTACGTCATGATGAAGACGTCGCGGCTGTATGACCACGACAATGAGAATTACTCCCGACAACTCACACGCTTGATGGAAGTACTGGAGCGGGGGTTCAGGCTGACCAACGTGGTGAAGTTGCACGCAGCTGACGGTTACTTCTTCTTCAACGACAAGCGCCTGAGAGTACGCCTTGATGGGTATCTTGCCAACAAGTATGTCCAGGACGTTCTCGAAACGATGGGAGCAGGAGGATTTGCGTTCTCGGAAGGAGTTGAACGGTCAGCCCTGGATCAGCTGTTCCGCCGGATATGTACGATAGATCCGAATCCCACCGACGACGAGGCGAGCATAGAGAAGATTCATGCGGAATTCGAGTCTCTAAATCTGCCTAAGATCGGACTTGCTCCGAGGATGAACCTATCGTCATCCGGATCGAAGCCGAAGACAATTCGTGAAAAGAGAAGGATGGCGAAGCAGATATTCTTCCGGGCAGTCGGCGCTGCCGGAGAGGCTGTCTCCCAGATGGCAATCGACAAGCCGGTCAATACCACGCAGCTCAAGCGAATCGTGCACAGTCTGATAGACCAGATACTTTCCGACGAGACTTATCTGCTTGAACTGACGGCGCTCAAGAATTTCGACGACTACACGTTTGCCCACAGCATTAACGTCTCGATCTATTCGATAACGATGGGGCTTCGAATGGGGATGTCGAAACAATTGCTCGCTGAGCTCGGCTTCGCGGCGATCTTTCATGACATCGGCAAAACCCGGATTCCGAAGGACCTTCTGAACAAGCCGAGTGCGTTGACAAGTTCAGATTGGGAAAAGGTCAGAAGACATCCCGTCGATGGCGTACTCGTGCTGAGTTCGTCGATGACTCTCGACAGCCATGTTGCCAGGGCGATGATAGTAGCGTTTGAACACCACAAGAACCTCGACGGAAGCGGGTATCCATACATCAATCGTACCGCAGACCTGAATCTGTTCTCGAGGATCGTTGCCATAGCTGATTTCTTCGATGCATTGACATCAGGGCGCAAGTATCAAGAGCAGTTTATCGGTTTCAATGAGGCGTTGGTGGAGTTAACCAAGCAGAGCGGGAAGCGGTTTGACCCATCGCTTGTCAGGTTGTTCTTGAGAATCCTCGGCGTTTACCCGACAGGGACGCTTTTGCTGCTCGATTCAGGAGAGCTTGGGATTGTAATCTCCAATAATCCTGAGGATATCTTCAGGCCGAGGGTACGGATAATAGCGAACACTGGCGGGTTCGTTGAAAAATCGAGCGTTGTCGACTTGACGGCCAAAGACGCATCCGGTGACCGGTATTTGCGCAATGTCAGGCATATTGTCGACCCGAAGAAGTACAACATCGACATCTCTCAGTTTATTCTTGCCGATAGCACATAAGAAAAAGGAGAGATCCTTTCGGATCTCTCCAACCACACACCAGCAACAGACCTACTAATGCATATCAGGAGGGAAACGCATTGCTCTTGCCGTGCATACCGGTAACCTTGCGGCCGCCGACACGGGAGGGAACAGCAAGAGCAAAACTATGTCAAAGAGCCTTTCGGCCGTTAGTGTCAATCTTGTGAGAAGCCTTGCTACCATTATCATCACCTTCCATTGGTTTATAAACCGAAACATCGAGAAATGTTCCTGCCGTGCACGGTCTCTGAAATCGCCAGGCAGGATTTGAGAGGTTGTCTCACAAGTGAGTAGGTCGGCCTCCGGAGTCACGCTTGGCGTGACGCAGAAGGCCGACAAGTTCGTGTCGGGTTTCTTCTTGCGCTTTGCGCAATCCGGAACCC
>JAGVNY010000187.1 GCA_020053015.1 Candidatus Zixiibacteriota bacterium | reverse complement strand
TTCAATACGCCCAGGAGGAATCGAACCCCCAACCTTCTGATCCGTAGTCAGACGCTCTATCCAATTGAGCTATGGGCGCATTGTTCTCAATCATCTGCAGGTCAAGCAGAATGCCGAATGACGCATTCGACCAGCCACTTTGCTCTGCGGTGCCGAATATAGCAGATCGGCATTCCAACATCAACCTCTTTTTGGCAGTGGATGTCAGTGTATCTTCTCTTGTGCAGTCCGTTGAGCTGGGAAAGGATAGGACTTAACCACAAGGTTTGAGGTCAGGAGGTTAGGCCCAACGGCAGGCTTTGGTTTACCGAGAGGGATTTAGCGAGTCGTTGGGGACTGTTGAGAAACCCGGAACCGCCCGAACAGTAGCGACGGGTCTTGCTTCTCGCCGAAGCGGGGAGTGTGACTCGGCGCCCTCGCAAGTGGTTGCGGGCAGGTCACAACCACGACTTCGTCGCGATCAAGACCTGCCCGAACACTACACGCCTTCCAGAACCACACAACCCGAATTAGGACTTTTTCAACAGCGCCGTTGGAGGGAAGTCAGGGGTGTTTCGTAGGAGTATTCGGAGAATCAGGGGATCAGGCTAATATATCGGTGAAGCGGTTTCTGGAGCGTGGATTGGGGGCGGCGGGGGCCAGGAATAAGAGCCAATCTCAAACTCAGGAACAACGGCTGACGTCAATGTACACAGAATCGCTTGCACTACCGTTGTGACGATCAAGTTGTTGCTGACACCTGTGGTAATCTGTTTATGTTGTTGGTGCGATAGTCAACAGTGGCTGGACAATCGCAGAGTCATCCGATGAAGCACAGGTTCAACAATAGTTACGGTTTGCTGACAGCAATTGCGGTTGTCATTGCTGCGTCTACCGTATCAGCCGCAGACTTTGATACAATCGCAGAAGGTCTTGAACTCGCATGTTTCGATCTGGCAAATGAATCAAAGAAGGTCGATACGTCCGCAGTCATTCTTAGGGTGGACCCTGCTCAATGGGATTTCAGAGTCGTGTCCATGAGTCAGACAGGCGAGAAGAACGGCCTGACAGCAAAGCAGTGGTGCGAGAAATACGGCCTCACTGCGGCGATCAATGCCGGAATGTTCCAGGAGGACATGGTTACACACGTCGGGTACATGAAATCAGGCAGCCACGTGAACAGCAGATTGCGAAACAAATATCTGTCGGCAGCAGCCTTTGCAGCTCGTAGAGAGGGGCTACCGGTATTCAGACTTGCTGATCTCGACGTGGAGAGCATTGATTCGCTGATAGTCGGATACGATTGCGCGATTCAGAATCTGCGGCTGATCAAGTATCCCGGTGAGAACGTGTGGTCGGAAAATCCGAGGAGATGGAGCGAAGCTGCGCTCGCGGAGGACAGCGCTGGTCGAGCGCTCTTCGTGTTCTGCAGGAAGCAGTTAAGCATGCCGGAGTTCAACCGCTGGCTTCTTAGCCTTGGACTGGGTGTAATCCGCGCCCAGCATCTCGAGGGAGGCTCTGAGGCGCAGATATATGTGCATACAAATGAGCTGGAACTTGAGCTCACAGGAGCCTACGAAACCAGCTTCATGGAGGGCGAAAATTCAGCGCTCCCGGCCGCCATCCCTTTCGTCATCGGAGTTGTCCCGAAGCCCCAGCGCTCCGGTCGCTGAGGGCGTTATCGGTCACCTGACTCGGTAGCTGCTATTTCCCGCCTTGAACCTGACGACGATTTCCCCTGTTAGAATAGGCTTGACATTGCACCGCGTTGACATAAGATTCTGGTGCTTTGCGCCGATCCCCGTGTGATCGCGAGCGTCTTATGATATCGGAGAGGTGCCGGAGTGGTCGAACGGGGCGGTCTCGAAAACCGTTGAGCCCGTGAGGGCTCCCTGGGTTCGAATCCCTGCCTCTCCGTGTAATGCTGTCAGTATGATCAGAAGATGCCGAATACTCTCTTTCCGGAACGCATCACTCCGATGGTTACCACTGCGGCGCGATCGTCATAGTCGTTCAGCGTGATGCTGTATTCCCCGGTAACAATCACACGAAAATCATAAGTGCGAAATGCCATGATGCCTGCCTTGAACAGGAATTCAAAGCCGTCGCTTCCCTTTTCATCGCGGTTGTCATGCGAATACGTGTCACCGTACTTGTACTCGTGATCAACGTTGTGAAAGCCAATACCTGCACCGGCGAAGGGGCTAAAGTCTCTGAGACTCATAAGATACAGGCATCCGACGTTCAGCGCGAATCCCTTCCTGATGCCAAGCACAGCGTCAACCGCAACATGTCGCATCTCATAAAGACTCCTGAAGTCCCAGACGAAGATAGGATCCAAGTCATTGTAGCCCTTCGATGGGTATAGATATCCGAAGGCGATTCCAACAGAGGAATTCGCCTTTCTTTCCCGTGGCTCCTGCGATTCCTGCTCGGTCACCAGGCCCACTTCTACAGTTTTTTCTGCAGGAGTCTGCTGGACAATGCTCGCGGCGACCCTCTTTGTCACCTGGTCGAGGTCTTCGACTCGAACTGCGCTCAAGTCATCTGAGAGCAGCGTTTGGCCAGCGATAACGTCAGCAAGGTTGTATTGAAAGATGATCTTCTCTCCGAGTTTGTTGAGGCTTCCGAATACAACCTTCGAGGCTTGCACCTGCCGCCCGATTTCGATCGCGCAAGCTGCGTCCAGGCAGCCGCGTTCACCCACGAGGGGAGATATCTCGCTCTCTGGAACAAGATCATACTTCTTCAGCTGGACGATCTCGGATGTCAGAAGTCGGTACACAGTCTCTTTAGTCGAGATCTCTACATCAACTCCTCCGAGAGGGAGAATTGCCAGCTTCTCCTGCCCGGAGGCGAAATGGAAGGAGATCGACACAAGAAGTAGAAGGGCGCTGATTGTCTTCATCATGTGAATCCTCCACTGCAAGATGGTTCGGAGAACCATACAGGGGAAAGTGACTCTAAAGGCGCTTATCCGTACTGATTGAAGCTAACGAAAGGATTGCCAAACAGTCAAGGAATTCCGGTGGTATTGAAGAGAAAAACGGGAGTCGCTTTCGCAGCTCCCGTTTTGGTCAACCATCTTCGTCCGTGAAGACTGGTATTCTGCGTGATGATCTACGGGCAGTTAGCGCATGGCGCCGGCCCGCCACCGAAAATGCTGGTGATGAGATAGACTACATCGTCAATGTCAATCGCCGGATCGCCTCCGCTGCAATCGGCGTCACCTGATTCAAGCGGTACGGGCGCAGGACCACTGGCGAAGACACAATATATTACAAACACTACGTCGTCTATATCGACAAACGCACTGCCGTCGGCATCGCCGCACAGCCACTGGGAGGAGACACCGAACGATTGCCAGTAGCCGCTATTGACTCGGCGCACTCCGTCGTTCGACTCGCCGACAGGGCTCGGCTGCGCGGTCACGCTGAAGAGCTTATGTCCGGAAGATGCCTGTGGAGCGCCGCCCGAACCGATCACTTGCCAGTCAACATGAGCCGCGGCAAAGGCAGGCTTGAATGCGTTGCCGATTGTCAGCGTGAGAAACAGCATCGCTGTCCCGGCTAACAATGGTATTTGACTTTGATACTTCGATCTGCGAATCATCTCTGGCCTCCCTTCTTGAGGTTAGTGAGAGGAGGTCAGTTTGGTAGTGTTGTCCTCGGAGTCTCTTGTCGCCATAATTGTCTCGACCATAGTTGTGAGCTTCTTGACCTGAGCGCGCAACTCGTCGGTTGCTGCGCCTTTCGTCTTCAGCTCTTCCACCTGCTTCATCAAATCAGCTACCTGAGCCATCAAAGAGATATTCTCTTTGTAGAGTTCTTTTATTGCTGCGAGAGCAATTCCAGACGGGTCGATGGTCGATATCGTCTTGCCGTCGCTGCCGACATCGAAGACCTTCTTGAAATCCTGCGCGGTAGGTCCGATATGCTTCATGCCGTCGGCATCGCCCTTGTAGTTCCACTTGGTTACTTCCAGCTCGGAGATCTTCCCGAGAAGCTCCTGGCCGTCCACGGACTCGAAGTTCTCTTTCACGTTCTCATCCGAGGCATTCACCCAGTTGGTACCGTCGCAGTAAGCTCCGCCGGCCACATCGATGCGGTGGGTCGGATCGACGCCGACACCGAGGGCGTTATCTAAGTAGCCGTCGCCATCGGAATCGAGTGTCACCATTGGCTGACCGCCCGAATAGACATAAACAGCGCCCCTGACGGCGCCAGTCGATCTATCGGTCTTCATGGCGACGTGGACACCGCCTTCGTCTATGGCAATGCTCGCGGAGTCATCATCGGTTTGGGCCATGATGCGCTTCGCGCTGGTCCCTTTGCTATTGATGGCCAAGCTCGACTTGGTCGGAGTAATGTGCTGTTCGATATCACTTTCCGAGATGCCATCGTCGTCGTCGTCGATAGCGCTCAGCGTTGAAATCTCTCCGACGGCAGTACTTGAAGTGATCGACGCAGTCCGGTTCTTGTCAGCGCCTGTTCCCTTGGTGTTGATTGCCACGGCTGATGTTGTGGGGGTCACATTAAGCGAAACATCAGTGTCGTCAACGCCGTCGTCATCGCTGTCGTCACTACAAACGACACTTGCCCCTGATATATCCACGTTAGACGATACCGCGGACCGATTCTTGTCAGCGCCGGTACCCTTGGTCTTGATGGCCATCGATGATGTTGTGGGAGTCACATGAAGTGACGCCTCGTTGTCGTCAACACCGTCGTCATCGCTGTCAACCACGCAACGCATGTCGCTGCCCTCGTCACCGTCCGCATCGGTGACGGTGCAGACAGCCCTGTATTCCAGGAAGCCGTCGCCGTCGTCATCAAGATCGCAAGCCACGCCGCCCAAGGAACTGCCTGTGCTGGATGATACCGAAACCACCCGGTTGGCTTCAGCGCCGGTACCCTTGGTTTTAATAGCCATCGACGATGTTGTGGGAGTCACATGAAGTGATGCCTCGTTGTCGGGAACACCGTCTCCGTCGTCATCCCCTGTCAGGTTGAGCGATGCACTTTCGCTTCGAACGGAGCTCAATCCTCCTTTGAGTACCCTTCCATCCACGCTGCTGCTGGTTGACACCTCCACGCCAGCCGTCGATGTATCACTATGTTGACTCACCATCTGTGTGCCAAGCAGGCCCAGGGCTATCAGCTTGGTTTCCAAATCGTTTAACCTTGTCCGAGTATTGTTCACGACAGCATTCGAGCCGTCAGTAGTGGTAATCGTCTGAACGGCCGAATCCGGCGTGCACTGCATTTCCGAAGACGACCATTGGCCGGAGTTGCTAGCGCGAACGCCCACTCGTGCGCCCAGTTCGTCCGTCGTATCTGCAATTTGGCTCTGAGTCGGTTTGTCTCCGCGTTCGAAATAAGTCTTCAGAATCGAACGGGTCAAATCGGAGCTCGACTCTGTCCCGACGTCTCCGACTCCATCGCCTTCGAGGTCCGCTTCGATCAAAATGGAGCCTCCGGCTCCGCCGCCGCCACCGAGTGTCAAGGACATTCGGGAGTCTATGAGGCCGTCATCATCGGAATCGGCGTCGCGATAATCGACCACAGAATCCGGCATTGCCCTGAGAGTGACTTTGCCATATTTGACTTTTCCAGGCCTTCTGCTTGCGACCGTCAGTTCGGACTGATCAGTGGTCGAGTGAAGATCCAGGAACCCGTCGCCGTCAATATCTCCGACAGCAACTTGTCCCGGAGAAGTTTGGATGTCACCTGATACACGACCAGACTTGGCCGCAGCCGGTACTGAACCGATCCGCAATCGGGGCGTCATAGGTGCTTCACCGGCCAGCTGTATCTGGAGATAGAGAGAGTCACTGTCGAATACCGACAGATCCAACGGGCTTAAGCTTCCCAGCATTAGGCTAAAGAGCCCCTCTTTGGTGACAACATCTCGTGTTTCGGTCCAAAGTGGAATTCCGGCATCCGGTTCAGCGTACAAGCTGAAGATAAGCACATGAGGGCCGTCGGGTACTGGATTGTCAGATGAGTCCAGCAGTCGACCTTGGTGATTTACTAACGTTGGTACAGCTGCCGACAAAGTCGACACGAAACTGAAGAGACCAACCAGCAACCACACCATCAATCCTCGTGACATCACTAAGATCCTCCTTGAGAGTAGATTAAAACGTTGATTACGAGATACACAAAATGGAGTACATTGGTCTACATAGTATTGTTCCCGAAAGGAACGAATGCCTGACGAAATACTCCAAGAAATCTAACGAACACTTCACATTGCATGGTAGCTGGGGGGCTCTGTCCGCGGCTCTCAACCCCCGTCGTAGGGAAACCTGATAGCCAAAAGGCCGAGAGGTCGTGAGGGATTGGATAGCCCGCGAGCCATATGGACTTGAAGTACCGCATTTCGCACTTGCTCGCGATGGCGGGTCGGGTATATTTAGAACGTTCTTGCAATCGAGTTTCTCCTTGTAGACTTCAAGAAGGAGATGAATAGCATCTTGCCTATCCGTACCATGTCAATGATGGTGATTGCACTGTCGATTACTGCTCTTGTGTCAGCGCTCGCTTCTGCCGCCAACGCGGAGATGACGACGCCTGAGATTCTCTGGTGGCTTGATCTCGCTGCTCCGTCGTTCGGATCTGCAGCAGTGGCGGACATCGATCAGGATGGCAAGCCGGAGATAGTTTTCGGCGCCTACTTCAATGATGAGCACATCTATGCTGTCAACGCAGACAGTGGAACGGTCCTCTGGCGATATGACACGGGCGGATGCAATGATGCGTCCCCTGTAATCGCCGATGTTGACCTTGACGATTCGCTGGAAGTAGTCGTCCCTGCCTCGTCACCGTGCATGGTCTATTGCTTCAAGGGAGAGACGGGTGCGGTCGAATGGTCGACCTCGACCAGTCCGAATTCAATTGACTCTCCGCCAGCAGTCGCTGATCTCGATGACGACGGAACGCAGGAAATTGTGTTCGGCACATTCTACGGATATGTCTATTGCCTGAACGGCGAGAACGGCAGCCAGCAGTGGAGAACCAATCTTGGTACTAATAGCTACATCCAATCTGAGCCGAATATTCTTGACGTTGATTCGGACGGAATTCTCGACATCATCGTCGCCCAATGGTCGGGCGACAGCCGTGTTTACGCTCTGCGCGGCACCGACCACCATGTGCTCTGGTATTCCGACATTCCGCAGGATTGGATGTACCACGGCGGCTCGTTTGCGGACATCGACGAGGACGGATTGCCGGAGATCGCTATCGGATGCTATGACAATAATATGTACGTGCTCAACTCCGAGGACGGAAGCCTCGAATGGGACTATCCCACTTCATACTATGTCGGAGCGCCCACGTCGGTTGCCGACTTGAACAACGACGGCCACCTCGAAATCGTGATGGTCTCATACAACACTGTGATTGCTGTATCACACTCAGGAGGTTACCTCTGGGGTTATGCGACAGGGGGTAATGTCTTCCGTGGCGCTGCGATTGCAGATGTGAATGGCGATGGAATTCTTGACGTGGCATTCGGATCGGATGACGGGATTCTCAGGGTGCTTCGAGGTGACAACGGACACGTTATCTGGACTTTCGATCTCGAGGCACACTACGGCAAGACATTCGAGATGGACCATGCACCTGTGATCGCTGATTTCAATGGCGATGGCATGCTCGACATCTTCGTGGTTGGAGGCTACGGCACATCGTCAACGCCGAGCTCTAATCACGGTCGGGCATACGCCCTAACTGCTGGCAGCGGTACAGGCCCCGGATGGCCTATGTTCAGGCATGACGAACGACATAGCGGATTCACGGCTCGTCAGACGTTGATTTGCGGTGATGCAAACGCCAGCGGATTCGTTGACATTGACGATGCTGTGCTTCTCGTTGACTTCATCTTTGTCGGCGGTGCTCCACCGAATCCACTTGAGTTAGGCGACGCAAACTGCAGCGGCGGTGACGTGCCGGTAGATATTGATGATGTTGTTTATCTGATCAACTTCATCTTCAAAGGTGGACCAGAGCCGTGTGACGACTGCCTTTGGTTTGATGGCAGAAGGTAGCCTAAGGTGAGTCTGCACCCACTGAATCCGGTCGACTATGGTGGCAGGAGTCGCAGTGAAGTGTGAATGCCACTCTGTGAATTGAGAGCCTCGAACGCGGTTCGGAATGTATATTGGCTGCTGTGGATAATTCGCTCCTTGATCTGCGTCAACGACTTCGGATTCTTACCCGCTTGTCCACGGGCTTGCTTCTAATCTTTGTGCTGGTTGTACTCAAGAATGCGTGGCTGACTGATGATGCGTACATCACATTCAGAACTGTAGAGAACGCCCTATCAGGTCACGGACTCGTATACAATGTGGGCGAGCGAGTCCAGAGCTACACGCACCCGCTGTGGATGTTCATGCTGCTTGGATTCAGGACTTTGTTTGGCGACCTCTACTACACGACCATATTCGCATCAGTTCTGCTGTCTGCTGCCGCAGTCGCGATTGTACTAAGACTTGCGCCTGCACGCAAATCAATGCTACTCGCGTTTGCAGTTCTGCTGGCATCGAAGGCATTCTGCGATTTCGCCACGTCCGGACTCGAGAATCCGTTGTCCTACTTGCTGATCGCCTCTTTCGCAGCCTGGACGCTCGCGGAAGGCGAGGGGCGAGAAAACCTGCTGACAGGGACGCTATTATTCTCCGCCATAGCATTGAATCGGCTCGACAATGTACTGATAGCAGGGTCTGCTCTCGTGTATGCGTACAGACGCGTTCGAGCGAAGGATGCTCTTGTCGCGGTTGCATTGGGGCTGCTGCCGCTGATTCTGTGGTCGGCATTCTCCCTTCTATACTATGGTTCTCCAATACCCAACACGGCGTACGCGAAGCTTGGCGCAGGTATTCCGGTGCAGGAGCTTGTTCCAAGAGGTCTCCACTATCTGAAGGATTCGCTTACTCGAGATCCGGTTACGTTGACGGCGATACTGAGCGGTTTTATCATCGCAGTTCTGAGTAGAAGCCGATGCAGCCTGAGTCTTGCGTTGGGTGTCGCGCTCTACATAATATACACCATTTTGGCTGGCGGTGACTTCATGTCAGGACGCTTCCTGGCTTCACCTTTGCTCATCGCCGCAGCATTGATCGCCTGCCACTGCGCCAACTGGGGGAAAGTGAAGTTGTCAATTGCTGCTGCGGTCATCGTGCTGCTCTCCTTCCAGTCGGCAATGATACACCTGTTAAGCGGGCCGCAATTCAGAGCTGCCACATATGATCATGCTCTAAGGCTCGGGCCATTGCATTACCAGTTGATCGACGAACAAGGCATTTGCGACGAGCGAGCTTACTACTATCAAGCAACGGGACTTCTGCAACGAGAAGACGAACGTCTCGCGTCCAATGGCTGGGCGAGAGCTGGCGAGGTGGCGAAGTCGAAGGGACATCAGGTCCTGGACGGCGCGGCTATCGGCGCCATTGGATTCTTCGGATACTACGCCGGCCCTGAAGTCCATATAGTGGATGTCAATGCACTCTGCGACTTTCTGTTGGCTCGGCTACCAATATCACAGGACAGTCTATGGAGAATCGGGCACTTCACCAGGACGATTCCAGCAGGCTACATAGAGTCTCTATCATCCGGTGAGAATAAGATCGAGGACCCCGACCTCGCGCAGTTCTATGATGCAGTGGATCTGATCATTCGCCAGCCGATTTTCGCTCCCGGTCGATTTGGCGCGATCTTGAAAATGAATACTGGCGGATATGACTCTCTGATAAGCTCATGTGTTTCCAGAGATCGGTAGCAGGCTCGAATACGCCAATTCCAGCTCCGATAATCATGGAGAATCCTACTCCGAACAAGACTATCCTTGACAGAATTGCAATAGTGCAATAGATTTAACATGGACATTGTACTTCTCGATTAAGGCTACATCCGGCTCATGCTATCGGAAACGCAGATGCAGCTTACAATGACCCTGCTGTAGTCTGTGTGATTGTCGGTTTGAATGGCATCAAGAGTCTGATCAGATTCGGAAACGGGAGCAAGTGCGATGAAGAACCGCAAGAGCAAAGTCCTTACGATTGTGGCGCTGCTTGTTATGCTCTTCTGCAGCTTCGCGAAGGCAGATCCGCCCAGCAGCTTCGACCTGCGAAATGTCGGCGGCCAGAATTTTGTGACGTCGGTCAAGAGCCAGACAGGGGGGACCTGTTGGACCCATGGCGTGATGGCGGCAATGGAGGGCAATCTCTTGATGACAGGTACATGGACTGCTGCCGGTGAGACTGGAGAACCCAATCTGGCGGAGTATCATCTCGATTGGTGGAACGGGTTCAATCAACACAACAACGACGACATGGATCCTCCGAGCGGGGCAGGTCTGACTGTCCATCAGGGTGGTGACTACATGGTGTCCTCTGCTTATCTGACTCGTGGCGAGGGTGCAGTACGAGACATTGACGGGCAGTCATACACCAGTCCTCCTGTCCGAGCCGACACGAATTTCCACTACTACTATCCGCGCGAGATTGAATGGTACGTTATCGGCGAAGATTTGAGCAACATCAACACTGTTAAGCAGGCAATCATGGATTACGGTGTGCTTGGTACGTGTATGTTTTACAGCAGCGAGTACATGTCTCCAAGCTACACACATTATCAGCCGCCTTCGAGCCCATATGAGCCCAACCATGCGGTAGCGATTGTTGGTTGGGATGACAGCAAAGCAACTCAGGCGCCCTTGCCGGGGGCATGGCTATGCAAGAATAGCTGGGGATCATCATGGGGACTGGATGGTTACTTCTGGATATCATACTACGACAAGCACTGCTGCAGGAAACCCCAGATGAGCGCTGCTTCCTTTCAGGATGTCGAACCGCTGAAGTATGACAGGATCTACTCGCATGACTATCACGGTTGGCGCAACACCAAGTCCGATGCGAGCGTCGCATTCAACGCATTCGTGGGGCACTCGGGTGAAAAGCTTAAGGCCGTCAGCTTCTTCACTGCAGCCGATAGCGTTTCGTACGATGTGCGGGTTTACAACCAGTTTGAGGGGGGAGTACTGCTCGGTCAGTATACTCAGACGACGGGAATAGCGGTTCACACAGGATACCACACGATCGATCTGCCGTCTCCAGTTGCTCTGTCTGACGACGATCACTTCTTTGTTTATGTCAGTCTCTCAAGTGGCGGACATGCTTATGATCAGACATCTGACGTGCCGGTGCTGTTGGGAGCGAGCTATCGAACTATCGTAAAGTCGTCTTCGAGTCCGGGACAGAGCTACTACTGGGATCCGGTCGCGCTGGCGTACGCCGATCTCTACGATCTCGACAGCACCGCCAATTTCTGCATCAAGGGACTGGCTACGGTAGGCACGGTCGAGTGTGTCCCCGGCGATGCGAATGGTGCAGGAGATCCTGCGGTTGACATAGACGACGTCATATACGTCTTGAATTACATATTCGCGAGCGGTCCGGCACCAGTTACCCATCTGTGCTGTGCGGACGGCAACTGCTCAGGGTTTGTCGATATTGATGATGTTGTGTATCTTATTAACTACATCTTCTCGGGTGGTGCGGCGCCGTGTGAGTCACCGATGTGTGACTGATGCTGTCGCGACAACAGGGATCAACCAAGAGCCGGGTGTGAATCAACTCTCTCCCGGCTTTCTTCTGCTGTGATGTGAGTTTTGACTTGGTTGAATGCGGCGATCTTGTATCTTGGAGTAGAGATAGAACAATCTCTCGAAACGTACTCGCCCTATGAGATAATCGGTGTTTGGAAACGGTGCAGAGGAGAATGGCAATGAAAAGGGTTATCGTGTTGGCGCTGTGCCTGATGGCGCTTGTAGCTGCTCGTGCTTCCAGCGTGACTATTCAGAATTTCAACATGCGGCCGCTTGCGTTCACTCAGAATAACGGCCAATGGGATGAGCGAGTGCAATATCGCGCCGATGCTGGCGGCGCGCTGATGTGGTTTACGACTGAAGGTGTCTACTACCAGTTTTCCAGACGGATTCCCTCACCACCTTCCGCTCTCCCTGAGGGAGAGGGGTCGAAGACACTGAGTCCCGAAGTGTGGTCGAAGGCCAAGGAGAGGGATTCTCTCGAATCCCTCGTCATCAAAGCCACTTTCGTTGGCGCGAACCCGAATCCTCTGATTCGCGGCGACGATCCGATGGGATACAAGTGCAACTACTTCCTCGGCAATGACCCGACCAAGTGGCGCACCGATGTCCCCAACTACAAAGCTGTTGTATTCGAGGACATCTACGCTGGAATCGATCTCAAGTACTATGGCAATGGCGATGGCAGGATGGAGTATGATTTTCTTGTGTCGCCCGGAGCCGATGTCTCGCAGATAATGGTTCAATACGAAGGCGCGAAGTCTGTCACTTTGCACGAATCCGGCGAGCTTGTAGTCGAGACAGGCTGGGGCGAAATGATCGAGCGTCGACCGATTGTCTATCAAGTCGAGCCGTCCGGTATCAGGCCAATCGAGGGCGAGTATGTTCTTCTCGGCGAAGGCCGGTTCGGGTTCGAACTTGATGAGAGCTACGAGCCGATGTATGCAACGGTGATTGATCCGGTGTTGTCATACAGCACGTATTTGGGGGGAGACGCTTCTGACTGGAGCAACAGCATCGCCGTCGATGGGTCAGGCTGCGCATTTGTTACGGGAATGACCTTCTCCTCTGGCTTTCCAACGCAGGGCGCATATGATGCGACCATCAATGGTGACTATGATATATTCGTGACCAAGTTCTCGGCAGCTGGCAACTCACTCATCTACAGTACATTCTTAGGTGGGACGTCTGATGCTTGGGATGAGGGCTTTGGCATTGCAGTGGACGATGACGACTGCGCTTACGTAACAGGAATTACCGAGTCTCTCGATTTTCCCATGCAGAACGCCTATGACGACAGTTATGACTTTAGCTCGGCCCACGGAGATGCTTTTGTGACCAAATTATCTGCTGCGGGCAATTCTCTGACATACAGCACCTATCTGGGAGGAAGTAACAGGGACGATGGCTCGGGTATAGCGGTCGATGGCTCTGGGGCTGCGTATGTGACGGGAACTACAAGCTCGGACAACTTCCCAACCCTGAATCCGTACCAGGCGACACCTCAAGGTGCGGGCTTTGATGTTTTCGTTGCCAAGCTATCCGTTTTTGGCAGTACCCTTGTGTACAGCACTTACCTTGGCGGGAACGGGGTTGACCACGGCTATGCCATTGCCATTGATGGTTCAGGGGCAGCGTACGTGACAGGGATGACACTTTCCGTCGATTTCCCGACCCTCAATGAGTACCAGACAGTCCAGGATCATGAAGATGCGTTTGTCACCAAGCTTTCCAGCTCAGGCAGCAGCCTTGTCTACAGCACTTACCTTGGCGGGAGCGATGCTGACCACGGCTATGCCATAGCAGTCGATGGCTCGGGGGAGGCGTATCTAACGGGTTACACATTCTCCACTGATTTCCCTACCCTCAATCCGTACCAGGCAAACCAGGGGAGCTGGGATGTCTTTGTCACCAAGCTTTCCAGCTCAGGCAACAGCCTTGTGTACGGCACCTATTTAGGCGGGAGCGGCGATGACAAAGGCTATGGAATCAAGGTGGATGGCTCTGGGGTGGCGTATGTGACGGGATGGAATGGATCCACCGATTTCCCGACCATTAATCCGTACCAGACAAATCAGGGGAGCTGGGACGTCTTTGTTGCCGCGCTTTCCAGCTCCGGCAGCAGTCTTGCATACAGCACTTACCTTGGCGGAAGCGGCGACGACTACGGGAATGCCATCGCACTTGACGTCTCCGGGGCTGCATATGTGGCGGGAGAAACAAGTTCCAGCAATTTCCCGACGCAGAATGCGTATGATCCAAGTTTCAATTCTGGCTACGATGCCTTCGTCACTAAGTTCACTATTCACGCAGTGGTGTCTTCTCTCGCAGACTCCGGCCCCGGCAGCCTTCGACAAGCGATTGAAATCGCCAACTCCACACCTGGTCCCGACACAATCACATTCTCCGTCTCCGGCACGATCTGGTTAGCATCCGCTCTACCCCAACTCACTGATGACAGCACCGTGATTCTCGGTTCGACCGCTCCCGGTGGTGAGCATTCGGTAATAATCGACGGCTTTTTCCTCGAAATCCCTGATGACGGATTCATCATCAACGGCATTAATGTAAGCGGATGTAAGATCGAAGGACTTACAATAAGGAACTGCCCACACGCCGGTGTTAGAATCGTCGGATCACCTTTGACGGTTCAGCATACTATCACCAACAACCTGATCTTTGGTAACGGCGGATTGGCGATAGACTTGGGCATCAATGGAGTCAATGCCAATGATGCAGGTGACACGGACACCGGCCCGAATAGCCTTCTCAATTTCCCAGAGATAGACTCTGTAAGGATGAACCCTGATAACAGCTACTCCGTGCATGGTGTGGCACCGAGTTCATCCGTTATCGAGTACTATGTAGCTCATCCTGCGGAAGATGATCTTCATCCGGCAGACCCGTCCGGTCATGGGGAGGCATACTCCTACGTCATCGCAGACACTGCAGATCCATCCGGTCAATTCGAGTCTGTCATTCCGTGCTCTGTTCCGCAGTTTACAATCCTAAGCTGCACGGCAACTGATCCTTCGGGAAATACATCTGAATTCAGCGCGAACTTCAGCCTTACACCTGCGCCTTTGATATTCATGGCGATCTCGCAGCCGGGTGGAGGGCTTAAGACTCCTCCGAGCGTGGTGAACCTCTGGATTACCGATCCGAACGGTGACTATATCGGCAGAGACTCACAGGGAAATCTGTCACAGACGTTGTTTCCTGCTGACTATGACCAGGAATCACCGCTCTATGACGATTCGGTAACCATACACCACCCGCTGCTGGGTGAATACATCGTCGAGATTATCGCTGAAGATGGTGCTGAGGAGGGGGATATGTACACGATCAACGTGAGAATCGATGGCTCCGAGGAAGTGGTTTTGGCTGAGGATATGGATATTCCGATAAGCGGGCTTCCGCCGGACACAATACTATATGTCGTGGAAGAAGGATGCGATTATATCAACGGCGATGCGAATGGAAGCGGAGGCGATCCTGCGATCGACATCGACGACATCGTGTTCCTGATCAACTACGTATTTGCATCAGGACCCGCACCCGATCCCCCGATGTCCGGTGACGCAAACTGCAGCCTGTTCATTGATATCGATGATATCGTCTACCTGATCGGTTATGTCTTCGCAGGCGCAGCGCCGCCGTGCCAGGACTAACACGGAACTGCGTAGAACGGCTCGTTTATTTCGGGGCAGCCTCAAGGACAGAGGCGTGATCGACCTCCGTGTCAGTTGCTGCGGCTGTCCCTCTTCTTCACCTCTGCTTACGCTTTGGGCGCAGTGGACTTGGGCGCTTCGTGCTGCATGGCCTCTATTCTGCTTTCCAGGTTGCGAATTCTTTCGATGTAACCCTCCGTACGCCCGGATTTCTTGAGTTTCGTGATCCGGTATAGAAGGGCGAGAGATACAAGCATGAATAGGGTCGAGTTGATACTACGATAAATCTGGCCGTAGTTGTAGAAGCTGTCGAGCATTGCGAAGCAGCCAAGCGCGAATAGAACAATACACCATGTTACCACGACTATCTCCTCTGAGTGAGTTTCAGGTCGATCGAGTTTCCTTCGCTGACAAACCTGGGAGCACGATCTTAGTAAGTGATCGGCAGATTTGACACGATTTCTTAGCGTGACACGCGCGTTTGTCAGCGCCAGGTCCAGTAGGGCTTGGACTGGGTCGATCTGCTCTTCCGTCGCAATTCAGAGGACTACTGTTTCATTGTCGAAGGGAAGCCGCTTCAAACCGGGTCACGTCACTCGATGGTTGTTGCGGATTGAAATAGTTTTGAGCAGGACCGCAGGTATGGCAAAACGACATTCTTGGCCGTCATGACCAATTTCCCGACGGTGCTTGTGTTGCCCACGGTCATTGTGATATGCGTTCTGAGGCTCTTCGTCCAGTCGAGCTTGTAGCAGTAGTCATCGCCGCAGAGGTCGTATTCGTGTTCGCTGCCGTCGGACATGGTCTCCTTCAGGACAAAGAGCCGAAGGCTGTTTCCCGGTGAGTAATAGCGGTATGACTCATCGAAATCGCACCGGGTCAGACAGTGATTCCCATTGTGTGTCAGAAGATACTCGAAACACACGGGTATCTCATTGATCTTAAGCACGTACATATCTACCCAGTTGTTGTCGAGTCCCAACGGGGTGAATCCGAGATACATCTTCCCCATAGAGGAATCTGGCGATAAGTGCGCCTCTGCCTTCGTCTTCCAGCTTCTGGAGGAAATGCCGAACATGTCTTTGCTGAACTCGGAGAACTCCTGCGACGTCTTGACTTTCGTCACCTCGAAAGAATCCGCCTTTTCGAGTCGCCGCAAGCACATCCTTTCCAGATACTTTCGCCGCTTCGGGGAAAGAGATTCCCAGAATTGCTCCCATGTGCCGCCAAGAGAGAGGTATGGTGAGCTGTAACTGC
>JAGVNY010000215.1 GCA_020053015.1 Candidatus Zixiibacteriota bacterium | reverse complement strand
TAGAGCACGCTGCGCGAGACATTGATTACTACGGGAATCTGACCGTCTGCCGACCCGTATCTGACCGCTGTCTCGAGGTCGCCTCCCTGAGCGCCCACGCCGGGGATCAGAAACGGCATATCACCGGATATTGACCGCAGCTCCTGTATCTTCTCCGGATACGGAGCTCCAACTACGAGGCCGAGATTGTCGTGCTTATTCCATTTCAGGACGGCCGCAGCTACGCGCTTGTACAGCGGGCATCCATCGACTTCGAGAAACTGGAAATCTCTGGCTCCGGCGTTCGAGGTGACGCAGAGAACGAATGAGAACTTGTCCGTGTATTCGAAGAACGGAGCGAGAGAATCCTCACCGAGATAGGGCGAGAGTGTGATGGCGTCTCCACCAAGCTCATCGAAGATCGCTCTGGCATACATCGCCGAAGTATTTCCGATATCGCCCCGCTTGGCGTCGATAATCACAGGCACATTCTTGGGTATCAGCTCGATGGTGCTCTTCAGAGTCTCCCACCCGCCTGAACCATGACATTCGAAGAACGCCATGTTGGGTTTATATGCGCACACTATATCCGAAGTCGCTTCGATGATTCTGCGATTGAATTCGAGGATTGGATTGCCGGTTGCGGCAACAGACCTGGGGAGTCTATTCACATCTGGGTCAAGCCCGACGCAGATTGTCGTCTTGCGCGTCCTGATTAGCGAGGCGAGTTTCTCTTTGAAGGTCACTTCACACCTGCAGCTTTCCGACAAGATCGGCAACCTTTGACATGTTCATACCAGCGAGGTAGTCTCGAAGACCATCAACAGCCGAGACCGTGCAATCCGGGTCAACGAAGTTTGCGGTGCCGAACTGAACCGCAGTGGCGCCTGCTATCAGAAACTGCGCGACATCGAATTGGTCCATTATTCCTCCGATGCCGATTATCGGGATTCTCACCCTCCTGTATACTTTCATCACGCACGCGAGAGCAACCGGCTTGATGGCGGGCCCCGAAAGCCCTCCGGTGACGTTTGTCAGGCGTGGCTTGAAAGTCGTGTGGTCAATCGCCATGCCAACCAAAGTGTTGATCAGAGAGAGTGCATCAGCTCCCGCATCTTCGCAGGCCTTTGCAATCGACGCGATATCGGTCACGTTTGGAGAGAGTTTGATTATCAAAGGGAATCGCGATATCCTCTTCAGCTCATCAGTCAGCTTGAATGCAGATTGAGCAGTGCTCGAGAACTCAAGACCGTCAGCCCCGACATTCGGGCAGGAGATGTTGATCTCGAGCATCTTGATCCCCTCGCAATCGTTAAGCATCCGGGTTACCTCGCTGTACTCATCGAGCGAGAAGCCCGCGACGTTGACGATCACGTTGGTGTCCAGACTTTTCAGGAAGGGGATCTTCTCCGAGATGAACCGCTCCACCCCGACGTTTGCGAGCCCGATTGCATTGAGCATTCCGCCGGTCGTCTCGCATGTACGAGGAGGCTTGTGGCCAGGTCGCGGTTGGCGCGTGATCGACTTCGTTACTATCCCGCCGAGCATCGAGAGATCGATATAATCGTTGAATTCCTCACCATAGCCGAACGTGCCGGAAGCTGTCAAAATAGGATTGCGAAACCTGACACCCGCTATCTCGACCGACAGATCGATACCACTCAAAGCCGCACCTCGTTAGCTTCGAATACGGGCCCTTCGATGCAAACGCGTCTGAAACCGTCGTCGCTCGTCGGCGATTGCACGACGCATCCGAGACAGGTGCCAACGCCGCACGGCATGTGTCGCTCGAGAGAGACCTGGCATCTGACTCCGCGGGCCACGCACATATTCGCCACGACCCGCAGCATCGGCTCCGGACCGCATGAGTAAACGCGCATCTTGCTGACATCGGCGTTCTGCAGCTTGTGAGCAAGAAGATCGGTGACGAGCCCACGGACACCTACGCTGCCGTCGTCGCTTGATATCAAGAGATCAAGGCCGAGGCTCTTGACGTCGAAGGTCAGCGGCAAGTCTCCAAGTGAGGAGATTCCACAGAGAAAACGTATCGTTTCCGGATCAACACCGTTGTCGCGAATCAGCGAGCGAGCCAGAAAATGCAGCGGCGGCAGTCCGGTCCCACCGGAGACCATGACGGCGGTTTCCCCATCGCGAGGCGGATTGAATGAATTTCCGAGAGGTCCGAGAATGTCTACACGGGCGCCCTCCTTCAACAGCGCAAGAAGCTCCGTGCCTCGTCCTACGATCCTGAAGAGTATCGTGAAAAGCTCTCCGTCAGCCGAGTGTACGCTCATTGCCCTTCTAAACAGCGGGTCAAGTTGCTGAGTCACCCGAATATGGATGAAGTTCCCCGGCCTTAGACGCGCGGCAAGCTCCGGTGACCTGAAACTGATCTTGATTAGTCCGTTCCCGAGAGAGTCTCTGCGTTCCACTGAGACACTCGGATAATGTATCTTCATTTGTTGAGATTGCTCCTCAGCTGCTCCGGCACTCGAACAACGAATTTGTAGACGAACCACTTGCCGTAGTTCACCGGGTCAATGTCGGCAGGGTTGAACGTTGTGTCTTTCAGCGTCTCCACGGCGGCGATGTCGATGTCCTCGACCCCGGAACCACGAAGGGTCTCCCACTCGGTGACCCGGCCGGTAAAGTCGATGACGACTCTGAAAATAATCTCGCCTTCCCACGGGTCGCCATAGGCGGACAACGGGTAGTTGAACACTCCGACGGCCGTCGGCGATTTGGGAGCTGGCGGAAGATCCCGAATCTGCTCTTCGATGGCCCTTGTAACAGAGTCGAGATAGGCAAGTGAATCGGGCGTCTCCCTCGCAATAGTAGTATCCTGAGTCGTGTCGCTTTGTTCGTCGGGAGCTAATCGTTTCGTCTGCTGAGTCCTATCGCCGAGAAGGCTCTTAGCGGCCGAGCCGTACTCCGTGTCGCCATAGAGGTCGACCACTTTCTGGAATGCGAGTATATATGTCGAGTCGACCGTAATCTTGCCGGAATCGCCAACGATCGGGTCCGATATGTCGAGACGCTGCTGGAGCGACCACGCAATCGCGAACTGCGCCTTTGCTGCGTATTCGCTTTCGGGAAAATCATCTACAATCGACTGGAAGACCTCATTCGCGGCCTCATAATCGCCCGTGGCCAGGAGAAGCTGTTCAGCCTCGGCGTACCTGCGCGCCGGATAGTCGTAGTCAGCCATGTCGGAGTCGACATCGAGTTTCGCCAGCGCTTCGGGAACGAGGTCCGATGTAGGATACTCGAATAACAGCCGTCGGTACTGCTCCTGAGCGCCAGCCGTGTCACCCTGAACATTCTCCTTGATCCACGCGATCGCCATAAGAGAGCCCGGCGCGTACTTCGTCTCAGGGAATGAATCCAGCAGGGTTTGATATTCGTTCAGAGCCGAGTCGGGCTGATTGAGGTCAGTCAGATATAGCTCGGCCAGCAGATACTGACTCTCTACCGCCTGCTCCACTTTGTCGGCGGACATACCTTCACGATACGAATCGAGTTTGGCGATATCGGCAGATCGCGCTACCGCATCTTTGCTGACCGGTGAGTTAGCTCTGGCGGTCGTGGACGAGTCATACATCGCTTTCGCCGTCTCCAGGTCAAGCAGTTTCTCTTGATGAATTCTTCCGAGACGATAGAAAGCGATGGCGGACGCTACCGTTTTCGGATATTCCTCGACCACTTTTTCATAGGTCGTCATCGCAGCGTCGATGCTGTCGGCGATCTCTTCGCCATGTCCGATCTGCAGGTAGATGTCGGCCAGTTGATTGAAGTTCTTATCGTCCTTGGCCAGAGAGCGATAAATGGCCAGGCCGCTGTCGACAGCGCCGAATTCATAGTAGCACTCCCCTGCTCGATAACGTGCGCGATACCTGATTGAGTCGACGGAGGTCAGGGGAACTACGCCGAGATAGGCGTCCTTTGCAGGTGAGTAGTTCTTCGACAGGAAATAGGCTTCCGCGATCTTGTACATCGTCTCGGCGGCTTTAGGTCCTTTGGCGAAGGCCTGAAGATAGTCCTGATAAGCCGCGATCGCTTGCTCATACTCATCCTGAGCGTACAGGACCTCACCGAGCATGAACAAGGCTTCCGAGCGAAGATTCTTGTCGTGAGCCACAGTGTCCATGCGCGAAAAGGCCTCCCTGGCGCCCACCCAATCTTCCCTGTAGAAACGGGCTTTCCCGAGATAGAACATCGATCTTTCCGCGTACTCCGACTTGGGATGAGTGGCGAGCAGTTCACGAAACTTCGTTTCAGCTTTGCTGAACTCGCCCTGATGATAGAATGACTTGCCTATCACAAAGAGGGCGTCATCGACATACTTGCTGTTGGGGTGGAACTCCAGAACGACCGAGGACTTCTCGATGGCTTTCTGATAATTGGAATTGGTGCCCTTGAGAATTTCCAAACCGAGCCGCTCCCTCTCCTTCTCCGCCTCGTTGAAACTCTGCTTGGCAATGAAGAACGTATTATAGTAGACGCACCCCGCCAGAAGGGCAATCGTAACGACAATCAGCAGACTAAGTTTCTTCATTCTGACACCAGCCGTTCTCGAGATTGAATTCGTGCATCCATTCGACCGCCTGCGCATACTCGGCAGCGGTTATTCGACGCGTCAGGGCTTCGTACTTGAAAGCCATATGAGCCGGAAAATACTGGGACATTAGACTGATGTGGCACTCCCGCGATATTTCCTCGGCAATGAAACGCAGAACCTCCTGTGTGCCCGAGATGTTGTCAGGCAGAACAAGGTGCCTTATGATCAACCCTCGGATCGCAACGCCATCGTCATCAACTTCGAGATTGCCGACCTGTCGAAACATCTCTGCCACGGCAAAGCGGTTGACTTCCGGATAGTCCGGAGCAGACGAGTAACACTTGGAGTTAACGCGGTCGGCGTATCTCATGTCGGGCAGATAGACATCAACAAGCCCCTCCACCATGCGGAGAGTATCCGCCGAGTCGTATCCGGACGAGTTCCACACAATCGGAATCGACAAGCCGACGTCTCGGGCGTCGACGATTGCCCGCGCAACCTGTGCAGAGCAATGTGTCGGCGTGACGAAGTTGATATTGTGAGCACCGCGTTCCTGAAGCTCCAGCATTGCTGACACCAACTCCCCCTGCGAAAGGTCCCGCCCATGATGCAGCTGACTTATTGGATAATTCTGGCAGTATACACATTTGAGATTGCATCCCGCGAGGAAGATCGTCCCGGACCCGCGAACTCCGGAAATCGGCGGTTCCTCTCCGAAGTGGAGATTGGCGGAGGAGACTCTGACACCGGCGCCCATGCCGCAGACGCCCAGCTTGGAGGAGTATCTGTCAACATGGCAATTCCTCGGGCAAAGATCGCAGTCGGATAGCCTTTCGCCAAGGCGGCGAACTCTGTCCCTAATCGATTCAGGCGATGTCCTTCGAAGCGACATAATCATGCCAGACCGCATTCCTTCATCAATGACGGCAGCACCTCGCCTGATGGTCCTTCCAGAAATTCATCGGCGTAATCGGTTAGTACGGTAGTTTCCACGTTTATCTCGACAAGGTATGCGCCTCTCTGTTTCGCGATCACCGGAAGCGATGCGGCCGGATGAACCAGCGCGGAGGTGCCAATTGAGAAGAAGACCGCAGCATTCTCCGCAGCCCTGAATGCAGATTGCAGGATTTGCTGCGGCAGCATTTCACCGAACCAGACGACATCTGGGCGAATCCTTCCGCCGCATTCACACACGGGCGCGGACTTCGCCTCCTCATCCGGCAGGGTCTGGTACATCTTGCTGCACTTTATACACTTGTTGTAAAGGATGTTGCCGTGTAATTCAAGCACGTTACGGCTGCCGGCCCTGCGATGTAGGCCGTCCACGTTTTGGGTGATTAGGGTGAAGTCGGCAAGCTTCTCCTCCATCCTCGCGAGAGAAGTATGCCCTTCATTTGGCTGGACTTTGTTTATTATCTCCCGACGGTGCTGATACCAACTCCATACCAGATCGGGATTTGACATGAAAGCATCGACATTCGCCAGCTCTTCCGGCTTGAATTTGCTCCAGAGTCCGTCTGTACCCCGAAATGTCGGGACACCGCTCTCGGCAGAGATGCCCGCACCGGTCAGGACTACTACACGTACAGCCGGCGACCCCGAGAGCAACGTCTTTAACTCGCGTGAGATACTGAACATACCGATAGTCAATATCAGTAAAGAAGTCCGACAGGTCAAGGCCAATGCGCTTTTTGCCTTGCCAATTCCCTCGCGGTGACAAGATTGTGGATAAACGTGGCGTAATGGCTGTACAACAAGGCATGAAAATCTGGGTAACACTGCTCCTTTGCGGTCTCGCGTATCTCGCTACTGCTGCGCACGGAAGCGAGGAATCGTCAAAT
>JAGVNY010000064.1 GCA_020053015.1 Candidatus Zixiibacteriota bacterium | reverse complement strand
CGGCAGCTGACGACCTCAAATCACGACTGGCCTCGGACGATGTGGTTTTCATCCGCACTGTGAGCCGCGACGATTTCGACCTCTTCTATGTTTGGTATCGAGACGCCGAGGTTCAGAGGTATCTGGCAGATCCCAGGTGGCAGCCGAATCTGTCGAAGGACGACTATCGGTCGGTATTCTTGAGGCGACATTTCCTTCGGACCGGGGATAGCGTTACGCTAATTGTATGCATAGTCGACGATCCCACGGCTGTGGGGTTCGTGAATTACTTCGACATCGACTACGGATCAGGTGTCTGCGACATCGGCGTTGTCATAGGCGACCCGCGATGGCGGGGGAAAGGAATCGGAACGAGAGCTATCACTCTTCTTCTTCGTCACATCTTCCACGAGTTGAAATGGTCTCGTGTGTACTGCAGCATTGTTCCCGACAATGTCGCTTCGATCAGACTCTTCGAAAAATGCGGATTTGTCTATGAAAGGACCTACGTGGACTCGGGCTTCACTCTGGCAAGGTATGTTCTGGAGGCTGATCGGGCTCGCGAAGTGGGTTTTCAGCTCAGCTGAAGGCCGTGTCGATGAGTGATTTCACTTCATCACCACGTGCTGCGTTCAGCTTCGCGATCAGCCGCTGTTTCTCAATCACTGTCTCAGCCTGAGCTATCAGCGCCTGAACCGACTTGAGTTGACTGTCGTCTATTGGATCTTCGGGATTGCGGTTGTTCACAAGAATGACCATCTCCGCCTTTCCATCGACTGAAAGCGGCAAGATTGCGAAGGCTTTCGCGCCTAACACGGTCAGCTCGTCGGGGTCGATCACGGAAGCGTAGGAACGCGAGGTTGCGTCGAGGACATTGCAGGCACTCCGGCTGGACAGAGCGCACCGAATAGCTCCGACCGACTCTTTCAGATGTACGACCATCTGGCGGACTTGATCCTGGGATTTCACTCCGAATCCCACACGACCTTCGGCCGTGGACTGATCCGGCAGTATTTCAAAGAGCACTGCTCTCCCGATGTCGAGACCTCTGAAAATGGTCTCAAGAACAGTCTGCAATACTTCCGCAACACTCCCCGCCCCTCGAATACTCTCTGAGGCTTCGCAGAGAATGCTTATTTCACGTTCCTTGGTGGATAGCCTTTCAGACATCTGCTGCATTTCGAGCATCAACTCCGTAGGCGGAGGAACCTGTGTCGCCAGTTGCGCAGAATCACCGCCTGTCTCAACCGTCTTCCGTGTCGCTGACGGTTGATCGACTGAGTCAAGACGCTGCTCGAGCTGGATTCCGAGGTCGACGGAAATATCGATGATCATATCCCAGGCAGAGACTGCGGTCTGGCGCACGGATTCCGGCTTCAGTTCAAGGAGCTCGGAAGCCTCACGGAACAGCCCGTCACAATTGTCAAGCTTGCCGTTGCCCCGCAAGACCTCTGCGTAACATTTCTGCGCTATGTAGATTATGTCTGACAGCGTCGACTTGTTTCGGGTGCTACCCGGCAGGCCAATGCGGTGGTGATGGGCTATTGGAGCGATGATCTGTTCCGGAAGGTTCCACTTTCTTCCGAACCAGGCTCCGACAACGCAATGGTCGGTGCCTACCAAATCTCGCTCAGTCTGAACCTCATCTTCGCCGGCTTCGATGAGCTTCTCTATCCGAGGGTATTCGTTTCGGAAAACCTGACTGAATATGACTTTTCCAATATCGTGTATGAATCCAGCGATGAATGCTTCTTCCGGTACTTTGTAGCGGCACGCTTTGGCCAGGCTTTTGCCTATTACACCACATCCGATGGATTTCGTCCAGAACCGTCTGAAATTGAAGTTCTTGATTTTGGATGAGTTCGTAAACGTGTCGTGAATGGCGATGCTCATTACCACGTTTCTGACCGTTCGGAATCCCATCAGCACTATCGCCTGAGTGACCGTTGCTACCCTTCCTGAGAACTCGGCATAGAATGCTGAATTTGCTAACTTAAGTATTCTTGCCGTCAGGTTATGATCGCTCAGAATTATGTTTGCGAGGTCGGCAGCTGATGATTTGGGATCCTCCGATATCTCCTTCACCCTGAGAATGATCTCTGGAACCGAGGGTACACTGCCCGAATAGCTTTCGAGTCTGTCCTTGATCTTGTCGTCAATCATTATCCGCTTTCCTACTCCTCGAACAGATGCTTCTCGGACTGGTAGACTTCCGCTATTTCATTGATTAGGCTGTCAATTGTATCCTGCTCGAGTCCGGCCTTCCCGGCAAGAGGTAGTGAAGCCAAGTTTTCTTCGCGGTGGTCGCTGAACCCACATCCGACGTGTTTGGCCAGCTGGTCACAGAAATGAGTGATGTGCGCAATCGAAATGCTCTTCGCAGAACCTGACTTTGCCTGCACTTGCTCATCTTCGGGATTGTGGTGATGACAGATTGCCGAAGTCAGGAATGAAGGGAAATTCCATTTTTCGAACAGCACCCCAGCGACATCGACATGGGAGAATCCAAGTTTCTCGATCTCCACTGAAAGGAAGTCGCGTTGATTAGCTTCCACTTCTTCGTAGATTTGCTGATAGGCGCTCGACAACTTCTGCGAAAGGATCAGTTTTCCCAGATCGTGGAGAAGCCCTACGATAAACGCTTCCTCGACCTGAGGGTGTCGGATTTTCCGCCCAATGATCTTGCTCGCCAAGGCTGTTGCCAAAGAATGCTCCCAGAGTTTCTGCTCGATGGGGCTGTCGGCCTTGCGCTTATATAGGCTATGTGTGGATGATGCTATTACGAGCGACCTTAACGTGTAGAACCCAAGGATCAGGATAGCTTCTTTCAGCGTCCCAACCCCCTTCGATCTTCCGTAGAAAGACGAGTTTGAGAGCTTCAGGACTTTCGCCGTAAGTACTTGATCCGCTGATAGAACCCGACCGAGCTGCTCAACGTCGGTGTCGAGATTGGAAGTAAGGCCCATTACTGCGGAGACTATAGCTGGCGAGGCTGGCAACTCGCCCATAGTTGAGATTATCTTGTCGACTACGGGACTTGCTTGAATTGTTTGCATTTAGCGAGCTCTCCAATACCGGTAGTAGTGTCGGCAGTTTGTAACATCTCTTGATCTGATGAGAGATTAATACCCAGCATATGCTCGCTCTTATCTACGTTTGGGCACATTGACCTTGAGCTGAGCCAGGGTCCTATGACTACCGGGCTTGGTGGCCTGCAGACCGACGTGTCAGAGCTCCATTCAGCCGTTACCCGTTTCAGAAATGAGCATCGAGACAGTAGCCCACACCGCGTTTAGGCGCTTCGATTGTCAACGAAAGACGCTGTGGGACATAGACGAATCTCAGTTTACACCCTGAAAAAAAGGTGCTGGGAAACCAAAAATACTGTTGACAAATCCCGGTGCCAACGATATATTGATCTTGTCTTGAAGGGAAAGCTGGTTACGACATTTCCTCATTGTCCATGCTGATGCGGTTTCTTGGCTACTAAGTGAGAGAGCTTTGTTCTGCTGAATGCCAAAACTTTGAGACGAAGTGAACTGAGCCTTTAGTACTAACCAATCTTTGAAACCATAGGCAGTGATTTGCTGCTTAGGATCGGATTCTGAAAACCTACAGAGTTGTGCGGTTGACGCAGGAGAAAATGCGGTCGGTTGCTTGCTACTAAACTAACTGTCGCCCAGGGCGATAAACAATGATAGCAAGCTTTTATTCCATGAATTGCTGTCAATTCCGGGATCGTATCCAAGGAGGAGTTTGGATGTTCAAGTCAATCCGGCATTCGACACCGACCATGTGCTTCTTGCTGTTTCTGTTTGCAGCAGTGCCGTCGGTAAGTTTCGGCGACTCAGATCTCATCGATTTGTATCTCAAGGTAGGAGATACGACGATCACTCAGAGCGATGACAGCGTAGTCGTTTCCGTGTTCCTGGAGACCTTTGCCGACAGTGTCGGAGGCATTGAGCTTTGGTTATTCATAACCAATGACTGGGTTTTTAGGTTCCGAGCCGACTCGATATACAGGTGTGATACGACGTACATTGGGTGCGCTGACTCGGCTTGTACCGCATACATTGGCGACTCCTGCATCTCATGGGAGTATTTCAATTGTGCGGACACCAATGTCGATTGCCACTGGGTTCCACAGGGCACAACAATCCTTAGTGGCGGGCTTCTTCAGAACTGGGATATGGTAACGTCGAGCGTTCTTGACGCAAACCACAGGCAGTTGAAGATTGTCGGTATTGCGAATGAATCGTCGGGTCAATCGCACGCCATTCCGCCGAATAGCTCCAACACATTGCTCTGCAGGCTTATTGCTGATGTTCGCCCGGAAAACCTCGACACGCTAACTGGGGCGTTGCCGGATTCTCTCTGTCCTGACAGCAGTCATGGATTTCTTGGAATAACACCCATAACAGTCTGGCGCTCGGTTTCCAGATTCTCTAATACCGATGATGCGCTAATCGGTTGGGTGTGGGAATATCGATGCATAGACTCCGTCTGCGTGCAATGGGAGGGAAGCGAATGCGTCGACTGGGATTGCACCGCTTGGGACTATACTGATTCCAGTGGCCACGTTGACACCAACAAGGTCAAGCTATATGATGGTGTCATCGACTTAGATTGTGCCACATGCAACTGGGCCGGAGGGGATGCGAACGGGGCTGGCGATCCGCCAGTGGATATTGACGACATCGTCTACCTAATTAACTACGTTTTCGGCGGTGGTCCTCAGCCGGTTCCGGAGCTGGCCGCGGGTGACGCCAACTGCAGCGGTGGCGACCCAAGAGTGGATATTGACGATATTGTGTACTTGATCAATTTCGTATTCGGCGGAGGTCCTGCTCCTTGTCCTTGTGAGGAGTTACCACCCTTGTGAGCGGTGGCGCCGACAGCTCGGAAGGATCTTTTTTCAAGAAGGATTAACGACTGTTTAACGAAGTCACAACTATCAGGAGATATGTTCGGCTGCAAGCATGGAAGCTCAAAGATCTTAGATCGAGGAAGAAAAGCTTAGATAATAAGCAAACACGGCTGCAAGCCGAAGAAGAAGAAAAAAAAGAGAAAGGAGGTACCGAAAGGAGTAGAAGAGGCGTTAGACGTTCAAACCAACTGTCCGTTTTCTTGTGGGTCCCAATGAAGAGGCCCGTAACAAGTGAACGAATCTGTTGTGTAAGCCTAAAATGCACAACGAGCGCTACAACCGTCATACGTTCTGAGGGGGAACAGACAAAGTTGCGGTCAGGCATGATGCCTGACGAACGACAACTGTGCAATTCTTAAATTAAAGGAGCACAAGATGAAACGCGGTTTTTTGGTTATCTTAATGCTTCTTCTCGCTTGCAGTTTCGCTACCGCTGCGGACTACATCCGCATTGATGAGGACTCCATCGTTATGGGGTCTACCACGACGATGAGCACCTACATCTTGAGAGAGTGTCCGACCCCGGCCAAGATCCTTGGCATTTCGACCGCTTTCAAGATCACGACTACCGGAACGTCTTGGCAATACACCTCCCTTGGCGTCGTTGTAGATCCGGTCGTCCACGGCTGGATGAACCTCGGTGGTATCTTCCTCGGTGAAGCCGCCATGAACCCGGGCGTGCCCGGTCAGACATCCGGTAACTTCACATTGGGTGGCGCTGCCTTGGCACCCGGTGGAATGCCGGTCGTTGCGACTGAGCAGCACTACTTCGATCTGACACTGACCTTCGCGAACACGGAAGGTGAGTTCTGCATCGACTCCGGTCTTGTCGGTTCGGTTACCTGGAAGTTTTCAGGTATGACCTGCGGCCCGGAAACTGATCCTGCTCGTCCACGGTTTCTCGACAAGCACGGCAGCGATGCGGTTCACCCGATCTGTATGCCGGTGTTTGAGCAGCCGTGTGTTCCGCCGACGATCAATCTAACCCCGATCGGCGATCAGATCACGATGAACCACTGCAACCCCGCCGGCTTCACCTTTGGTGCGGATCCTGGCAATTTGGGTGGTGTTCCTGCAACTCCGCTGTCATGGGCAGTCACAGCCGGTCTCGGCTCGTTCACTGGCGCCGCCTACTCGATTCCGGCGCAGCCGACTGGCAGCTATCCGGTTTCGATTGAGGTCACAAACTCGTGCGGCGGGACTGACACCTACGACTTCACAGTGGTGTTCACCAACCAGCCGCCGGCAATCACCAATTGCAGCGGCATTCCGGCATCGATTGGCCGCCCTGGCGTTCTCATTAAGGACTTCAATGCCAGCGACGCGAACAATTGCGACCCGCTGACATGGGCAGTCGCTGTTGCTCCGGCTACGGTTAATGTTCCGACAATCGACGGTACCGGCCTGTTTAATTGGCAGGTTGACGCTGCTGAGCTTCCGGGCGACTACACCTTCACCGTGACAGTGAGTGACGGTCAGGGTGGTTCGGCCGTCTGCGAGTTCACCATCGAGGTTCTCGAGTCGGATCCGTTCACAATCCAGTTGGAGAAGGTACACAATCAGTTCCAGGGTCACTACTCGGTAGTGTCGATCTTCATGAACAAGGGTACAGAGTGGTTCGGCGGCTTCGATTTCCTCGTAGCCTATGATGCCTCTGCTCTGACTTTCATCAGCGCTGCTCTGGGTCCAGAGCTGAACGGCTGCTGGGAGTTCTTCACATATCGTTACGGCTGGGACGGCAATTGCAGCGGCCCGTGCCCGAGCGGTATGCTTGAAGTGATCGGCATTGCGGATGTGAACAATGGTCCGAATCATCCGGATCCCGAGTGCCTGCATTATCCGGGTCCTCCCGGCTATCAGCTGGTACTGGTTGACCTGACCTTCTACGTCACGAATGATCGTACGTACGACTGCATGTATGTTCCGGTTCGTTTCTTCTGGCATGCATGCTCGGACAACGCGATTTCGAACGTGATGGGTGATACGCTGTGGATCGACAAGCAGGTCTTCGATTTCGAGATGAACGAAGTCACCGGCGACATCCACTACGGTGGTCACGCATGGCTTGGCGATTGCCAGAATCCGGATCCTCTGAAGCCGAGTCCACAGCCGTTCATCGACTTCATCCACGGCGGTGTTGACATCGTTT
>JAGVNY010000057.1 GCA_020053015.1 Candidatus Zixiibacteriota bacterium | reverse complement strand
TACTGACGACGTTCTCTCGACATCCGGACACCTCCACAGGTCAAAATATACCGACCTTCTCCCTGTGTCCACTTCTTCGGGGGAAGACCAGTTCCGGATCGCGCGCCGCGCGAGAAGAAACCCGACACGCTTGCTGTAACAGCGTGCGTGGTAGATGCCCCGTCTGCTGCGAGCGGTCGGTTGGCGAACGAGTACGTACGCCAACCACAAACAAAATGGCTGGACTTATTCTGCTCCAGACATCAAATTGAACTCAGGCAATGAGTCTCTGCACCGTCGGGCTCCGTTAGATGATTGGACCCGAGGAACCCTAAACCTGAAGGAGGTTTGATGACCCAAGGCAAGACCAGCAAGCTTATTCGTATCGGGATATTCTATGATGGTAGTTACTTCTTCAAAGTGAGCAATTTCTATAAGTTCGGGCACCCAAGAGGCGCCCGGTTATCGTTCGAAGGAATACACAATTTCGTTCGCTCCAAGATAGCTGAGCTCGAAGATGTAGACCAGCAGTACTGCCACATAGTTGAGGCGCACTACTTTCGCGGCAGGTTATCGGCGCAAACCGCCTCGCAGACCGATCAGCTTGAAAAGGAGAGGATCTTCGACGACGTTTTGATCAAGTCGGGAATCCTCACTCACTATCTGCCCCTCGATGAGACCAACTTCCCAAGACCGACCGAGAAAGGTATCGACGTGCTTCTTTCGGTCGAATCGCTCGATCTGGCGTACCAGAAGCAGTTCGACGTAGTGGTACTCGTGGCATGCGACGGCGACTACGTGCCGCTGGTCAAGAAGCTTAACGGCATCGGCACACGGGTGATGCTTCTCGGATGGGATTTCAGCTATGAGTACGACACTGAGTCCGGCTCACGCCGCAAGGAGCAGACGAGAGTCTCGCAGTCTCTCATCAATGTCGTCACGTACCCCATGATGATGTCGCAGTTGATCGATGACCGCTCGCTTCAGCGCGACCGACTGGTGAACGGCTTGTTCGTAGGGTAGGGAAGCAGCGGAGTTCGAGCAATTGTAGGACAGAACCCAAGTCCCGCTCTGGCGGGACGACATCGAAGACACTGAGTCCCGAAGTGTGGTTCTGCCACGTCAAGTTGGGAGCGGAAGAACGGCTTCGTGCCAGTTACGGGGATTTCGGCTTATTCCCCACAGACCTGCATCTCGCCGCCAAGCCGAAGAGAAACGATAACAAAGCCGGAGCCTTTGTGGCTCCGGCTCTGCTCTTGAACAGATAGAGATTCGAAACCTCTCGGTTTCGAGCGCCGGAAGAGAGAATTTCCGACTTACGTTCCTGGTTGGCAATCAGATTCCGTCATCATCAATCCACGGGCAATCGCCGAAGTGCGGTCCCGAGGCATCGCCTTGCATCGGACCGTCTGACCCCAGCATTCCGCATCCGCCTCCTGGGCCACGCATGCCGTGACCTCCCATCCCACGCGGGCCGTCACCGTCGCCAAACCCGAATCCACCCATAGGCAGAGCTTCGAGTTTTTCTTTCTGTTCGTCAGTCAGCGTATTGCGGAACTGAAGTCTTTGCTGCACTCTAAGCTTCTGCATCTTCGTTCGGATTGCCGATAGGGCATCGATCTTCTTGTCCACTGTTGCCTGATCCGCGCCGCTTCGGATCGACTCATGCAGATCCAGCTGAGCAAGTTCCATTTCAGAGTGAAGCGGGATGAGCTTCCTCTTGGTCTCGACCCGCATGTCTCTGATCTGCTTGATCTGATCAGCTGTCAGATCCAACTCTTCAGCCATACGAGCTTTCATTCCGAACCCTGGCTTGTCGTCAGAGTCCTGCATTCGACCACGCCCCTGCTGTGCCTGTGCAAAGATTGCCCCAAAGAGAATCATTGCAGCCGCAGCAATTGATACGAAAAACGCCTTCTTCATTTCAGTACCTCCTTAAGTTGCGGTTGAAGTTGCCACCAATATGGAAAATGCAGATCGAATCCTGTCGACCGGGTCCCAGAATGGGATTAATGGAGTTGAACATCCCGACTCCGCCTCGAAACGCCATGTCAGGCCAGATGTCCATTGTCCTCGGGTCGAAGTTTGGAAACCCGGCCCCCGGGAAAAGAAAGCCCTCTCCCGGTATATCTGGCCGTCTTGGGTTCTGATCGTCTCTCATGCCGCCGAATGGACCTCTTCTTCTGCCACCTCGCTCGCCATCCCAGCGCTTGCCCATATAGCCCTCGAACATGTTGAACAGCCGTTCCTTCTGCTCACGAGTGAGGATCGGTCCTTCTGCCAGTATATGTGATATGGCATCTTTCTGAAGCGTATTCTGGAGAGTGCCGATGTTGTCGATCAGAGCAAAGACGGCGACAGTATCTACTGCTTCCGCGCGCAACATCTGGAACATCTCCATCCTCATGCGGTGCAGGCTATCTGCAATCGGGCGAGTTCTCTCGAAGAACTCATCCCTTGCAGCCTGGAGACGGGACATCTGACTCTCGTCGAGCCCTACATCGTGATATGGCCCCATTCCGGGGTCGTCGCGGAAAGGCGGTGGAAAAGGCGGGCGTCCCACGAATCTGTAATAGCCGAATGTCACGATCGCTGTGATATTGAACAGTGTGACTACTGCCAGCAGAATGATAAGCAGTTTCTTCTTCATGATCCCGCCTCGCTTTCAGAGCTTGACTCACTCGACGCTTCAAAGAACAGATCGGCGACTGAACCTTCGGGAAACTGATCGAATGAGTCAAGACGGTACTCCTGCCACAGACTCGAAATACCCGATGCGTCCTGAGACGAAGTGTTCGGGATGTTCCCGAAAGAGTGACCCAGAACTATGGCTACGAGCGCTGCTACTCCGATAGCAGCAGGCCGCAGTATTGGCACGAATCGCTGAAGAAGAGATGTTGCTTCTTTCTTGCTGTCGATCTGATTGAGCTTCGGCTGGAGTCTCAGCCAGAAATCGTCACCCGCCGTGATCGTATCAGGCGTATCGGCGCTGTGCCAGACTGCGCTGAACGCCAACGCAAACTCTCTGCAGGACGGGCATGCCTTGAGGTGATGCTCAAGACGTTCTCTCAGTTCAGGCGCAAGTGCGCCCTCTTCGAGATCGCAGATATGTTTCCTGAGGAGCTTACAGTCTGTCACTTCAAACCTCCATCTACTCCAATAGACACAAAATCCTATGTAATCTTGCAGCCATCATTGTATCAACATCTTTGAAAGCTCTTTTTGCAGTCGTAGCTTGGCACGGTGGATCTGTGATTCCACTGCCGATACGGACATGCCGAGGAATGCGGCGATTTCGTCATAGGACATCCCGTCAAGCTTGTGTAGAGTAAAGGGTTGCGCCAGTTTCCCTGGGAGTCTGGCCAGCGCCGCATTCAGGATTTCTCGGCTTCTCTCGATCTCAAGACTCCGATCAGGCCGATCTGAGTCCTTTCCGGCTATTGTGTCGGCAATCGTCGACTGCGAATCATTCGTGGCTGAGTCAAGAGATACGGCCGACGATCTGCGAGAATCACGTAGGTAGTTGAGCGACTTGTTGTGAGCTATCCGGAGAATCCAGCTCTTGAGCGAAGCATCGCCTCGGAAAGAGTCAATGTGCTTATAGACGTCGACGAAGACTTCCTGACTCAAATCCTCGGCGTCCATGCGGTTACCTGTCATCCTGTAGCATAGATTCAGCACTCTGTCCTTCATCGACTCGACAAGATTTCTGAAAGCCGCACGGTCGCCCTCCTTGATGCGCTCCACGAGCAGTCTTTCGCTCTGATCGATCTGTGCAGTCATCGTCATAGATGGTACCTTCCAAAAGACACAGATCAACCAGAAAACTTGCGAACGAAGAACGAGTGGTGGCATACTGGCAGAATGGGGTAGGTCGTGTTCCGGATTGCGCAAAGCGCAAGAAGAAACCCGACATCGACTCGTTGATCGCGCTGTCAGGAATCCCTTCCTGACAGCCGCTGAATTCGCAAAGCGTCGGGAAAGGATTCCCGACGCCGCTTTGAAAGGCCGTGTTTGCATCTGGCGTTGCGATGGGTCTTGCGATCCCGACAGAGTCGGGAGCGTGTGACCCGTCGCCAGCACACTCTGATGCGCGCAGGTCACAACCGCGACTTCATCGCGATCAAGACCTGCCCGAACAGCCGAAGGACTCCGGACGCCGCCTGAGATGGGAACGTGAGTTGGTCTCAGAGAACCCGATTGAGCTGCTTGCCTTTTCGCTTGCCTTTGATCCGCTCCGCAAGCGCATGCGAGACTATGGGAAGAGCAATAGTCGCGTCGCAGTAGCACTGGACGAAATCGCCTTTCTGGCTCTCTTTGCCCCATGTGATCGCTTCCTCGAATGTGCAGCCCGAAAGGCCACCCCACTGAGGCGAGTCGGATGTGATTTGGACGGCGTAACTGTGCGGATAGTATGTCTCGTCGTCGTCACCCGGCCGCTGTACACCGCCTTTGCGTCCGGGGATTTCGCGATCGAGATAGAGCAAGTCGGATGTCACCGCGAATAGCTGGAGGAAATCTTTCGGGACTCCGCCTCCTATATATATGACAGCCGTCTCGTTGACATGGCGCGCAAGGCTCATGAACTCGACATAGTCCTTTACAGCGTCTATCATAAGCTTGAACCCACGCGCATCGGCCACAAGAGCAGCGTCGCCGTACGGACTGTCGACAATCGCAGGGCAGAATACGGGCACATTGTGCTTGGCAGCAGTCGCGACTATGCTGGGGATCTTCTTCTTCAGAAGCCATTTGCCGAGAAGCATCAGAAATTCGCGGGATGAGTACTTGTGGTTTTCGTCGAGCGTGACCATGAAGTCGGTGATGAGCGTGGTCATCTTCATGTAGTCTTTTTCATTGCCGTAGACGTCATAGTATCTGTTGTAGCCGTCCCTGAAGACCTTCATGTTGTCGACGACGTGGCTTCCCTGATAGTAGGCTTTGCCCATCGCCTCGACGATGTCTTCCGATATGTTGGCGCCGGTCGATACGAGCACGTCGACATAGCCGCGCTCGATCAGCCAGTTGATGATTCTCCATTGTCCGGTGGTGGAAAGGGAGCCGGCATATCCGAGCATGACCGTGATCTTCTTGTCCGTGATCATTTTATCGAGCACTTCGACGACGCGGGCGAGACTCCGTCCTTGAAATCCCGTTTTCGACATGTCGATAAGTAGATTCGAGATTGACTTACGCGGCTTTACTTCGATTGCCTTGACTTTCTTCTGGTACATCTCATCCCTTTCGTACATTCAAGATTTCGCCAAATATACGCCGATTGAGGCGCGGATTCAAGGGCAATGTGCGGGCATACGGGTGCCCCGCCGTCCTGTCCTGACGCAGGAAGGATTGCGGCGGGAAAGGGAGAGGTGGCCCGCCGTACTATCGTGCGGCGTCGGGAATCCTTTCCCGACGCAGCCTGATATGCATTTGCTGTTAGGAAGGGATTCCTGACAGCGCAGAGAGATGTGCTATGTTGCGGGGGACACGGACTTCTTCAGAAAGATGTCTTTGATGCGTTCCTTGAGTTTGTCATAGTCCTGCTTCACAGTGGAGTAGCTGTCTCGATTCTTTGGCATGAGACTGACCGCTGACCAGAGACCCTTATCGCCGCGAACACAATCCAACATTGTTCCAAGTTGCCGTCTGACGCTCGGGGTATCGTTCTTGATCGGACTGGCTGCCGTACATATCGAGTGGAAATGGCCGATGACAATGTCGGTGGCGGAGGCTAGATGCGATAACCCATCAGCTGTAACTCCGAATACAAGGACTCTATCTAAGCGCACAACCTCCGTCGTACCCGATTTAGGGAATTCTAGTCCCTTATGAGATAGATCCGATAGATGCTTGAAGTGGTTAGTACCTTCTACGCGATCCATCAAGCAAATCCCATATGCCGCAGACATTCTCAGATGATAGTTGAACTGACCTATCACCTTGTTTGCTCCCATGAAGACATACTCCTCTTTGTGCTTCTTCTTCAGTATGTCCTTGTGGACCAAACTGGTTATTAGCTTGCAGTCACTCTCAGAGCACAATTTTATGACATCGCTTTGCAGAGTGTAGTACACATCGAGGGTGACATTCTTCTGCAAACTCTTGGGTCTGAATTTCAGACAGTCGTCTGCCCCCAATCCAACTCTCTTTCGCCACTGCTCGATCTTGCCGCATATGTGACTGACGGAGTTGATAGGGAACACGACTCCTCCGTAGCAGAAGAAGCTGCCGGGCGACCCCGGTTTGTGCGTCTCATCGCATAGCATTATGAACATCTGACCTCCATCCACTCATCATGACCGCTCCAAAGCGCTGACCCCACGCTAGTG
>JAGVNY010000081.1 GCA_020053015.1 Candidatus Zixiibacteriota bacterium | reverse complement strand
TCAGGGATCATTCACTGACTGCGCTAATCGGTTCAATCGCTTCTCCCATCCTGATCACGCTCCTAATGCTGCTGGTGCGACGTCTTGTCGTCCGACATGTCAGCGTCAAGGCGCAGCAGACCGACAACTACTTCGACGACATGCTGGTGTTGCTGATTCAGAAAGTGAATCTGGCGGTTGTATTCGTGATCGCGTTCTATGCGGCGCAGAAAGCCTTAGCCTTGCCAGCGAAGATCGTCCAAGTCGAGCGGACTCTGGCGATAGCGGCAGCATTCGCGCAGGTAGCTTTCTGGGGTAACGCCATCATCACGTTCTTTCTGACGCGGACATCAGAGAAGGCTCAGACCGGCGAAATCAACGTATCGGCGCACAGAGCGATAGCGTTTCTCGCCCGGCTTGCCGTATGGACGCTCGTCGGTGCGCTGCTGCTGGAGAATCTCGGAATTCACTTGAGCGCACTGCTGGCCGGCGTGGGAATCGGCGGTATCGCGATAGCTCTGGCCGCGCAGAACATACTCGCAGACATGTTCTGCTATGTCGCCATAATCCTCGACAAGCCGTTCATTGCTGGCGATTTCATTGTCACCGGTGAGATGGCTGGGTCCGTGGAACGCATAGGAATCAAGACGACACGCCTGAGGTCCGTTAACGGCGAGCAACTGGTGATATCGAATCAGGACCTTGTGTCGAGCCGCGTCCGCAACTACAAGAACATGGATGAAAGACGGGTTGTGCACACTATAGGCGTGATTTATGAGACCCCGCCGGAAAAGTTGCGTAGAATCCCGGAGATTGCGAAAGAGGTGATAACCGGAGTCGAGAAGACTCGCTTCGATCGCGCGCATTTCGCCAAGTTCGGCCATTTCAGCCTGGATTTCGAGATTGTGTACTATGTCCTTGATAGAGACTACAAACTGCATATGGACATCCAGCAGCAGGTTCTGCTCGGAAGAGTGTCGAGATTCGCAGAGGAAGGCATCGAATTCGCGTATCCGACCAACCTGACCTACCACAAGGATCTGAAGCCGACCGACAGTTGACAGACCAGACATCTGCCCAATGCGTAAGGGCACAGCACGCTGTGCCATCGGCACGGCAATGCCGTGCCGCTACAACTGTCTCGAATTCTCGCCGGGTGTCCCGCCTTTTGGTCTCCATTGTCAACGAATGGGTGCCCCGCCTTTCAGGCGGGTAGCTTGGACGGTAGGGCAGAACCCAAGCGATTCCGCGCAAAGCGGGATTGCGACGCGGTTCTGCCGTGTTAGTCAGGGTAGTCTGATCTCGCTACTCACTTGATAACCTTCCACCCGCCGCACCGTACAGACATAATCCAACTTTCTTCAAACGCACGTAGTGGACTAATCGTATCTATATTATGAGATTCTTTCGAGTTGTGAGTGGAAGATAACAATTAGTAGTCGGAGGTGTTTCAATGCTGAAGAAGAGTGATAGTGTGGTTATGGAGAGTGCAGAACTCAAGGGTTTCGGAGAGCCTGACGAAGTCAGGGATTTCCCCAAGGGCAGACTCGAACTAATAAACATTGCCGGAGCCACAGTGGGCCGGGCGATTCTGCAACCGGGCTGGAGATGGTCAACTTCTGTCAAACCTATGGCTCAAACAAAGAGCTGCGAAGCTCCGCATTTTCAGTACCATGTATCTGGAGTACTGAGGATTCGTATGGATGATGGCGAGGAATTCGACTGCAAGCCCGGCGATGTTTCCTCACTGCCATCGGGACACGACGCATGGGTTGTCGGGAACGAGCCGGTTGTAATCGTCGATTTCCAAGGCATGATTGACTATGCAAAGAAGAAGTAGACGGAAGCAATTGCGATAGCATGGGTGGCCCGCCTTTCAGGAGGATCTCAAAGTAGGGCAGAACCCGAGCAATTCCACGCGAAGCGGAATTGCGACGTGGTTCTGCCACGCGATCCGGCATAGGCAGAACCGCTCCTTCATGCGCCGCATGACTCCGGGTTCTTCCCTACGATATCAGCTTCATACTATGTGATGTATTTCCAAGTCGCCCCACTTCTTCTTTAGATACTCCGCGACCAAACGCCTGTGGCACTGCTCCGGGTCTGCTTCGCTGCACAGCAAACAGGCGCCATCTAACTTCTTTCTATCCACCTGTTCCTCGATTCGTCTCTCTGCTATGAGTCGGGAGAATCTCGTCACGTAGTTCTCCCACGACCCGCCTCTCTTCTTGGATTCATCCAGAATATCGTCTGTCGGCGCAAGGATCGGCAGATGAAGATACTCGATGCCGCATATCTCCCTGCAGAAGTAACGCAGATCGTCACGTTTCGTGAAACCTGCCAACTGCGAGACGTTGCGAAGTCGGATATCAACCAGCCGCTTGACTTTCGCCTCAATCAGCTTGGTGAAGAACTCCTCCGCAGACTTACCGGCAAAACCTATGGTGAAAATCTTCATTCCGAGCCAACCCTGTTTCCTAACACGTCTGAAAGCCGTGTCTCTCGTAGGTCAAGCGCCCTGCGCGCTTGACTAATCATCAGCTCCAGTCGTCCGTCAATTCGCGGATCCTATCGCGAAACCTCGGATCATGATTGCAACGCGGGAACGCAATGTCGTGGATCCTGCAGTTATCGCATTCGAAGTCAGCTCTCAGGACTTCCCCAATTGCTACAATGACGTTTCGGTGAATGAGAATCAGATCGATTCTCTTCTCAAGCGGAAGAAGTTGTATTCTTCTCCTGAGCTCGGGATAGTCTGACCTGATCTTGTTGTGTCTGGTTCTTCTGTCTTTGATAGTATTGATCGGTTCGTAGGTGGCATCCACGAGGAAGACGCCTTTGTCCCTGAGCTGCATTAGGATATCCAATTTCTCATCCGCTGCACTCATCACTTTCCTGCCGAGGAACGCATAAGATAGATTGCTCAGCAGAATCTGACTTCCTGCCACGTGTTTGCTGTTGTATATATATCGCAGCTCTTCGCCTGAGTCCTCCGGAGTGAACGGCGGGCTCTCGCCAACCAGCAAATACCGGATCCTCACAGGCATGCAATCCCGAGCGAATTTGTCGTACCGACTGACTATCTTTGGTCTCAATTCGTCACCGTCTCGCACCATCACTAATAGTCAAGCGGATAGGCCACTTGACCTACGATTCTGATGTAGCATGGCCGTCCCGGCCATGTTCTCCCACGGGCGAGACGCCCGTGCTACGGCTCATATCAGCGTTACTCACCCATTTCCACTCTTTCAGTCCGGCTCTTTCCGGGTTGTTTAGAACGTACTCCGAACATCGCCGGTATTCTTCATCGTTGCGAATCACGTGATCGTAATACTCTTCCTCCCAGAACTGGCCGGTCCGATTCAGGACCTTATTGGCCTCATGCGCCGTGAAGGATTTCCAGGAGTGCAATATATCAGGTAGTCGGTGCCCTGCTCGCGGCTTGACGATCACATGAACATGGTTGGGCATCACACACCAGACACCGAGGTCGTAACGATTACCATCAAAGTGTATCAGGGCGTTCATGACGAGGTCAGCGACGCGGTCATCCCTCATGCAGCATGTACCGTGTCCTGCATCCAAGTACTTTCCAACCTTCTCTGAATAGAGATAATCCAGACGCCTCTCCTCATCGGCACTCAGAGACCGGTTCATTCGTTCGGCATTCTTCACAATGTCTTCGCGCTCAAAAAGCCACGCATCAAGAACCGATTTGGGTAGTGAATCACCAAGCCGGAACGTCACGAAGTACATCGCCTCACCCATCGTCCAATGCGGAAGCCGCGCTCCATGACGGATTTTCAGCGTAGCATGGCCGTCACGGCCATGTTCCGTCACGGGCGAGACGCCCGTGCTACGTGGAGCGACTCGTTCTTTGGCGTTCCGTCTCACACAGATGCCTAATCAATCGTAGCATGGCCGTCACGGCCATGTCTTCTCACGGGCGGGACGCCCGTGCTACGATACTTAATCCCTGTCCCCTACTCCCGCGGGTCTTCGAT
>JAGVNY010000206.1 GCA_020053015.1 Candidatus Zixiibacteriota bacterium | reverse complement strand
TTCCAGAGAGGTGTCGTTGTCCACCGGATACGGCGGGTACACTTCCAACGGGAAGATCATCGGAGACATCAGAAAACAGGCGATAGAGTACTCTTCCGGATTGATCGATGGCCGCTGGAGCTTCGCCGGTCGATACTCCAAGATGTTCAGCGATGGCTATCGCAGAGACTCCTGGTATGACGGCTGGTCGTATTTCCTGTCGCTGTCACGGCTGGATCCCAATATGGTAACGACTGTCAACGCCTATGGCGGCCCGATGCGCATGCATCTCGCCTACGATGGCATCGACCGGCAGACTATGGAAGATGATCGACGAAGCAACCCTCTTACATACCCAGACGAAACCGACAACTTCAATCAGCCGCACTACGAGTTACATAACACGTATCATCTCACCGACAACGTCACTCTGAGCAATACGCTCTATTACATTCGGGGATCGGGATACTACGAGCAATTCAAATCCGACAGGGACTACGCCGATTACAATTTGGTCGGTCAGGGTGTGCCCGAGACCGGTGATCTTGTGCGCAGGCAATGGGTATTGAAAGACCAGATCGGGTTCAACCCACGTATGGACATCAAGCATGAGGCGGGCGAATTCTATGCAGGCGGAGCGCTCTATCTCTTCGATTCCGAGCACTGGGGAGAAGTGCTCTGGGCGGGGGGTGTAGCCAGCAGTCAGATGCTGCCGGGACACAAGTATTACGAGTACTTCGGTGACAAGTTCTCAGGTTCGATCTATGCGGGCGAGAACTACCGGTTGTCCGAACGGTTCACACTATCTCCGAGTCTTCAGACGAAGTACATAAGGCAGGAATTCGACCAGACAAAGATAGGTGCGTTCGAAGGCGACAATGATTACACACTCGATTGGCTCTTCCTGTCGCCTCGAATCTCAGTTGGATACAAACTGAATCCAAACATCAGCTTCTCGGCCATGGCGGCGGTATCCTCTCGGACTCCTGCAGATTACACGATTTATGACGCAAATGATCCTCATGCGGCACCGTCGCTCGATACCAAACCGGAGCGAGTGTACGACTTCGAGATTGGCTCGTCATATCGAAATCAAATTACGAACGCAGGGGTCAATCTCTATTGGATGGAATTCCGTAACGAGATCGTACAATACGGAGGACTTAATGACAGAGGAGAGCCGATCACTACCAATGCCAAGAGATCGGTTCATGCCGGCATCGAGATGATCGCAGGCGTGAAGCCGGTTCACGGCCTCTCGCTCAACGGGGATTTCTCGGTTACATACAATCGATTCAAAGACTACAAGGTCACGGAAATTCTCTACGATACCGACTGGAATGCGGTCGGGACAGTTATTGCCGACTATTCAGACTATGCAACCGGGGGATTTCCAACTTATCTTGGTAATCTTACCGCTGATTTTCAAAGCGGAGTGTTTCGTGTTGTGGGGCGGAGCCGTATCGTCGGGCGTCAGTATGTGGAGAGCAGCAATCAACGGGATCTGTCGATTGATCCGTACACAATATTCTCGCTCAACGGTTCCGCGACTATCGCAAATCCCCCGGGTTTCGGGAAACTCGTGATTTCAGCACAGGTGGAGAATCTGTTCGACAAGAAGTACGAAGCTTCGTCTTGGTCGGACACATACTTCTTCCGGGATGCTCCGAGTGTAGTGTACGCCTACTATATACCTGCAGCCGAAAGATCGTTCTTTCTGCAACTGAAGCTTGAGCTGGAGTAGGATTTGTCAGCGTTAGACTATGCAATCGTAGCTGCCTATCTCATTGGTCTACTGGCTGTCGGATTCCTCCGGCGATCGCGTTCTGATGAGACCGCCGCCGGTTTCATCATCGGCAGCAGGACGTTAACGCTTCCCGCATTCGTAGCTTCACTCGTCTCGACCTGGTACGGCGGCATACTCGGAGTAGGCGAGTTTTCGTTCAAGCACGGCGTCTCAATGTGGTTTGTTTTTGGACTCCCCTATTATATCGCAGCGCTGATCTTCGCGCTGTTCCTCGCGAATCGGGCGCGCAAATCGGAGCATCTTACTATTCCGGACAGACTCGAGAAGACTTACGGTCGAACGACGGCCGGTTTCGCGGCAGTGATTCTATTCGTCACAACTGTGCCGGCTGCTAACGTGCTCATGATCGGCTCGCTTATGAGACTGCTATTCGGCTGGCCGCTGTGGGTGGGAGCGATACTGGGGACGCTCTTCTCAGTGGTGTATGTACACTATGGAGGCTTCAAGTCAGTCGTTCGCACCGATATCTTGCAGTTCTGCATGATGTACGCAGGGTTCATCCTGCTCTTTGTCGCATCAGTCGTGAAGCTCGGCGGCTTCGATTTTCTGACAGCCTCGGTACCCAGCGAACACTTCACATGGCGCGGCGGAAACAGCGGCTGGTACATTGCAGTCTGGTATGTAATCGCGCTACAGACTCTGATCGAACCGGCGTTCTATCAGCGATGCTATGCGGTGAAGAACGCGCGAGATGCACGCAAGGGTATCTTTCTATCTATCGGGCTCTGGTTCGTGTTTGATTTTCTGACTCTCTCATGTGGCCTATTCGCCAAAGCCCAACTGCAAACTCTGTCAGATCCCATTGCATCGTATCCGGCTCTCGCTCTCGAGATACTGCCGATCGGGCTTCTCGGCTTCTTTATGACATCGCTGATCGCTGCGGTCATGTCCAATGTCGATTCGTACTTATTCATCGCGGCGTCAACATTTGGGCGCGATTTCATGTGGCGATACTTCGGAGCATCCGAGGACCGAGTCGCGCACTGGACCCGGGTCGGGTTAGTGGTCGCGACATCGCTGGCGCTCGCAATGGCGCTGTTCTTCGAATCGATTGTCGACATCTGGCATCACTTTGGCTCGATCTCGACGCCTGCATTGCTGGTTCCGCTATTCACATCTTATGTCGGGCGATGGCGCATGACATCAAAGTGGGCTGCCGCCTGCTCGATAATCTCAGCTCTTGTTTCGCTGATATGGCTCATCTCAGGCATATTATCCATAGACGGCAGCTACTGGCTCGGCACAGAGCCGGTGTTTCCGGGGGTGGTTGTTTCGCTGGTGATATTTGCGGTGGCGAGGAAACAGTGTCCATAGGTCCGAACTCCTGCAGTTCGGACTACTGCATCTGTAGCCCGCCAAGAGCGAATCCCGCGCGGTAGCGGGGGAGATAGCGGCTGGTGGGTCAGGACCCGCGGCGCTGAATGGAATGGCGAAGGTCGGTCACCGCTGCTAATTCTTGCGAAACGTCACGGTCAGCTTAGGTGGATGCTCGGTGTTGTTCCAGTCGGTGTCGGTGTAATGATAACTCTCCTCGCCCTGAGGATAACCTTGATCGTCCCAAGTGCTGCGGTAGCACGACAGGTAGATGGACGCTACATGCTGTTGGACTTCAGGGCCGACCACCTCGAATGTAACTGTCGTATCACTCTCAGAAGCCTTACTCAGCGGCAAGGCAGTCAACTTCATTGCATAGTATCGGTACTCTTCTGTATTGTCGCCCATGGACCCGATGTACCAAGATTGCCAGGTCGCGGCAAGGCTGTCGACTGCCGTCGCTTCGGCATTGAGATTACCCAATATAGAAGTCTCTGTGTGCTGCATACCCCACCAGCTTGGCCCCTCACCCTCAGCTTCCGTATAGAATGTAGCAGAATCCCAGAAAAATGTGTCGAACGTCCCGGCGGAGAAAACAACCTTCTGATATTGATTAGAGATGAAATCGATAACTCCGCTAAACGATACCTCAAGATGATCCGTCCTGTACAGTAGATCGTACAGACCCCCCGACAGGCCAACTGGAAGATTTATGGAATTGCTGGCAACGTCGGAAATCAAGACTTGAACATCACCTGTGGTAGCGCCTTCTGGAACCTCGAATAGTATCCGCTCGTCGCTCCAACTTATGCTTGGAACTGTCAGTCCTCCGAATAAGACGTAGTTCATTCCCTGAGCTACCCCGAAACCTGTTCCTATAATCGTGACAGTGTCACCCACATGAGTTGCTATAGGGTCCAACTTTTTCAGACCAAAGACCGAGAACGGAAGCGAGTCACTGGCTATGTCATCGAGAATCACTTTCGCATAGCCAGAGGAGATGCCCGATGGAATCGACGTCTCTATGATCTCGTCCGTGTACGAATGCCGTGGCGCATAGACCCCACTGAACCGGACAGATGGTTTCCAACGACCTTTAGCGAAGTTCTTGCCTCTCAGCGTGACTCTCGTGCCATAAGTCCCGAAACTTGGCTCGATCGATGTCAAGACTGGCACGAATCCGACCGTGATCCCGACGGTATTGCTGCCTATGCCCATCATCCTAACAGCAACCTCACCGGATCGGTGATCCTCCGAAACCAGTGCCTTAATGTATTTGTCCCTCCACTGAACGACGGTCATCGGCACGCCGCCAAGCGTGACACTCCCAGTGCCCTGGGCGGCGCCAAAGCCATTGCCGGTGATCGTTATGGTATCGCCTGGCCGCGTCTCGGTAGGTTCTACTTTCGTGATGCCAAATGCCGTGTACGGAATGCTGTTGGAAGTGACATCGTCAACCAGAACACTGACAACGCCCGTTGCGCAGCCAGTGGGGTACTTTGTCTCTATGATCGAATCATTGTAGGTAGTTGCATATGCATAGACGCCGCCGAAGTAGATATACGGATGTCCTCGCGGAGGCTGAAGGCCGTATCCCCGCAGAACGACGTTGGTGCCGTATGTCCCCGTGTCCGGTTCAATGGAAATTAGCGTCGGCGTGCGCAAAACCGTGCACCTCATCTCGTTGCTGGCGAGGTTCTCCACCGTCACCGACAAAGGACCTGTTCGAGAGCTGGACATGATCGAAACCTCTATCGAATCATCCGACCACGACACAACAGGCAGGATCGCGCCGTTGAGCGTGACTATGCTCGTGCCCTGTGCAGTTCCGAAACCAGTGCCATGGACAACAACCGTGTCGCCGGGAACTATCGTGCTCGGGCTTACTGACTCGATCCCGTGAACCCTGTACGGCAGTGCATTGCTGCGTAGATTGTAGATAACGACGCTCACACTGTCAGATTCGCAGCCCTGAGGATACTTCGTATGGATCGAAGTGTCGGATCGAACATAGATGTAGCCCTCTTTGTCTCCGAACAGAGCATTGGCTTCCCCTCGCTGTTCTCCGAGGCAGAAGCCATAGATCGTGACTCCGGTTCCGTATGTCCCTCTCGCCGGATCGACTCTCGTGATGACAGGCTCAGTAATCACGGTGAATACCAGCTTGTTGCTCCGCTTGTCACCGACTTTCACATACAGCTTGCTGGTCTCGACACTGTCGGGGATGGATGCATCGATGAGGGTGTCGGACCAACTCGCTACCGTGAGCGGCTTGCTTCCGACCAGCACCGCGCTCGTTGAGTCCTGAGTCGCGCCAAACCGCTTTCCGTACACAATCAGATTCTGCCCAATGGCTGCAGCAGTCGCACTCAGACTGTCGATAACCGGCGCAGTCAGATCGGTCACGTTTTTCAACGGCTCCGAACCCTTGTGGGAGCAGGTCAGCAGAAGGAGCAGACCCAGTATCAGCAAGCCGGCTGTAACGAGTAATTGTCCTTTCGGATTCATCGTACTTACCTACTTCTTCTCGAAGGTGACGATTATCTCTCTCGGATATATCGCGTTCAAGGAGTCGGTACAGAAGTACGTCCCAGAGCTTTGCGCCTCCCACGGCATCATGTCGGATCGGTAGGAGTCCTCCCCGGCTCGGCCTTGCGATACCGGACCGAACTGGTCAGTCGTCTGGTATGTTATCCTTACCAAAGAGCTATCCAGGGCGCTCAAGGCCAAGTCCTTTCCTTTCACGGACACCGAATGCGAGCTTATGTCACCGTAGTCCATAGTCCAGTCGCTGAAACCAGCTTGGGCTGAGAGCAATGCGTTCCCGGTCGCTGACACCTTTCCTGCCGCGCCTTCCGAGTAGCGATGCTCATAGTCAATCCCGTGGTAGATAAGGGTGTCGAACACCACTACGAAGGAGTCTGCGTACCAGACGATCGGATGCTCAAGGCTGTTTGCGGCCTGCTTAGTGTATCGGCCTATCACAGTATCACAATCTCGTTCAGTGAAGTGACTGCTGTAACAAGACACACACATCATGTGGCCTGTATACTTGATCGTCACCACATTGGTCTGATGCAGTAAGGTAATCAGATCCAACGGAAGATGCACCTCGAGTTGTACGGAGTTGCTTCTGATATCATCAATAGCTACCGTGACCTGACCCGTGGCGGCGTTCATCGGCAAGATGAACGAGATAACTTCATCTGTCCAAGTCAGAGGAGAGATTTCCAAATCACCAAGCTCAAGTTTGCCCGTGGACACGTCATCCCCAAACCCGTGACCGAGTATCGATACCGTGTCGAGAATATCTGCCGATGAGCTCGAAAGCCCAATAATCCCGAAGACCGCATATGGAAGAGAATTGCTCCGAAGGCTGGACGCCTCAACAAAAAGCGTGCTCGATAAGGACCCATATGGATACGCCGTGGAAATACTCGAGTCCGAAAGTGCGTATACAACACTTTCAAGATCACCGAAGAACACCCTGACGGAGTCAGACTCTTGGCCAAAGTCGCGTCCAAAGATCGTCAAGCCGTTGCCATAGGTGCCCTTCGCCGGATCGATTCGAGTGACAACAGGAGCCTTGATCACCGTAAACGCCAGCTCGTTGCTTTTCTTGTCGCCGACTCTCACGTACAGCTTGCCGGTCTCGACGCTGTCGGGGATGGACGTGTTGATCAGAGTGTCACACCAACTCGCAATACTGAGCGGTTTACCTCCGATCAGCACGGCGCTTGCCGAGTCCTGAGTCGCGCCGAACCATCTGCCGTACACAGACAGACTCTGCCCAACTCTAGCAGTGGACGCGCTGAGACTTTCGATGACTGGCGCAGGCAGATGCACTGTGCACAAGATGCTGTTGCTGGCAAGACTCTCAACTGTCACGGAGATCTCTCCGGTTCCTGCGCCAAACGTGATTGCGACTTCTATCGAATCATCCGACCACGAAACAACTGGAAGGTTGATGTTGTCAAGAGAGACAAAGCCGGTGCCCTGCTCTGCACCGAAACCAGAGCCGTGGATCGTGGTGGTGTCACCCGGAAGAACTATGCTCGGGCTGATCTCGGTGATCCCGTGCACTCGATACGGAACGGCATTGCTGCGCAGACTGTAGATGGTGACCCTTACACTATCAGATTCGCAGCCTTGCGGATATTTCGTGTAGATCGAAGTGTCGGATCGGGAGTAGACATACCCTTCCTCGTTACCAAACAGCACATTGGCAACACCCCTTTTCTCGCCTAGGCAGACGCCGAAGATTGTGACTCCTGTGCCGTAGGTGCCCCTTGCAGGGTCGATTCGAGCAATCACGGGAGTGGTGATCACCGTGAATACCAGCTTATTGCTCCGCTTGTTGCCGACTCTCACGTACAGCTTGCCGGTCTCTGCACTGTCGTGGATGGATGTGTTGATCAGAGTGTCACACCAACTCAGAATCGTGAGCGGCTTGCCGCCTACCAACACAGCACTCGTCGAATCCTGAGTTGCGCCAAATCGCTTGCCATACACAATCAGGCTCTGTCCGACTGCCGCTGCATTCGTGCTCACGCTGTCGATGACCGGCGCCGTCAGATCAACCACATTCTTTGGCGGCTCGGTACCTTTGTGAGAGCAGGTCATAACCAAAGCGACCGAGAGCAAGAATGTCGCAGCAACTGTATATCCCCTGCTGATCATAGCCTTCACTTCCTCCGAAATGTGACGATAGCACTCGGAGGATACTCCGTCCTCAGCGAGTCTATGCTGTTCGCGCTCCGAGTCTCTTCACTGACAGTGTTCCAACTATGTGACGAGTAGCCACAGCGGATAAACTCGCTCGTGCTTCGATACCGGATTACTGTGTCCGCAACGTTGAGATCGTACAACGTGAAGTCCCTGCCGAAACCGCTCGCAGCTTTGCTCGAACCACTCATTACAGTCCCAAAGGAACTGCTCTCATAAACATCAACGCTCAACAACCCGAAGCCGTCAGGAGTGAGGTCTCCAGATACAGAAATGCCGTGCGATTCCCATTCACCGCCTGAGTGGAGCTCTGCCGTGACGTGAGTCGAGTCCCATACGAGCAGAGCATACCCGTAACGGGCAAGCTCGTAATTGGTCGCGGAGATTGCTCCTCCGCCGAAAGAAGTATCACAGTGGCGGTCACATGCTATACATCTGCTGCAGGAAATGATCCGCAAGGGTCCCCCGCAGTTAATTTCAATTATCCTCATCTGATGCAACAAATCCAT
>JAGVNY010000241.1 GCA_020053015.1 Candidatus Zixiibacteriota bacterium | reverse complement strand
GATCGCTACGTTGTGCCTGTCAAAATTAAGTTCTCTCTCTGGCATTAGGTGTCTCCTTTCTGGTTACTCCATTTACCTTAAGGATACACCTTCTGCCTTCTACACACTCTTAAAGATATTACCAGAAGACCCATGCAACATGGCCGTCAACGCCCCGGAACGAGAGGAGGCGTGCAGTCTTAGGGGCTCGGTCGATATCTTGCTTAAGCTGCTGATGCAGCCTACAATTGTCGCCCAGACTGTCCCTCAGCAAGTGTGTCTTCCACTCGTTGCATGTCGGAGGGAAGCGAGGATTCAAAAGTCACGAGCAGCTTGGTAACCGGATGCTTGAACGAGAGTCTGCAAGCGTGAAGCGCCTGCCGTTGGAGCAAGCTCATGATCATTGACGCTACCGGTCGATACTGGTCGAACATGCCACTCAGAGCCTTCTCATCGCCACCATACTCAGGATCGCCTACGACCGGATGTCCCAGGTGTGCAAGATGGACTCTGATCTGATGTGTGCGGCCCGTCTTTAGCTCCAGCTCAAGTTTGTCCGCAAACAGGTAGCGCATTGCTACACGATAGCCCGTGATGGCCTCTTTGGAGGCTACATGCGTAACTGCCATCTTCGTCCGGTCCTTCTTCGATCTGCCGATTGGCGCATCAATCGTGCCATCAAGTGACGGCAAGTGCCCCCAAACGAACGCAATGTAGGACCTCTTGATCCGCCGTTCTCTGAGCTCTTCCACGAGGAATGCGAGGGACTTGTCGTTCTTGGCCACGAGGAGCAAGCCGGATGTGTTCATGTCCAGCCTGTGAATCAGCCCGGGTCTGATTACTCCTCCGATTCCACGGAAGTCCTTGACATGGTGCAGCAGGGCGTTCACGAGAGTTCCGTGCCAATGCCCTGGGGCCGGATGCACCACCATACCGGCCGGCTTGTCAACGATGAGTAATTCCTCATCTTCAAAGGCTACACGTAAAGGAATGTCTTCCGGCTCGAGATGAAAGTGCTGAGGATCGGGAAGCACACCTTCTATCTCATCGCCAGCCTTGGGCCTGTACGATCCCAGTATCTCATGCCCGTTCACGGTAACATGACCAGCTGCTATCAATTTCTGCATGTAGGATCTTGAGACATCAGGGAGCTTGGCTTGCAGAAAGTGGTCAATCCGTCTGAAATCGTCGACGGCTTCGACTGTAAAACTGAACTGCTCCATCTGCTGCACTCCCGATCAATGGAGCAAGTTACCATATCGCCGTGTGATTGTAAAGATTGCTCTTAACCTGGAGTATTGCTGCTGGAAAGCGTCCATCTGCACAGAAAACACTCGTGTATTCAAGATGACTTCTTGATGCCGGAGATCAACATTGCAGCGACGAGCAGGATCATACCGGCCGTGAGTGCGGAATCGGCCACATTGAATATGGGCCATCGATCAAGGTGTATACTGATGAAATCAACGTCGGGAATATCGACGTCAACGAAATCCACAACTTCGCCCAACCTGAGCCGGTCGATGAGATTGCCGACAGCTCCCGCAAGAATGGCGCCGACAGAGAGATCAATCAGCAGACTCCTCCCAAGCTCGCGCCGAAAGAAGCCGATTACTGCGGCGATCACTGCTACGGAGGTGGCGATACGGAATGCATTCGAGCCGACTGACATTCCGAAGGCACCGTTGGGATTGAGGATGTATGTCAGTCTGACCGTGTCGCCCAAAATCGGTATGGAATCGTTAATGGCCAGGCTTGACTGAACAAGGAATTTTGTGACAAGATCAAGAACGAGGATCAGAACGAAGGTAATCGCAAGAGTGACGTATTTCGGGTGTGCTCCTTCGCCGCTGAGAGTCGGATTATCATCCATGACAGAGTCTCCGTGGCCTCAACTTTTCGCAGGCTTCTCTTTCTCTTCCTCCTCTTTGCACTTGATGCAATAACGTGCGTGAGGGAGTGCGGACAACCTTTCCGGCGAAATCGGCTTGCCGCACTTCTGGCAGTCGCCGTAAGTCTTGTCTTTGATCCTCCTGAGCGCCTCGTCGATGTGGTAGAGAAAACGCTTTGTCTTCGAGGCGAACATAAACGTCTTCTCTCTCTCCATGGCATCTGTGCCCAGATCGGCCATGTGAAAGGCGTGGCTGGAGTGATCGCCGGTTGCCTCCTTGGTCGTAGCCTCCGCTACCGACTCGCGAAGAAGCCCCATCTCTCTAAGGACCTCTTGCCTCTTTTGTAGAAGGAGCTTTTCGTACTTCTGAAGATCTCGGGCACGCATGATACCTCCGTGCTCTAAACCCTGTTCACCCGTATGTAGGCGACATGACCGTTAATGTCCCACTTCTGACCGCCATCTATCTGCACTGCACTGGTCACAATGTCGTCAGCGAGAGTCTCTCCCTTTATGTATCCGCCCCAGTTCTTTGCCGACGTCAGCACCGCCTCGATCGACGAAACGCTCACCGAGATTCTGTCGGTGACCTCGAACCCGCTCGTTTTTCTCATGTTCTGAATCTTGTTTACCAGCTCACGAGCTATGCCCTCCTGAATCAGGCTCTCACTGAGAACGGTGCTGATCGCCACGACGAAGTTGCCGTCCGTTTCAGCGGCGAAGCCCTCTTTGTCGATGGACTCCACCTCGAGATCTTCGCGCGTGAGAATGAACTCCTCTCCTTCAAGCGACACGGCCAGCTTGCCCGCTTTCAGGAAATCACGCAACGCGTGCTCCTTCAATCCCGAAATGACATCCTTCGCAAGCCCTATCTTCTTGCCCAGCTTGGGGCCAAGAATCTTGAAATTAGGCTTGGCTTTCAACGACATCAGGTCTGCCGCATCTCGTGAATAAGTGATCGCCTTGATGTTCAACTCATCAGCGATGACCGGTTTCAGGTGCTCGAGATCGGACTCTATCAGGCCGGCAGGTAATTGGACCCTCATCTCGGCGAGAGGCTGACGAACCTTGAGGTTGACCCTTGTCCTCGCGGCACGAGCGAGATTGACTATCTTCTGGGCTGCTCCCATTCTCTCCTCAAGAGCCTTATCGATTTGATACTCGTCGGCCTTCGGGAATTCCTCCATGTGAACACTCGGATTGGCGCCAGGATCATGCTTGCCTCGGAGCTCGCGGTAGATGAACTCAGAGAAGAATGGCATGATCGGAGCCACCGTCTTCGACACGGTAAGCAGGCATTCATACAATGTGCTGTAGGCTCTATACTTGTCCGCGTTGTCGGCAGAAGCCCAGAACCGTCTTCGACACCTGCGCACATACCAATTGGACAGATCATCGATCACGAAATCAGAGACCCGTCTGTACGCCGTTGTTAGATCATATCTGTCCAGCCGCTCGGTCACGTTTGCTGTCAGGCTGTTCAGCGCCGAAAGTATCCACCTGTCGATCTCCTGAGCTGGTCCGGCTTTGCTTTCCAGATACTCTGCGACCGTGGCAGCGCTGTTTTCCCCTCGCTTCGTTACCTCATCGAGATTTGCATACAGCGCGAAGAACGAATATGTGTTCTTCAGAGTGTGGAGAAACTTCCGCTCCGACTCAGCCAGACCCTCGGTATCAAAGCGAGTCGGAAGCCAGGGTTGCGAGGAGCTGATCAGATACCACCGAAGCGCATCGGCGCCATTCTTGCCGAGAATATCCCACGGATCCAGAGCATTGCCCTTCGACTTTGACATCTTCAGACCGTCTTTGTCAAGAGTGAATCCGATTACCACCACGTTCTTGAACGCTGGCGAATTCTTGAACAGCGTCGCGATAGCAGTCAGCGAGTAGAACCAACCTCGGGTCTGATCGGTAGCCTCCGATATGAAGTCCGCCGGAAAGAACTGGTCGAGTTCATCGCTGCGTTCGAAAGGATAATGATATTGAGCAAATGGCATAGCCCCGGAGTCAAACCAGCAGTCGATCACCTCGGGCGTGCGGCGCATCGTACCCTCGCCGCATTTGCATTTCAATGTTATTGCGTCCACAAAGGGTCGGTGCAAATCAAGCTCTTCCGGTACGTCGTCACCCTTCTCTCGCAACTCTCTAACAGAGCCGATGGACGTCATTTCGCCGCACGAGTCGCAAATCCAAATGGGCAAGGGAGTTCCCCAGTATCGCTCGCGCGAGAGCGCCCAGTCGACGTTGTTCTCGAGCCACTCGCCAAACCTGCCCTCTCCGATCTCCGGTGGACACCAGTTTACCTGCCTGTTGGATGAGATCAGCTTGTCTTTGTGCTCGCTGGTACGTATGTACCACGATTTGCGCGCATAGTAAACCAGCGGAGTATCACATCTCCAGCAGAAGGGATAGCTGTGAGGATACTTCTCCTTCCGGAACAACCGGCCACGTTCCTTGAGATTGCGAATGATCAGGGGATCGGCATCCTTGATGAACATACCCGCCCAGTCAGTGACCTCGCTCTTGAACCGCCCGTTTGTTTCGACCGCTTGAAGTATGGGCAGTCCGTATTTCTGGCCCACGGAGTAATCGTCAGCGCCAAAAGCGGGGGCCATATGAACGATTCCCGTGCCATCGTCAAGAGTGACGAAGTCGGCGTTCGTGATGAAGTAAGCGTTATCGATCGAATCTCTGTAGAACTCGAACATCGGTTCGTAGCGCTTGTGCTCAAGATCGGAGCCTTTCATCCGGCCTATGACTTCATATCCGTCTTTCAGGACTTTTTCCGCGAGCGCTTCGGCCAGGAGCAACTGCTCACCGCCGTATTTGACTCGCACATAGTCGGCGTTGGGCTGCACAGCGAGCGCAACGTTCGAAATCAGAGTCCACGGCGTGGTAGTCCAAACGAGATAATACAGATCAGGATCGTCAGCAGCCCTCACCTTCACGAAGACAGACGGATCCTCGACTTCCTTGTATCCCTGAGCTACCTCATGCGACGACAGTCCGGTCTCGCACCGAGGGCAATATGGCAGAATCTTATGCCCCTGATATATCAAACCTCTCTTGAAGAAGTCGGAGAGTATGTACCAGACCGACTCCATGTATGAGTTGTCGCAGGTGACGTACGGTTGGTCAAGATCGAGCCAGTAGCCGATGCGCGTCGTGAGCTCGTCCCAGTCCTTCAAATACTTGAAGACTGATGCCCTGCACGCGCGGTTAAATTCTGCTATACCATACCTCTCCACTGCGGCCTTTGATTCGAGCTTCAGTTGTTTCTCAACTTCGATCTCGACTGGAAGCCCGTGCGTGTCCCATCCAGCTTTGCGGTCGACTCTGAAACCACGCATTTGCTTGTAGCGGCAGACCGTGTCCTTCAGAGTTCGAGTTATAACGTGATGCACGCCGGGTCTGCCGTTCGCTGTGGGTGGACCTTCATAGAACACGAACCGCGGCGCGGACTCGCGCATGGCGAGGCTCTTGTGAAATATGCTCTCAGCCTCCCAGAACTTGAGTATCTCGGACTCAAGCTGTGGGAAAGTTGTCTCTTTTCTCAATTCGTCGAACATTCAAATCACCAATGCAATCATCATTAGCATCGCTGCTATTCAGCGCTTACGATTTCGGCTCCGAAATGTCAAACTTCACATGGTCATCAGCCAGCTTGTCAATCATCTCTTGATGTCCAGCTATGAGCGACTTCAGTTTGATTACGTACTCGTCTCTGAACGAGCGAAGTCTGTCAGTCTGGGCTTTGATCTCCGCCATCCTTCTCTCATGAATCTCAGTGAATTTCGACGCGTCAATCTGAGCTTGCCTCTTGACCAGCTCGGCCTCTTTCGAGGCATTCTTTTTGATCTCGTCAACAACACTCTGTGCCGTTACCAGCGCTTCTTTGATCGACGCTTCGAGCCGCTCGAATTGATGAACCCTCTCTTCCAGTCTTCTAACGTCAGAAGAGAGCGAATCGATCCTGATCAGAGCGCTCTCAAGGCTGTCTGCGGCAAGGCGAACGATGTCGTCGACTTCCACCGGATCCAAGCCTCGCATCTTCTTCGCGAACTGCCTGTTTCTCAGCTCTACCGGAGTTATTCCGGGTTTCTGTTGATCCATACTAACCTCGACTGCCGAAAATGGCCGTTCCTATCCTGACCATATTGCTGCCTTCCTCGACCGCAATCATATAGTCGCTGCTCATTCCCATAGACAAGTATCTCATCTCGCAGTTCGGAATGGATTCCTCGCTGAGACTGTCAAACAGCGATTTCGTTAGTCTGAAACTGTGCCGCACGATCGTCTCATCCGTCGCAAGAGGGCCTATTGTCATCAAGCCCATGACGCGGACTCTTTCCAGCGATGCTGTTCGCCTTGCGACCTCGACAATCCTGTCAGGATCGATCCCGAATTTCGTCCGCTCGCCTGATGAATCCACCTGGAGAAGCACTTCGACCGGGTGGGTCGCGCGTTGATCGATGGCAAGCGAAAGATCATATGAATCAACCGATTGAATCAAGTCGTACAACTCCAGCGCTTTTTTCACCTTGTTCTTCTGCAAGTGTCCTATCAGATGCCAGCGGCAGTCGAGGCCAACACTGGGCTTCTTATCGGCGGTTTCCTGGACCCGGCTCTCACCTATATCGGTTATTCCGGCTCTTACTGCAGCCTTAACCGCCTCTGCCGGAAAGGTTTTCGTAACGGCGACTATCTTGACGCTCTCGCCACACCGCCCGGACTTCTCCAAACATCGGTCGATGTCAAGGCGAATCCTCGCGACGTTCTCCGATAGGTCGCCAAAGGTTCCCATAAAGCTTAGCATTATACCCCTCGTCCCCGAACGGCGCAACAATTATTTGCCCGCCACCCGACGCGGGTAATATCTTTAGGAGTGTGTAAAAGGCAGAAGGTGTATCCTTAAGGTAAATGGAGTAACCAGAAAGGAGACACCTAATGCCAGAGAGAGAACTT
>JAGVNY010000243.1 GCA_020053015.1 Candidatus Zixiibacteriota bacterium | reverse complement strand
TACGGGTTGATGCATACGTCAATTCCCGCCATGTATTTCGGAATGTCCGCGTACGGCTTCCGGCCGACAAAGTGCACATTGCGGTATTTCGCTAAGCGCCCAGCGTCTACTGATACCGGACCGACGAACACGATAGAGCAATGTGGTAACCTGTTGGCGAGATACTCGATCAACTCCAGATCGATCCAGTAAGCGAGTGCACCGACAAATCCGACGACCGGTTTCGGCAATTCTGCAATCTCCTCAGCAGGTTCCACACGGCCGAGATTCACTTCCCTGAAATGCATGACGTCTGAGCCGTTTGGAATGAGAAATGTCTTCTTACTGTGTTTCTTCTTCATCTCGAAGAGATACGGAGCTGTGACTATGACCGCATCGCTTCGCCCGATCGTATCGCGCTCGAGTCTCTCGACGACTGTCCTTCTCACGAGGCGCTTATTCACGGCGAACTCGTCTACGCACTCGTATAGTGCGCGCTCTGGGCGAAGTCTCTTCAGTACGAAGCCTGCGTATGGTGTGTAGTTGTAGATAAGAGGATTCCGAAGCTCAAGCTTCTTGATATGTCGCTGCAGGAATCTCGACATGAAGAAGCTGTTTATCCTGCAAATCAGCGGGAGCATCTGGAAGAAGGGCAGCAAGACGGGTGGTGTCAAGACCCACAGATTGTCGTCCACGCGTCTTGGGCCACGAGCGAATGCGAAGAGTCTCTTCCATAGCCGACGGAACTGCAGAAGGTATGTGACCCAGTGCACCTGGGTTTCGACATATAGCACCCGATGACCCATTTTCGAAAACCTCTGCATGAACCGCTGCTTCCTGGTCCAAAGGTCATTCCAATCCTGGGTGGAGAGACAGACTATGTCAAATCGAGTAAGCATTTGCCGGAATCAGGCGGTGCTTAGAGCAAGTGATTCATGGGACGATCCGGGCTCAACGACTGCAGTAGCATGCCGAAGACCGCTGTCTGCGGTCCAGCCAAGCTCGTCAGCGTGTGCCTTTGCAATCCCAATCCTCTTGTCACGCTCGCATTCAGCATTAGGTATCGCTGCCCATATCATAGATTGAGGCGCCCTGTCTGAAAGCTTATACACGAGCTTCCGGGCACCGGTTCTCTGACCGTAAGTTGATGATACGAAATGCTCGTGAGCGTTTGGCCGCCACAGTGGGGTCATGCTGCAAATCTCCATCGTGTCACTTGACTTCGTAGATCGAAGTAGAACGCGGGAGTCGTCGACGATCTCAGGAACAGCGTCCCCAATGACGAGGTTGTTCTCGAAATCATATTCACCGCTGCCACAAAAACTGTCGCAGATGACCCAGAGTTCGTGTTCTTTGTCGAAGTATATCTTTCTCAGCACGAGCAGCGGGTCCTCCAGTCGTGTGTAACCTGAGTGCTCGGCTTCCACGAGATCATAGACCCGTGTCGATTCCGACTTCGTCACTCTCACCTCTGCATCCGAACGGATCGCGAACAGGAGTCGCGGGAGAAATCGATTCTGCTCGACTCCCCTCACGGCCGGAACCGAGTGCGATTCGGTACCACGGAACGCGTTGCGCTGAACCTGGTCAGACGTGTATGTACACGTGCCGGAGTCGATCACAAAATTGGTTTTGTCACAGCTAATCTCGATCGAGAGCATGTCGTTGTGCTTATGCCCGCCGAGCCCTCCCGAGCCGATAGGGTTGGCAGCAAAGAAGAGAAAGAGCCCATTCTTCCGCATGCTCACGAGTCCTGACGGCTCGAAATAAGCTGATTGCTCGCAAGTCTTTGCTGTTGACTCGGCTCTTTCGAATGTCTCGCGGGCTGAGTCAGCTCCGGCAATCAGAACAGCATCGTAAGGTGGGGAACTGGCGGAGCCTCTGTGTTCAGCGCTATCAAGTAGGTATGCGGCGTGATCTACAAGCCTGGATGGCTTCTGTGCCGGATCGCCATCGAGAATCAGAATTCGACCCGAGTCGCCATCGCCCAAATTCGGCAGGGTGCCGTCGGGCTTGGTCAGCGCCCACGTAATATGTACCATCTGCTTCAGCCGGTGGCAGTAGTCTTCTGAGAAGCCGCTGTAACGCGATTCGATTGCGAGAGCAGTCAGATACATCTCGAGAGTCAGCATGTGGTAGTTCAGTGATGACTCGTGACAGAAGCCATCCGAGAGCGTCTGAGACATGATCTCCCGTTCAAGCTCTGCCTTGGACATGCGGAGCCACTTCTCCCCCTGCGGCAACTCTCGGAAGAGACGTCCTGCGGCAAGCAAGCCCAACAGATCGGCCAGATAGTGGTTTGTGTTCAGTCCATAACCGATCTTCTCGAGGTTTTCGTCAGTGAAGACCGCATGTTGGAACAGAGACTGATATGTCTTCTGACAGAATTCGTCGCTTATTGCTTCGCACTTCCCAACGATCTCAAGAGCAGTGATCCAATTCAGCATTCTGATCGCCACTTCCATGGCGCACGTCCAGTTTGGACCGTATGGATATGGATTCGACTCGATCCAGCTCTCGACCAACTCGACGATCTTGTTGGCGTAGCGAGCATCATTCGTCAATCGGAAAGCCTGCGCGAGCCACACGAGATACTGGCATCGCGATAATTCCCATGGGACTTTGATGTCCGACTTGTTTTCCCACATGATCAGAGGGACCGAGAGGTAATAGTCGCTCCGCCAAGTTATGCCTGAAACGAAATCCTTGTTCCATTCGAACTTGCCGTCGAACTGATGAGGCTCGAATCCGAGCAAAGTGACACGGTTATCCAGGAGATCATCTGCCAGGGAGATGATGTCGCGGACCTGCTCCGGATAGTTCTCTTTCAAATAAGCGAAGAGGTTATCAGTCGGAGTGGAAATGATGATACATCGTTTTCGCAATAACTCGCGAGCATAGTCGGTTGAGCAGCAGAACTTGGTCGCAGAAACCACCAGGGCTTCGAACTCGTCCTTGGACATCGGGGCCTTCTTGACAAGAACCGACAACATACGCGTCAGCAACCTTCCAATCTTCTTGGTTGCCCGTCTGACGATGTTTCTGCCGATCTTGGACATATGGCGTCAATCCCCGTTCGAAAGCGATACAGATTGTGAAGGTATATCCGTGCGCCGCTATTAGCAAGTCGAATTGCGGTTGCCGACTTTGTGGACGGAATGGGGATTCGGTGGAGTGAGCGGCTGCAGTTGCGGAAGGATTTCCTATTGGCTTCAGTTAGATAAGATACCGGTCTGCTGTCCGCTGCGGAATGGATGTCAGTCTGTTTAGTTCTCGATTCATCGGTGGTTCCCAGCGGCTCCATGCTTCAGACTCCGCTCATCGGAGCTCTTGCTCCACGCAGTCGTCCTCGGTTACTCCCGGAGCGGGGACTGACGTGATCTCGAAGAACCGTTGCATAACGCTAACGATGCGCGGTGCCGCGTTGCCGTCCCACAATCTGGGCCTCTTCCGTTGCGGGCTTCCGCCGAAAAGGTACTGCTCTGCCAATTCCGCAATTCGAAGCGGATCAAGACCTACCAAGGTATTAGTGCCGTCGGTGATCGTGACAGGTCTCTCCGTATTTGGACGTGCCGTCAAACACGGCACCTGCAGATACGTTGATTCCTCTTGGACTCCGCCAGAGTCCGTGACCACGAGCGCTGCCTCTTTCTCAAGTTTCAAGAACTCGAGATAACCGAGCGGCTCGCTGAGACGGATATTCGGGTGATCCAAGATCGAGTCTCGATCAATTGCCGATGTCAGATCCTTCAGATTTCTCATCGTGCGCGGATGCACTGGGAACATCACAGGGGCAAAGAGGGCGAGTCTAGAGAGCATCTCTGTCAGCTTTCGGAGATTCTCTTCGTCATCAACATTCGATGCTCGATGCATGGTGACGAGAGTGTAACGCTTCGACTGCAAATCATACTGCCTGAGAACGTCGAGTTTGTCGGCGACCGGTAGGAGTTTCACAAGCGAGTCGATCATGACGTTGCCGACGAAGTGAATCGAATCGGGCGTCGCACCCTCGCGAAGCAGGTTGTCTGCTGCATCCTCGCACGTCGTGAACAGAAGAGCGCTCACTCTGTCTGCTACAACGCGGTTAATCTCTTCGGGCATGCTCCAATCATTCGACCGAAGTCCGGCTTCGACATGCGCGACCGGAATTCCGAGTTTTACAGCCGCAAGCGCGCCAGCAAGCGTGGAGTTGACATCACCGAAGACAACGACCATGTCCGGCTCAGAGTCCAGCATCACTTTCTCGAGCTTCTCCAGGATTCTGCCTGTCTGAGCGCCGTGGGTTGCAGAACCGATCCCGAGGTTGATGTCCGGCTCAGGAAGAGCGAGTTGTTCGAAAAAGACATCGGACATCTGGCGATCGTAGTGCTGTCCGGTATGGACGACAATAGGCTGAAAGGCGTCGGGCTCGGCCTTGAGTGAAGCATACAGAGGAGCCAATTTCATGAAATTGGGTCGAGCCCCGGCGACGAGCAGAAGCTTTTTCATTCGCTTCCTCCGACCGTATGAGTAATCGCAGTCAACATAATTGGTTTCAATATTGTCCGAGTATCACAGTCTGTCTACAATATATACGGTGGTCGCCAGTCCGCCCATTATTGTGGCGGCATTCCCCAGAATCTTCCACCAGTCTCGTTCGTGTTTGACCTCGGTCGGCACCACGAGCGCATCGCCCAGTTCGATCTTACGACCTCGGGCCTTCTGCCACGTCAGTACTCTGCCATTTGCTTTGACAACTCTTATGCTGTTCTTGTCAGAGCTTTCCAAGAGGCCACCTGCACGATCGAGATAGAACGAAGGTTTCTTTCCCTCTTGAAACTGGATAGTGCCAGTTGAGGCTACTGCACCAAGAACCTGCACTCCCGCAGGCATCGGAGGAATGTAGATCTGGTCGCCGGCTCTCAGCTCAATGTCGCCGTTCTGGCCTTGCGACTCGATTATTGTCTCCAGATCGATCACGATGCGTGTGAGCTTGTCCGGATCGAAGTCGAACACCAGATCGGGATGGAGTCGTCCCGTGGAATCGGCTCGCAGGGGAGAGGAGTTTACGACCACCTCTCGTATGTTCTTCCGTTTCAGATCACTGGAGATTTGCGATCTGAAGAGCATCGCACCGGAAGTGAATGCGTTTTCTTTCAATCCACCTGCTCTCTGAAGTATGTCATACAGAGTCTCGCCTTTGAATGCCAGAGCGTAATCTCCCGGCAGTACCACTTGCCCTTCGATCTTGACCAGTCGGTCAGATTCCCAGTCAGGAAGTCTGCGGATGAAGACTTGATCGTCTTCCTGAAGTATGATGTCTGTAGAACCTCGCAGATCCGACAGCCTGCTGAGATCGACTGTGATTATGTCTACGGTTCCGTGTTCGTTGATCCGGACGATTTCTGCCAGGAGCAGATATGCATTCCGCTTGAGGTTGCCGGACCTGAATACCAGGTCAGACAATCGCATGTTCTCGAACAAACGGTAGCTTCCGGGATTCGTGACCTCGCCGCGGATATCGACAAACTTCGCTCTCGACACTTCATCGGTCGAGTAAACTACCAGACTGTCCTTCGCTTTCAGTTCAATATTGGCGAGCGTGTCTCCGGATAGGAGCGCTTCAAGGTTCACCGGCAGTATCTCCTGAACACCTCCGGGCAATGTTCTTATGAGGTCTGCTCGCTGTAAGTAAGAGTCTTCGTAAAGCTGATCACCATCGAAGATCAGGTCGGATACTCTCTGTCTCTCTTCGATTTGATAAGCTGCTGGATGTTTAACATATCCTGCGAGCCAGACTGCATTGTGGCGTAAGTTGTCCATCGGGAAAACGGTTATGTCGTCGCCGCCCTTCATGGTCATCATCATGATACTATCGGAGGGGTCTCTAAGGTCGACGTCCGCGACAATCCTGCCGTCGGTTTCTCCTACCCGATCGACGAGAATCCGGCTCTTGAACGCGGACGGCTTTGTGCCTCCCGCGAGAGCGATTACTTCGTGCACAGTCTCGCCACCGCGAAGTTCGTATATTGCGGGACGTCGAACTTCGCCCCTTACCCATGCGAGTTCTCCGGCAAGAGGAACGAACACGACGTCTTCGGATTCAAGCTTCACGTCACCGGATGTGTCACCGTTAAGAAGAAATGCATAAAGATCGACTTCTAAGAGAGTTCTTCCTCCGCGGATAAGCCGTACCTTCCGCATACTACCGCGCTCGTTAGGGCCCTGGCAAGCATAGAGAGCGTTAAACATAGTTGAGAGCGACGTCAGAGTGTAGCCGCCCGGCTGCTTCACCTCGCCGTAAACGTAGACTTTAATTGATCGTATTTTGCCGATGCTGACGCCGAGCTTGAAGTCAGAATACGATTCCGAAAGCCTCTGCGACAGCCGCTGCTCGAGCTCGTCAATCGTTGAACCGTTGCAGACAATCTCGCCTACTTTCGGGACGAAGATCCTTCCCTCGCGGTTGACCGTGAGGCTGTACTCCATGTCGACGCGTCCCCAGAGATTGACGATGAGATTGTCCCCCGGGCCGATAGTGTAATCCGGAGGTACTGCGGAGATTTCGGGAGATGCAAATTGCGCCGAGCGATCAATGAACATGTTATATCCGAACAGCATAAGAGTATCGACGGAAACTGCCGAATCTCCGAACGTAAGTCTCTCAGCATAGAGAGAAGTGTCACTCTCAACCGGCTGTTTGTATTCAATCGGATCGTCTCCGGAAATTTCCGGAGAACGGTATGAACTGGGCGATGCTGACGCTTTGGTCGCCTTAAGTTGAAGGTACTCATCGTACATTCTCCGTGCCTCCTCCTCACTCTGTCCGTAAAGAGAGGGTACAACGGAGACCAAGGCCAGCAGCAACGCTATCCGAACAACTGACTTAGTCATTATCACCTCTTTCTAAGTCCAATTTAGAAAGACTCATGTCATCCTGTTTTAATAGCGAAAGATGTGCCGCACCCCGTGACCCCATCTAATCCCTTGGTATGTACTAACTTGTCGTGGTTTGATCTGAGTTCTGATCCTTGATATCGGGGAAACTATTTCCGAGGAACTGTCTAATCGAGGAAGATTTTACATGGCGGGCTGAAAGAGAGGATCGCTTAGCGTTTCCAACGGAGACAGAAGTCGAGTATTCAGCAGGCTGATCGCCTTTGAGCTGTCGAGTCCGGCGAGGAGCGGACGGGAAGCACGGCGACCCATGGAGCCGAGAACGGCAGCTCTGACTAATTGCGGCGCGTAGCCATACTTAGTAGCGACGATTAGAGAGAAATCATACCGGCTCAGATAAACCGGCCCCGCAACATTGAGTACGCCTTCGGCGTCAGTCGATGCGGCCTCTGCGACAGCATGTGCAAGGTTCTGTGTCCAGATGGGGTTGCAGTGCGCATCGGATGCCGACACGACCGATTCACTGCGTCTGAGTCGATAGTATGTCGAAGCAAAGAGATTGGCCTTGCCGGAGTCCAGACAGTCGTAGAGGGCGCTCGTTCTGACGATGAGCTTGCTCCCCGGCCAGTCGTTTACAAGTTGCTCGGCTTCGAGCTTTGTCTTGCCATACACGTTGACCGGATTCGGGACAGCGTCCTCGGGGTAGGGACCCGACATGCCATCGAAGATATAGTCGGTTGACAATTGCACGAACCTCGTATCGAAGGGTTCCGCCTCTGACAAGATGTTCTCGACTATTCCGCAATTGATCGCTCTGGCAAGGTCAGGTTTGTCTTCGCAGCCATCCACATCCGTCATGGCGGCGCAGTTGATGACAGTCTTGGGACTATACCGGCGAAGCAGCAACGCCGTCTCATTTCGGTCTGTCAGATCACAGCACGCGAACGTGACGCCCGAGTGGGCAGGTGCAGTCAGTTTGTGGGAATGCACGACTGCGACGAGATCTCCATGGGGTGCCAACGCCTCGACAAGTCTGAAGCCGAGCAGACCGGCCGCCCCCGTTAGGAGTGTCACCCTATTTGAGTTTGCCATATTGCCTGTCGATAAACTCGCCGTAGTCCTTGGTGCGCTTGGTGTCAAGCCATTTCCGGTTTTCGAGATACCACTTCACGGTTTTCTCGATCGCTCGGTCGAAGTCGCGTCCGGGAAGCCATCCGAATCGATTCATGAATCTGCTGAAATCGACCGCATACCGTCTGTCATGGCCCGGGCGATCATCCACGAATCTGATCAGCTTCTCGCTCTGCCCGACAAGCTTGACGATACGCTTCGTTAGATCGATGTTTGTGATCTCCCATTTCGAGCCGACGTTGAAACACTCACCCGAAACAAAACCCTCGATCGCCAGCTCGACGGCGCGCGAGAAGTCGTCCACGTGCAACCACGTTCGTATCTGGCATCCATCGCCATAAACCGGCACTGGAAGTCCTCTCGACAGCCTGTCGCAGAAGAGCGGAATGATTTTCTCCGGGTATTGATACGGTCCGAGGTTGTTGACTGGCCGCAGTATCATTACGTCCTGCCGATAAGTGCGATGCGCGGCCAGTATGAGAAGATCGGCCGACGCCTTTGAAGCCGCATACGGCGAGGTCGGCAGCAACGGCTCGTGTTCCGAGAAACGGATATCCTCCGGCGCCGGTCCGTAAACCTCGTCCGTTGATATCTGAAGGAACGCTATCGAGCGTTCCCTGCATTGCTCGAGCATGACTTGTACGCCGTAGACATTGGTTCTCACGAAATCCACCGGACTCATGATCGAGCGATCGACGTGCGTCTCAGCGGCAAGGTTTATGACCATGTCGACACCGATGTCCAGCGCGCCAGCAAGCCTGACCGGATCACAGATGTCGCCCTCGATGAATGCGATGGCTTTTCTGTTCTCCAGACCTCTGATGTTCGACCTGCTGCCTGCGTACGTCAGGATGTCATAGACAGTGATGTAGTACTCTGGATGAGCGGACGCGAGATAATGCACGAGGTTGGAGCCAAGAAACCCGCACCCGCCGGTGATAAGAAGATTCATAAGAGGGAATCTACCTCTCCTTTATGTTCCAATCGTATGGGATATCGTTGTCGCGCGGATCGATTCGCATTTCATCGGGAGCTTCATAGTTGTACTCCCTGTCCGGGATATTGAGAGCGATGGCCGGTTTATCTCCTATCGCCTTGAAACCGTGGCAGACACCGGGAGGAATCTGAATGAGAAGCGGGTTTCGTTCGCCCACGAAGAACTCATTCAGTTCACCTGCTGTCGGCGAATCAGTACGTTTGTCAAACAGGGCGAATTTCGCCATACCGGAAATCACCGTGAAGTTGTCGGTTTGCTCACGATGATAGTGCCATGCTTTTATCACTCCCGGGTATGCCGACGTGACATATGCCTGACCGAAGCGTGCAAACAGCTCGTCATCAGCACGAAGCACTTCCATTAGGTATCCGCGCTCGTCTGGGATCACCTTCAAGTGCTTGATTCTAACGCCTTCAATCATCGCAATCCTCCGGGATTCCGAGCCTTTGATTTCTTACCAACCCGGTGGCTCTGTAAAGGGATTCGAAAGTCCCACAATCGCTCCACCATCCGTCCAAGTAGCCATAGGTCAGATCGCCGCTCTCTCTATATCGGTTAGATACGTCTGTTATTTCGTATTCCCCTCGTCCCGAAGGACGCAGAGTCTTGATTATGCCGAAGACCTTGGTGTCGTAGAAGTAGATGCCCACCACTGCATAAGACGATTTCGGCGATGTTGGCTTCTCTTCTATCCGCACAAGTCTGTCGCCGTCGAACACTGGCACTCCGAACCTGGCCGGGTCAGATACTTTCTTCATCAGGATGCGAGCTCCTTCCTGCTGATGTCTGTACGTTTCGAGCTCATCCCTGATGTCATCCCTGAACAAGTTGTCGCCGAGCACGACACAGATTCGACGGCCGTCTGCAAAGCCCTGCGCAAGTTCTAATGCCTTCGCTATGCCCTCTTCTCCGATTTGAGCCTCATAGGCGAGTGAGGAGAATCCGAACTGAGACCCGTCTCCGAGAATTCTCTCGAACTCATGCCTGTGTCGTTCACCGCAGACAACCATAATCTCCTTCAGACCAGCGCGAGCCATCTTCTCAAGGGGGAAGAAGATCATCGGCCGGTCGTAAACGGGAAGAAGATGCTTGTTGGCGATTCGGGTCAGGGGATCAAGCCGTCTTCCTAAGCCCCCAGCGAGTATGACACCGACAATATCCTTCACAACATGGCCAATCTACCATGCCTGCAAGGGCAGTCAAGCGAAAGTTCCCCTGTGCTGAGCTGTGCGAGTATGCCCGTCATATCGACCGATCGTGACAACGGGGCTGCGCAGAAGTGCGAGATCTTTCCCAAAGGGCAATGTGCCCGGTCTCTAAGTAGCTGCCGCGCACATCACTCGCAGGTCTGACCGGGATCGCTCAGGCGCGGCCCGCCAAAAAAGGGGTTGACAAACAGGGGGGTGGCGAGTAAGTTTTTGGCTTTAATGGCGCGCGATTTGACGTTCATAGTGTCTTTGCGTCATTAGGGTTAGGTTAAGTGCATTCACCCGTATGAGGACAAGCTAATCTTCATAGAACGGAGACAGGGATGGCGAATAAACGTGTACTGCTACTCTCAATCTCGGCGCTTGCGGTCTTCATGTTCTCGGATGTTCTGGCGGGAGGATTTTCGGTCTCCGCTGTCGGAACCCGTGCGCGCTCGATGGCGGGGGCGTTTCGGGCTGTAGCCGATGACTGGAGCGCAGTGTACTATAACCCGGCTGGTCTTGCTCGAATGGAGCAGTCCCAGTTAGGGTTCGGACTCGGCCTGGACACATATCGACCGAGTTTTGATCCGAAAGTTTCCCAGAACGGCTACAGCTTCGGGTTTCCCACAGGCGAGCGATATCCTGACGACCTGACAGCCCACATTCCGAGTTTGAGCGCTGTCCTCGTGGCTCCCCTCGGTAAACCGGTTTCGGTGGGATTCGCGGTATATCAGCCCTTCGATGAGAACCTCAGGTGGGATATCTACAGATTCCCGGAAGGTTATGACCCCAACTCGGGAAAACTCCCACAGATCGAATACACGAGCAACGTCGACGTCGTCAATTTCCACACGGCACTCGCGACTTCGTTCGCCGATGACAAATTGCACGTGGGCGTAGGGTTCTCCATCCGCAGAGGCGACTACCTCACTGGCCAGATGTCGCTGGTTCCATCCACTATGCCGTCGCCCCTGAATGCGCGGCCCTACGATATGCTCGCCAAGTGGAGTCTGATCGATGTTAGCGGCCTCGGTTACGGGTTCAATGCGGGCTTGCTCTATGATGTCAATGAACGAATCTCGGTCGGCGCCAGCTACCAGTCGAAAGCCACGATCAAGATGGATGGCGACGTGTTCGTGAAGCTGTTCACTCCCGATAACCAGAGTATTCAATCCAAGTACGCTGAGGAAGAAGTCGATACGCTCTTCTCGGGCTACACAATGAACGCGTTTCACCGGGCTGATGTCGACATGGTCGTTCCGTCCGAGTTTGGCTTCGGAGTGTCGTATGCGGCTTCAGAAAAAGTTACGGTTGCGGCTGACGTTGCCTTCACAAGATGGTCAGAATTGAAAGATGTAGAAACTAGGTACACTGAATCGCTTGGCCCGCTCGGCGTCGACGCATGGCCAATGATACGGCAGATTCTGATGGGCGAAATCGCGTACCCTTACAACTGGGATGATGCAGTTCGCTTCAGCATTGGCGCTGAAGGCATGCTTAATGACCGAATCAAGCTCAGAGGCGGCTATAGCTTCGACCAGGGAGCAGTGCCCGATGAGGAGGCGTCCCCACTTCTTACTGATACGGGCAATCGCCATCATTTCGCTGCAGGCGCGTCCTACCTCCATGACATTTTCGAGTTTGCTGGTTCTGCGGAATTGGTAGCGTTACCCGAAAGGGATGTGGATTCGCAGTCAGACAGCAACAACGACGGGATCTGGGATAATCTCTCAGGCACATACAAGAACACGGCATTCAACGTCGCCTTGTCACTGACGATCAAGTTTTGAGGGAGATGAGAGATGATACTGAGAAAAACAGTGCTTGTGATACTCGCGCTCATCGCGTTGTCTCTCCTGGCATGCGGAGATAGAGATAACCCGGCTGACCCATCAGCCGTCTCTCAAGGACTCGTCTTCCGTTATGACAGGAGATTCAACACGCAGGAGCTGATTGCCGACGGAGATCCGAACTGGGTGAATTTCCGGACTCGCGCAATAAGAATCTATACGCCTCCCGGCTATGTCTACGATCCGCCGGGGGAAGGCGCCAAGTTTCCTACGCTCTATTTGCTGCACGATTTCCTCAGCTATCCCGACAGCGGACTGGCGTTTCTCTACAGCAGAATCGACCTGATTGCCGACCGCCTCATAGCTTCTGGCGAGATCAAGCCGATGGTGATCGTCATGCCCGATGTGTCGACTCCGGTCGGCGGATCGTTCCTTGCCGACGGGTGGTCTCTCTGGGACGCGGACCCGTTTGCTGACAAGAACAGGGCGGGCGAGTTCGAGAAGATGATCTATCGTGACCTGATCAGGATAATGGAAACCGACGCCTATACGCCGCCTGATTCCACGCCGTTCAGCATTATCAAGAAGCGCGCATCCCGCGCGATCGGTGGTATCGGTATGGGAGGTTACGGCGCTTTGAAGATCGCACTCCGGCACCCTGAGCTCTTCAGTTCCGTGTCAATGGTGAACGGATTCAGCGCTGTCGC
>JAGVNY010000166.1 GCA_020053015.1 Candidatus Zixiibacteriota bacterium | reverse complement strand
TTTCAGAGCAATATCAATGGTCGCCGGAGGCAATGTTGATGTCCAGAGTGCCTCTGTTATCATCGACGTTGATGACATTGTCTATCTCATCAACTACGTGTTCGGCGGAGGGCCGGAGCCAACGCCATACCTTTTCACCGGTGATGCTAACTGCAGCGGTGGCGACGTACCGGTTGACATCGATGACATTGTGTTTCTGATCAACTTCGTCTTCGGTGGAGGACCAGATCCGCGCGTGCCTTGCCCACATCATCTGGAGTAGCAAACTTTGATAGCAGATGCTTGATTGTCAACGGCCGGGTGGTTCGCTTCGGCGGCAACCCGGCTGTCGACATCGATCACATAGTCTATCTGATCAACTTTGTCTTTGGTGGTAGCCCGAGCACGCACGCTCCATGCTTCGACTGGCTGAAGTAGACGGCTTGTCGGGTTTCTCTCCTCCGTCTTTGACGGAGGATCGGAACCCGACCTACTCCTGGATGAAGCAGGATAGTTGATATAGTGATGTGATGAAATGAGCAGGTCGGCCTCCGGCGTTATCCGGCACAGCGGGAGAGTCGTGCCATTCCTTGCGCGCCATGTCCTCGCTGTACGGGGAAAACCCGACCTGCTCAGATTTCTTGTTCATCGGGGGAAAGCAACAAGGCCGGCACAACCGTCACTCATCATTCCTGTACGTCTGTAGGTACGACAGAAATCTTGTACAAAAATCAGTTGGACTTCGAACAGAATCTGGGGTCGCCCGATGCACTTATCTCGTGTGTGTTTCGGGTGCCAGCTCCCTGGCGACAGTGTCGGTATTGCTATTCCTTGACCCGGTATCCGACTCCCCTGACGGTTTCGATACATAGCCCGGACATTCCCAGTTTCCTTCGGAGGCTTGCCACTTGAACATCAACAGACCGTTCGGTTACTACAACGTCGACATCTCTTGTTCCATCAATGATCTGATTTCGAGTGAAGACCCATCCTGGACGCCTCGCCATCAGATAGAGAATCTTGAATTCAGTCGGCGTTAGACTGACGCGGTCTCGGTCTGCCACGACTTCATGTCTCCTCGGGTTGATAACGAGATCATGGACTTTCAACAAATCAGAATCTTCGGAAAGAGGTCTTGCGCTCTTTCGCAGGACTTTCCTGAGCCGAGCGATCAAGACTCGCGGGGAGAACGGTTTCGTCACATAGTCGTCCGCTCCGATCTCCAGACCGGTGACTATGTCAGCTTCCTCGGAGCGTGCAGTGAGAATGAGCACTGGGATATTTCGAGTGCGCGAGTCATTCTTGAGTATTCGACAAGCATCAAGGCCATCAATGCCGGGTAGCATCAGGTCGAGCAGTATCAAACTGGGCGGGTTGTGCCTCGCCGCAGTCAGACACTCTTCCCCGGTGCCCACCGTTTGCATCGAAAAGCCTTCATTCTCAAGGTTCAGCTTCACGAGCTCTCTGATGTTTTCGTCGTCCTCGACTACCAGCACGCTTTCTCTCAACATCTCCCGAACCTCACTTGAACTGCCCGGGCGACGACTCAGCGCAATCTGTTCCATCATATCCAAATCCTGCCTGGCTGTTACTTAGCCGAAAGCTTCTTTTCATAAGAAGTTCGGGATTCCGGTCCTTCGACAGACCGGAATCCCTGTGTCTTCAGCGAGGAAAGCCTCCTCGCTATTTCAAACTACGGCTGTGGGCAAGGCGCTGGAGCCGGGCCACCGCTGAACACGTAGTTAATCAGATAGACGATATCATCGATATCGATCGGCACATCGCCCTTATCCCATGTGCCGCTGCAGTTAGCATCGCCTGAGATCATGGGATTAGGAGCAGGGCCGCCGCCAAAGACGAAGTTGATCAGGAACACGATGTCGTCAATGTCGACCGCCGGATCACCACCGCTGCCGTTGGCATCACCGTAAGCCCACTCCGGAATCTCCGGACAGTTGCACGTATATCCACCGAACCAGATGAATGTCCAGCCGTCAGTCCAAAGCGGCTCAAAGGGGCTGAAAGCACCTGCGTAGTTCACATCGGTGAACCATAACGGTGCGGCTTCATCCGAGTTGTCACCAGAGTAAGCGGGACCGTCGACAGGCAGTCTCGGCAGATCGGCGAGTCGGGTCGAAATCACGGGGCTGGTGATCTTCGGACGCGGACAGAGCGTGTGGCTGCCAAGTGTACGGCAATTCACGCTGCCGTGCTCGCCGACAACGGTCGGAGGATAGCTCTCCAGTTGCGGATTAACGTTCCAGTTGTTGCTGGGGTTCTTGGTGTTGCAATTGCCGAAGACGTAATCATCGACTAATGCATTAGCCGGGAACGGCATGTGGTACATGAAGATGTTCGCGAAGGACAAATCGCCGAAGCCCAGACGTCTCTCTGAGTCTTCAGTAGGAGCACTGCCCGGCACGCATCCGCCCGGATAGAGACCGGCGACATCCTGGATGTTGAGCGGCTTCACCGGGAAGTCAACCCAGATCGAGTTTAGGTAATGGCCACCGGCATTGTCGCGAACGAGCAGAACCTGCTGATTCGTCGGGGAAGTCGGGCCGGGACCCATATAGGTCACGTTGGCAATGTCCGGACGGGCCCATGGACATGCGGTCACAGGACCAGCGTTGCCGTCGTGTTCACCGGCG
>JAGVNY010000115.1 GCA_020053015.1 Candidatus Zixiibacteriota bacterium | reverse complement strand
GGTGTTCGGAGATGAGTCGCTTGCGACTCCGACGGAAGAAGCGCTCCGATCGCTTGCAGCAGGAAGACCGTGCAAAGAGATTGTCATCAGTGACGGGCAGGAGGTCCGCATGATCTCGTTTCCAGTGCCGATAGATGAAAACTTTCGTTTCACCCTGACTCTGGCAGCTTCCGTAGATGAGGTGCGCGCCCGGCTCGATCGTCTGGCTATGATTCTCTTCGGGTCTGTGCTGACAGTTCTTCTTGTAGCTGCTGCTGCGATCTACTTCGTTACCCGGCGCTATTTTCGACCAATGTCCCAGATGGTGACCACAGCAGAGCAGATTTCGGCCAACAAGCTGGATAAGCGTCTTCTTTTGCCCGCGCATGCGGATGAGGTAACCCGACTCGGAAAAGCGCTGAATGACATGATGGATCGACTGGAGTCAGCGTTCAAGAGTCAGCGTCAATTTGTTACGGATGCATCTCACGAGCTGCGAACACCAATTACGGTCATAATCGGCGACTTGGAATATCTTCGATCTCAGATCGATAGGGAAGACTTGCGGGCCAGCATAGATGACGCGTTGAGTGAACTGGATCGCCTGACCCGGCTTGTGGAACAGCTTCTCACGCTGGCAAGAATCGATGCGGGCAAGCTCGTACTCGAGAGGAAGAGAATCCGCCTTGATGAAATCCTCGTTGACTGTGTGAAGCTCCTGAGAAAAGAAGCGCTGAAAGCGAACGTCAGAGTGGATGTTCACGTGGAAACGGTGATGGAAATGCATGGAGATGAGGTCAGGCTCAAGAGTGTTATCCTCAATCTGCTGGAGAATGCGATCAAGTACAGCGAAAGTGGCGGTGCAGTTGCAGCCAGGCTGCGGGAAAGTCCTGCGGGTTTCGCGGAGCTGACGGTCTCCGATTCCGGGCCGGGGGTAACTGATGCTGACTTGCCAAAGATATTCGACCGGTTCTATCGAGGAGCGAATTCCAGAGCGGCAGGCGGAGGCAGCGGATTGGGATTGGCAATCGCGAAAGAAATTGTTGAGCTTCACGGTGGCGGCATCCACGCAATGGCCAACCCCGAAGGTGGATCGCTGTTCAAGGTGCAGCTGCCAGTTGATGAAGACGACTGAGTCTACCCGGTTCGCCTGCCGCGCACTGCAAAGGAATCCCTGAATTGGCAGCTTCAGCGCGGTGTCTTCATCTTGGTTTCATTCTAATGCCCGATATTGCGCATCATGAAGCAGTTCACAGGAGGTGTATTTATGGTACGATTGGTTACGGCAGTCCTTGTCGTTCTCGTCCTGTTCACGGCGATTGCAATCGGCGAGGACGATCCGAAGACTGTGAAGTCTGATGTTCCTCAAGCTGTCCTTAGGGCTTTCGAGAAAGCAAATCCTGGAGCAGTCGGGACGGACTACAGCAAAGAGGTTGTCAACGGACAGACAAGATACGAAATCGAAACCAGAGTCGGTGATCTCGAAAAGGACTTTGTCTACTTGCCCGATGGCACGCTGTTGCAGATCGTCGAAGACATGCAGCTCAAGTCATTGCCGGATGTGATCGCACAGTCAGTGAAGAAGGCTTACCCGAAAGCTGAAATCGACGAAGTCGACAAGATTGTCCGCGGTGAAACGGTCGAGTATGAGATCACTCTTGAAATTGGTGAGACAGATCATGAACTGTCAGTCGCTTCAGATGGGAGGATTCTCTCATCTGCTGCAATAGAGGAAGACGAAGATGAACCGGGTGACATCGATCAGAGTGACGAGGAGGATGGTGAATGAGATCGAACAACTGGTGTAAGTTTGCAGGCATTGCATTGATCGGAATGTGTTGTGCATGGTGCAGCCTGGCACGCTCGATTCTTGCACAGGAGTTGCCTGAGTATTTGCGGGATCGAGGTGCGGGCACACCGACATCCATGTTCGGAACCTACGCTGAGGGCGGCGAATTGCTCATCTACCCCTTTTTGGAGCTCTATCTCGACAACAACGCGGAGTATGCGCCCAATGAGTTTGGATATGGCCTCGATGAGGATTATCGCGGAAAGTATCGAGCGACCGAAGGGCTGATATTCCTTGGCTATGGAATCACCTCCAGTCTGGTCTTGGAAATAGAAGCAGCGATCATTAACGCATCGCTCGAAACGTCAGCCGATGACCCGACAAAGATACCTGACAAGATCGAGGAGGCAGGTTTGGGCGATGTCCAGACTCAGATCGACTGGTGTTGGCTCAGCGAGACCGAAAGCCGACCGGCATGCTTCAGTTATTTCGAAGTTGTGTATCCGCTCTCGAAAAGCAGGGATCTCATTGGAACATCGGATTGGGAATTCAAGGGCGGCACGGGTCTTGTAAGAGGCTTCAAGTGGGGAACGGTCACATTGAGGGCTGCAGCCGAGTATGACCGATCCGAGGAATCTTTCGCTCTTGGCGAAATCGCGCTCGAATACCTCAAACGGCTCTCATCGACATGGCGCATCTATGCAGGTGTCGAAGGTACGCAGGACGAATGGGAGCTGATCACCGAAGTTCAGCTGAACTTGAATCGAGACGTGTTCGTCAAGTTCAACAATGCGTTCGGCATAACGTCGAAGGGCACAGACTGGGCGCCTGAAGTCGGAGTGATCTTCTCGATTCCGACAAGATGATTGAGTCGATCGACTGATAGCTCACTCGCTCACTGGTCGTTTCCTTTCGTATTGCGGAGGAACTGTGAGTAGGCCGCAACACAACCTTGCGGTTGAGTCAATCATTTTGGAGGTAGCCGGAATCCAGTTCCAGTAGGCTTGATTCCAGGTGACACGACGGGTATTGAGAAACCCGAGATTCCTGGTCAGACGAGCCACCGACTTCCTTCAAATGTTCCCCGAGGATATCTTGCCCGACATCGCGATGCAGAGCATGGCTTTCCGAGCCAGAACCAGCTATTCCGCTTTCCCGACCAGAGTGGCCTGAACCACCTCATTCAGTTTTCCCGTCTTGACATCATAGATGTAGCCATATATCGGTATCCGTTTGGGAACTAACGGGTGGTTACGAATGCGGCGAACATCATCCAGGACGCTTGTCGCGAGATCACGGAAGGTGAGCCAGTCAATGAACTGGCCTTCCGATGATCCGGGACCTGTGCCAGAGTCATGCCAGCCGCTACTGTCAACCGAGGCGGTCTCGAGGCTCGTAGAGAGCAGGTCTTGCATGACGTCTTGGCTGAACAACTGCATCCCGCAGTCGGTATGATGTATCACCAACCACTCGCGGGTGCCGAGCAGCTTATATGAAATCACGAGGGACCGGATGGCGTCTTCTGATGCTCTTCCGCCCGCGTTGCGTATGACGTGTGCATCACCTTCCGCAAGCCCCGCGAACTTGGCAGGATCAAG
>JAGVNY010000084.1 GCA_020053015.1 Candidatus Zixiibacteriota bacterium | reverse complement strand
GCGGGATTGCAGGAGTCGTGATATGTCGCTACTACATGGTCATTCCTGCTTGGCTCCACCTTGATCTTCTCGTTCTTGAGAAGGTCTGCCGTGAATTCCGAGATGTGAACCATTTTGGTCGAAGCGGCATGTTCAAACTTCGTGCCCGTGATTGGTGATACAGGCGCCTCGAGGAAATCCGCCGGTCCGTTCATCGTGTCCATGTATTGATGCAGCACTCTCCACATGTGGCCGCATTCACCGCCGATGATCCATTTCACGCCGAGCCGTTTCGCCTCGTGATAGACCTTGTTGTTGAGCCGCTTCATTGTTTCTGCCGAATGGAATAGGCCGAAGTTTCCGCCTTCCGAGGCGAAAGCGCTCCAAGTGTAGTCCAAGCCGATCTCATGGAAGAGAGCGAGATAGCCGAGTAGCGTGTAATAGTGAGGGGTAGCAAAGTAGTCCGCAGATGGAGCCACGAAGAGAATCTCTGCGCCTTTCCTGTTGATCGGCGCTTCGACTCTGACTCCTGTCAGCTCTTCAAGCTCATCTACAGCAAAGTCAATTGAATCTTTGAATCCGTGGGGCTGAATGCCGAGATGATTGCCGGTTCGAAAGCAGTTGGCTGCCGGTGTTGTGATCCAGTCGATGTTCAGCCCTACGAGATTCAACAGCTCACGCCCCATCATGGTTATCTCGGCGGTGTCGATCCCGTACGGGCAGAAGACCGAGCAGCGCCTGCATTCAGTGCATTGGAAGAAGTAATAGAACCACTCTTTCAGCACATCGACCGTGAGTTTTCGTGCTCCCGCAACTCGGCCGAGAATCTTGCCAACAGCGGTGAAGTCGTTTCGGTAGACTGATCTCAGCAGTTCGGCCCGGAGAACCGGCATGTTCTTCGGATCGCCGGAACCGATGAAGTAGTGGCATTTGTCGGCGCAAGCTCCGCACCTAACACAGATGTCCATAAATACTCGGAGTGATCTGTACTTGTCGAGCCTCTCCTTGAATCCCTTGTGAATGATCTCTTGCCAATTCTCGGGCAATTGCCAGTCGTCATGCATCGGCTGCCATTTGCGCGGATACGGGAATCCGACGTATCTCGCGCTTTCGGGCTGGGCGCCATAGTTGAAGCTCCCTTTGCGGAAGGACACCCTAGTATCCATCCAGTCCTTCTTCGGGGGAGCATATTCTATGTCAATCAGCTGTTCCGGTTTTGGTGTGTGTTCAGACATAGGCTAATCCTTCTCCAAAGGCATACCCGACGCCTTCATCACGGCTCTGAATTCGTCTTCCCACTCCTCGTAAGTGTGGATTTTCACTGGGTAGTCCCAGGGGTTTACGTGCCGTGCCATCCGGTTATTGTTGGCGAGGTTTCGTGTCGGGCTAAGGAAGACTCCCCCCATGTGCACAAGCTTAGACAATGGGAAATAAGTGAACAAAGCGGAAACGAGAAACAGATGCACGAAGAACGAGGCTCCAATGCCGCCGAGCACCTCCGACCCAGCTGGACTGAAAGTCACCAGTCCGATCGCCAGTTGTTTTACTGAGACGATGTCCACCTTATCAAAGTAGCGCATCCAGATACCGGACAGCGCAATGCCTGCTATCAACAGAAGAGGGAAGTAGTCACCTGCGAGTGAAATGTATCGAAGTTTGGGATCAACGATCCGGCGCGCGAACAAGTAAGTAATGGCGCCGAGCATCACAGCGTCCGTCGCGAAGATGACCGGTAAACCAACCTGGAAGAAGCCGTCCAACTCCTGAAGTCCGGTTGCCCACCATGGAGCCGGCTCTGCAAAGAACTTGAAATGCCGCAGGAATATCACCAGGAACGACCAGTGAAATGCAAGCGCACCGAGCCACAGATACTTCGTGGCGCCGTAAACCAGGGTCGGTCCCTTCTTCAGTTCAGATTTCGTGTTTCTGAACAGCGAACGAAATAGAAGTACCTCAAGCGCCATCCTTCCAAGAGTGCCGAGTGCGGTGTGTGGATTATCCAGCTTGCTGCTCTTGATCCAGGAAAGCGATTTCTGTTGTCCGCAAGTGGTGGTTATTCTGAATGGCACCGGAGAACGAGCCCATTTCACTACCCGGTAAATCATCCCGAGCAGAAATGAGACGATCGCTACATAAGGCAAGACTACGGCGAAGAGGAACCGCAGTCCATCCGATGATGCACCCACCAAAGCGATCAAGACAAGCACGACTACTGCCAATAAGGAATAGACGGCTTTCATCTACCATATCCTCCCGTTGTATATGATGCAGACGATGTTAACTGAGTGATATCTATACGTCATTGAAATCTACTCCTCCGGCTTTAGCTACACGCTCCGTCAGCTTCGCGGAACGCGCCATCATTTCCTTCAGCCTGAGCTCGTCAAGTGACTCCCTGCATCTCGTGTAGGCATCGAATGCAGACAGCGCTACGATGTCAACCTTCGATTCGAACCCAAGCAGCTCCAACGCAAGTCCGCTGTCTGCCATTCGGTCTGCCAAGAGCGCCCTGACGCAGTCCTTCACCCTGAACAGCACTCCTGCAGCTTGAGACGCTGTGTAGTCCTGGATGGATCTGATCCGCATCAGGCTGTCGACTGCAGATGAGATTCTCGCCTGATCCATACTCCCCGCAAGTTCATCGAAGAGTATTTCAATCTCGCGTGAGATCGTTGAGCCTACCGGATTCGCGAATTGGTCTTTCTGGTTGGTGAGAAAGTCCGCGGAATTCGCAGGGTAGGTTTCGACTATTAGCCGGAACCAATCGCCGATGATCTGTTGCCGATACTCTGTGAGAATGTCCTTAAGCACGGGAGCCCCGCTTCCCACATGATTTGCAGCCGACAGGCAGGTCAAGAATGTTATCATTTTCACAAACTTGAGTAGTCATCATCTTGCTACCGAAATAGAACTGTGAAAATCGTCAATGATCTGACTTCCGTTCCGCAGCCTAATCTGCAATCAAAACCCGATGTGCTTGCGGGAAATTTCACAAATTGAATCCAGCTGCTCCTTCTGTCGGCACACTCCACTTCCTGGAGAATATACGTAAGAGCAACAACCTTAAGAGAATAGATAGTACGAAATCTCTGATATTAGTCAACTGAAATTTTGGCGTTTTCCATCGTCAGCGGAAATATGCTACATCTTGAATCAACAGGGATTCGTGAGCCTACTATCGTGCTGATCGAAAGATCGTGATCTGGGCCGAGAGACTCCCAGAAGCCAGCGCTTTTGCGACAGGCCTATGCGGACAGATTACACGTATCTAAACATCGAGTAATATATCTATATGTGAGAGCTGAGCTGAGGTACGCTATTTCCTGCAGATGAAGACCAACCGGCCGGCACTTGCGAGTGTCTTATAGCGCACGAAAGGCTTCAGGACAAGCTTCCGAAATCCTGCTCTGGCAAGAAGCTGCTTCACCACGTCAATCTCAAAAGCCGTCTCGGTAAGCACTTCCTCGACATGCTCGGAGCGCAGTCCAGTCTTGACGAATGCCTCAATGTGTACAACGCGGGTCTTGTTTGCTGAGTTAAAGTGTCCACGTTGGCACACCAGGTAGTGGCCGCTCTTCTGTGCCCAGTAAGGCTTCCAATGTTTTAAGCCAATTGGTGTAAGGACGTCGAAGATATAATAGCCGCCCTTCTCGGTATGGCTTGCGGCTTTGCTGAACGCAGCGAGCAGATCCATTTCAGACGAAAGGTGATTTAGTGCGTCGTAGAAACATCCAGTGACAGGAAACGTCTGGCCCAGATCAAATGTGCGCATATCTCCAACGTGAAACTTCGGTTTGGTGAGGTACTGCTTGGATTTCGCGGCTCTGATCATCTGAGGGCTTATGTCGATTCCAGTGACACGGACTCCGTTTGCAGACAGGATGTTCGTCAGCACACCGGTGCCGCAGGCGATGTCCAGGAATTCATCGGGGAGACCGCCTATCGCTCTGAAGAAAGCGGTCAGGTGTGGCATCAATCTAAGAGTGAAGTCGGACCATCCAAGCAAGTCGTAATACTTGGCGAGCTTGGAGTAAGGCCTGTCTTGGGGAGGTAGGGTAGTTCGAGAGTCCATCGAATCCGCTAAAAAGATACGGCGGGACAGGGCCCGCCGTGTCAATTCAGTATGTCATGGCGATCACTTTTCGCCTCTGATATCAGTGCCTGGCTTCAGATACTTGGAGTAAGTCCCTTCGGTCTTGAGTATTTCAAGCGCCTTCTGGACGTATGGATCTGTTTTGAGCACAAGCTCCTCGTAGACGCCTTTCTCTCCGAATTGCTTCCGGATGATCTCCCGCTTGATGCGACGAGAGATATAGTCCTTCGACAGGTCGAAATCGCGCACTTTTTGCGCCTCGATTAGCTGTCGGATTTCGTTGACGTCTGTAGCAAAAGTCTCGGTTTCGCCAGACTCCTCGACGGCCTTTTCGAAGTTCTCGAGTTCGAGTTCCATCTGACTCTTGTACTCAAAGTCTTTTCCCTTGCAGTAACTCCTGAACTCGTCGAAGACGGCATCCGAGACCTCGAAATCCCGCTCGAGGTCGGAGTGTTTGGACGTGTAGTCAACTGCGAAGCTGAAGAACATTGACTGTCGCTCGAGGTTGATCTCGATCGGCTCCCACTTTTCGCGCTCAACATCTATGTCCGGGACAATGCCCCCGCCACCGTAGACCTTGCGGCCGCCGTTGGTGTAGAAGACTTCGCGATCGGTGTTGACTTCCTCGGCTTCAGCTTCAATGTCAAACTCGTCGAACTCCTCCGGGTGCTTCTTGGACTTCTCCGGCTTCTGAATGCATCTTCCGGAAGGCACATAGTACTTCGCGGTCGTGAGCTTCAGAGCGACGTCCGACTCGCCTTCTCCACCGAATATCTGCTGCACGAGGCCTTTTCCGAAAGTCGTGTTTCCGATGATAACGCCGCGATCCCAGTCCTGAATGGCTCCCGCAACGATTTCGGATGCCGATGCCGAACCGGCATCGACCAACACCACGAGAGGTTTGGATGCATAGACCGGATCTGTCTCACACGAGTAGCGTCGCTCGGACGACGGCAGCCGTCCCCGCGTGTAGACAACGAGCTTGTTCTTATCCAGGAACAGATTGGCTGTCTGAATTGCCTGCGAAAGTAGTCCGCCTCCGTTCGACCTCAGGTCGAACACGAGACCCTGGAGGTCGGCAACGCTCTGCAGACTGTCCACCGCTCTGCGGAGTTCTTCCTCTGTCGACTCGGCGAATCTCGACAATCTGACGTAACCGATATTGCCATCTACGACGCCCGAGTAGTTTACGCTGTATAGCGGAATCTCGGCGCGGGTAACAATGTAATCCAGCTCTTCGTCATAGCCCGGACGTTTGACGGTCAACGTCACGGAAGTGCCCGACTGGCCGCGCATCAGGTTCGACGCATCTTCGGTCGACATGTCTTTCGTATTAGAGCCGTCAATCTTCGTGACTATGTCCCCGGCCTGCAATCCGACCTTTTCCGCCGGTGTTCCTTCCATAGGTGCAATCACCGTGATGAAATCACCGCGCTTGCCAATCTGCATGCCGAGTCCCTCGTACTTACCGTGGGTATTCTCCATCAGATTTTCGTACGACTTCTTCTCCATCAAGACAGAGAATGGATCGAGGTCTTCGAGCATCCCTCGGATTCCGGCATACGCAAGATCTTTCGGATCGACGTCTTCCATATACCTGGAGTGGACGTTGTAAGCCATGTCAACGAGGAGGCGAGTATAATACAGAATCGACTTCTCGCGCGCCGCAGTGTTGACTGCAGTGTCGGAGTCTGCCTGCATGGAGCTGTCATCCTGAGCGAAGGTCGCAGCCTCGATTCCGGCTTGCTCCGCCTGCCCAGCCCCGACCAACCAGACGAGGGCCAATGCAACGATTGTAATCATCAACGCGTAGGTGCCGATCTTCCGAGTCTCGTTCATAGATCCTCCTGGACAAAGTGTCGGAAACTCAGGAGTTAATGTAATACAATTCCAATGTATGTCAAACGCCGGAGAGCTCTTTGGCTCAGCGAGCGTCCTCGTATCTTCTTGATTGTTTAACAGTTACACGGTAGTCAAAGTTTCATCAGAGTTACATCTCCCAAGTGCCACTTGTAAGGCATTGCGGACGATGATGTTATGTCCAGACTTTCAAGTCTGCGTCGTCATCAAACGTCTGGCCTTCTTGCTCGGCGTGAACATAGCAAGGTATAACTCTTTGCTCGGGAGTATGTTAGCATCGCACAGTCTCCCAAACCCCCATCCGGTGTGCAGAAACTCAACATGCACTGATTTGCGGGAGTGATCAAAAGACACTGAATTTGAGATACTTCTTCGGATTGTCGGTGATATTTTTGACCAATGTATTGACTCGCTCGACAAGGTCCTTGAGATCCGAGTAGATCTCAACATCGTTCAAGAGCATTCCGGCCGTCCCCGAGCCTGATTCGACTTTCGACAGAATGGAGTCAAGCCGTGCAGTCGATGACACGAGATTTTCAAACGGTTCAGGGTCTTTCAGTAGTCGGCTGATGGTGCCTTTGCCTTCGAGAAGCTCAACGGAAAGCGCGTGAAAATCACTCTTGACGTCACCGACATCCCTGCTGATCTGCCGAGACTCTTCCTCCAGAGCGGATGCCAGCGCAGAAGAGCGATCCACCAGACCCACTATCTTTTGAGCGAGTTCAGGATCGCTGATCAGCTTCGAGAACGTACCTTCTCCGGTGTCCACCCGAGCAAGAATGTTCTCCGCACTTGCCAGAATTCTATTGAACCGCTTGACCGTTTCCGGCATTGCTTCGATCGCCCCACCCAATCCCGCAGAACCGGACGTCGATATGACGGACTCGTCTGCCAACTTGATTTCCGACGGTGGCCCAGGTATTATCTTCACGTACTTGTCACCGAGGAGCCCGATGGTCCCTATCTGCACGATTGTGCCTGGCGTTATCAGATACGCAACTGAGCCCTTGATGCGAATCCGAACTTCCACATCCTTGCCGATTTCGACAGGCCTCTCAAGAAACGAGATGGACTGCACATTACCGACCTCAACTCCCGCGAGCCATACGGGGGACCCCGTCGAAAGTCCGTCAAGGTCTGCGAAGTATGTCACATAGTCAGATTTAGATTCGAAAATCGAAGTTCCGCCGCCTCGAAACGACGCGTATAGAGCGAAAGCTAATGCTATGGCAATCAGAATGCCGACTTTCAACTCTCCCCATTTGACTTTGCCTGCGCGTTTCATAGTCAGTTACCGGTTTCCTCCAAGAGCTCGCAATGTTTTGCCACCGCGGTGTTAAAGGGTCCCAAGAATGAGATTATACTCTCATGCGACGCAGAGAGCAATTCCTTTCCGCTTCCGTCGAAAACGATTCGGCCGTCTTCCACCATGATAAACCTGTCTGCTACACGAAAGGCATCGGCGATCTGATGCGTGACGATCACCTGTGTCACATTTCGCTGCTCTCGGATCCTCAGCATAATATCCGTGATGCGCTTCGTGGCCTGTGGGTCAAGACCGGTGGTTGGCTCATCGTAGAGCATGATCCGGGGTTTAGTTGACATCAGCGCTCGGGCGATCGCCACGCGTCGTTGCATTCCTCCCGAGAGCTCATCGGGCAATCGATCCCTGATGAGCGGGTCGAGACCCACGAATTCAAGCATGTTGACGACCTCCCCGTCGATATCCGTAAGCTTCAGTTTCGAGTGCTCGAGAAGATAGTACCCGACGTTTTCTCCCACGGTCAACGAATCGAAAAGAGCGCCATCCTGGAACACCATGCCGATTCTCTTTCTGATCTGTCGAAGATCTCTTTCACTCAGATGCCCCAAGTTGATGCCGTCGACAACGACATCTCCTGATGTTGGTTCATAAAGACCGAGGATCAGCTTCAGGATCGTGCTCTTACCCGATCCTGACTGGCCGATGACAGCCACGGTCTCACCCTCGCCGATCGCAAAGGTAATACCCTTGATGATGTGATGTTCGTCTATATAGAACTGGACATTTGAAAGCGAGATCATAGATATCCTCTGAACAATGATATGATAAGCTTCGTGATTAGAAAATTGACCAGCAGGATGGTGATTGATGAGAGCACGACGCTGCTCGTCGTCGACTGTCCAACTCCGCGCGTTCCCCCTCGCGTTGTGAAGCCTTTGTAACATGAAATGAAGGCAATGACGAAAGAGAATGCGATCGGCTTGATCAGGCCGATTGCCAGGTTGCCGAAGCGCAGTTTATCCATGACGTTAGCCCAGTACAGAGTGGACGACACGTGGGCAATGAACATCGCCACGATCCACCCACCGATGATCGCTATCGCATCGGCGAGTATAGTGAGAATGGGCACCATCACGACGAGCGAGATCATTCTCGGGATCGCGAGTTTACGGACGGGGTCAACGCCGAAAGAACGCAATGCATCAATCTGATTGGAAGAGACCATTGCTGCAATCTCGGCGGTGATTCCTGACGCGACTCGGGCAGCGACCATCAACCCGGTCAACACCGGGCCGAGCTCGCGAACGATTGCGATGGCGAGCACCCGACCGAGATAATTCTTGGAACCGAGGTCTGCCAGCTCATAGGAGAACTGAATGGCCATTCCCTGACCGGCAAATATCCCAGTGAGAACCACAAGATACAGCGAGCCGACACCTATGAAGTGCATCTGCTCAAAGGTTTCGTAAAGGTAGACGGGGCGCCGAAAGACCTTTTCGATCATCCCTGCGGAGAAGATAAACAGCTGCTGAAGTTCGGTTATGAAGTACTTGATTGCATCGATAGCTTTTCGGACGATGGATATCATGGCAGATTCCTACGACAGCCTTTCAGACAAGATTCGAATATATCTCTTTGTCTACCTTCCAAAAGTTAAAAAAGGCTCGCAAAGACCTAATCATTCAGTGAAATGTTGACAATTCTCGTATATGTTGTAAGTTCTAACAATTGGCCATGGGATTAGATGCTGAGGAACTGAATGACTGTCGAAAACAAGCCGAAAGTTGTTGCACTCTTCTCCGGAGGGTTGGACAGTTCAATCGCCATATTGCTGATGCTCAGACAGGGGATTGAAGTGCATGCGATCACCTTTCTAACACACTTCGGATGCGACATCGTCGACAGGTCAAGTTGTTCAGGTGACCCGTATCCGATCGCAGAGCAATTCGGTTTCAGCGTCAAGCTTCATCATCTCGGCGAGGAGTTCATCAAGATCGTACAGAATCCAAAATGGGGTCATGGAAAGAACATGAATCCATGCGTGGATTGCCGAGTACTCATGCTCAGCCATGCGAAGTACGTGATGGATCAAATCGGCGCAGTAGCCATCGCCACCGGCGAGGTGCTCGGCCAGCGGCCGATGTCGCAAACTCGCGACAAGCTGAATCTCGTGGAGAAGGAAACCGGTCTAAGGGGAAGACTGTTGCGGCCTTTGTCGGCGAGACTTCTTAAGCCGACTATCCCGGAGCAGGAAGGAATAATCGATAGATCGCGCCTGGAGAACATCAGCGGCCGGTCTCGGAAACGGCAGATGGAGCTTGCGGATGAGTTTGGTCTTGAGCATTACCCGACTCCTGCAGCGGGATGTTTGCTTACCGACGTTAACTACTCAAGAAGGCTAAGCGACCTGCTGGCGCATTCACAGGCGATAGATTTCAATATGTTGAATCTGCTCCGTGTGGGAAGGCACTTCAGGTTCTCGCCAAGGACGAAGATAGTGATCGGACGTAAGGAAGACGAAAACGAGAAGATCGAGAAGTACCGATGTCCCGAGGACGTTCTGTTCGAAGCGAGGGAGACCGGCAGTCCAATTACTCTCCTTCAGGGGGAAAAGACCGACGAGGCTATCGTTTTTGCAGCAAGAGCTACTGCCCGCTACTGCGACGACAAGGGTCTCGACAAGGTGTCTGTAACCATATCATTCCCAGAGCGGACGGAAGTGTTGGAGGTTCGTCCAATCAGCGACGAAGAGATCGAACACATTCGGCTCTGAAGTACGCACGAACCTGTCGAAGTCAATCCGTATTCTGCTTCATTCAGCAAATCATTTGACATAAAACGTGCAGTTTCATATAAGTAACTGCTGTGCTAATACCCCCGAGGTGACTAGGTATGGAAGGTCTTGATTCGATAGCGCTGACGGAGGCTTTGGAAAGGCTGGCCATTGCATTTGGCTTGTCCTTCATCTACGGCATGGAGCGCCAGATGAGGCACAAGCCGATTGGCTTCGGGACATTCATTTATGTCGCCATGGGATCGTGTGCGATCGGAACGATAGCCGTGAAGTTCTGTCCGGATAACCCACTTCCGCTTCTCGGCGCTGTTGTCACGGGCATCGGGTTCCTTGGCGCAGGGGCGCTCGTTCGGACAGGGGGAAAGATCCACGGGTTCACGTCCGCTGCGTTGATTTGGATATTCGCCGCCTTTGGGTTGGCGATCGGAGTGGGTTACTACTCTCTTGCAGGCGCGACCTATGTGCTGGTTTGGATTGTGACGCTCTACGACCAGATGCTGCAGCGCAGGGGCAGCGGGTCGTACCATCATCTAATCACTATTCAAACAAGAAGGTTAATGCCCGAAAACGAAGTTGGCTCCGCGCTGTTCGGCAATTCACATCGCAAACTGATTGACATCAAAGCCGACAAGTCAAACGACCGATTGACTGTGACGTATTCGCTTGAGGGTACAGACCAGCGTATTTTGGAATTCTCGGAGCGCTTGCTTCAGTTTGAATGGTGCGAATCGTTCGAGATTGACTGACAGCAGCTCGATACTCTTACCTCACAGGCTCACTCAGGTGTAGTTTCAGATTGCCCCAGTCGCGCATGATGCCACAAAACAGATCGTGGCGGTTGTGTCTTCTCGACGAAGTTCTCATGTGATAGCCCATTGCGATCCGATTCTCAAGTCGTTGTCTCGCTACGACGGATGTATTCCGTGCATTCATGAGGTGGAACCACAGAGATATCAGAACTTCCACATTTGTGTAACCTACTTAGGTCATTCTGACCAACAAGCCCGGCTGGAAAACCCAGGCGGGGCTTCGCTGTTTCTGTTGGCTATCCGAACGCTTCATCTTGGGCAACTCCCAGACCTATTTGGGGTTGACAATGTCTCGCAATACTGATAGATTGTATTGAGTTCTGCGCAACGATGATTATCAGCGTCTGTTCATCTAAGAGAATTGTCAGATTCTCTATGAGAGGTTATCAGCGCTGATATTTGGACTGATTTGATCGACGATCATTGGGATTCTTGCGAGGAGGGAGCCTATGGTTATCCGTACTTACATTATCGGCGCTGCATTGCTTCTGGCATTGAGTTCGACATTGCCTGCAAAGTCACTGTCAAGAAGCCACCTGAGAGGGCCGGTTGTGGTGAGCGCTGAGAGCATGCAAAGCAGCCATGTGGAGATCAAGTTCCAGAGAGCGGAAATAGATCTGCTCGATGAGCTGCGCTCAGGGGAGTCCGGCAAGGCTGCGGGGCCGACGGCATTCAGGCATCCAGCTATCGCCGACGATGGTTCCGCCATGCTCCTGCGGGGATTCGAATACTACGATGGTGTCTCCCCGCTGAGCACGATCTACACGAATGTCTCAACAGATGATGGTGTCAATTGGGGACAGTGCTGCTATTATAGCTTGTTAGGTGCGAGCTTTCCGTCAGTAGAGTACTGGGGATCAGGAACTCAGTTTTACGGTTCAATGGTCCCGCCGTCTGGTTTTTACGATGGTTCAGCGCTGATCCTTGTGGACTACGGTGATCCCACCGTGCCGGGGACATGGGTGATAAACTATGCGCCTTACTCGGCTATCGGATTCCATGACATGAAGG
>JAGVNY010000190.1 GCA_020053015.1 Candidatus Zixiibacteriota bacterium | reverse complement strand
GATTCCTTGTATTCGTCGTATGTCTTCAGAGCCATCAGTCCTCCGTCGGAAGCAGAATATATCTGCGGCCAAGGTAACACAATTCAGTCTTGTAGGTCAAGACCCCTGTGGTCTTGACTACTGAGAAAATGTAGCCCACCCACAGTTCCCTCCGAAGGCGGAGACGACGGGTGGCCCACCCTTTGGGTGGGTTTCTTGAGGCCTACAAACCGGATACACTATTGACAGATTAGACCGGACAGTCGAAGACCCTGAGTTCCGAAGGGATGGTTGACAGGTCTTGGTTCAGTGGTCGAGTTTTCGTTCAATCGGACCATGCTAAGAACCCAGCTGAAAGGTGGGCCACCCGCCCTACGGAGCTGCGCAGAAGCTTGCTCTACGGAAGCCCGTGATCACGAATCAGTGTGCAGCTCAGCAGTACACTCTTGTGCGAGTTCCAGCATCCGAGCTCCGGCACTATAGACGGTTTCGTAGCGATAGAGGACATCTCTAACCGCTACAGCATTCACCGTGACGGTTTCGCTACCGACCAGCACCTCGTATCCCCAGCGGAGATCGCCTCCCAAGTCGAACACACGCAGGACGCGCGCATTCTCGCGCTGCATCCCGACGAAGGCGTCGACACGAAGCGAGTGACTGATGGTGACATTACCTTCCATTAGCGCCCATTTTGCGTCTGTGGACAGTTCCCAGAGCACGGGAGGCGGAATGTCCGACCCTCCACGAAGTGGATCCAAGCTGCTTCCTGTCGCGATCATTGTTCCTTCGGGTAGTCGCCAATCCCTAACTGCCTCGTCAATGCCGGACGCCTGCTCGCCCAGTCTTGCGGCGCCGAGTAACTCGTTGGGAAGCAACAAGCGCGCTTCTGGTCTGCCGGCGATTGCGTTAACGACCATCTCATTAACGAGATTGTGGTTAAACTGCTTGGGACTATTGAGAGTCACGGTCCTTCGCTCCGAAGTCTCACCGAAGATCTTACCTCGTCCTTCTAGGAGGAAGCGTATGATGCTCTCCATGCGCGCAATCTGCCTACCTCTGCGACCCTGCCTTTCGAACCGAGCGGCTTTGGTTCTGCCGCTTTTGCATTCCAGAATCGAAGGGGTGTCAGGGTCGTAGCACACGATTACATCTCCGATTCGGATGATGTTGGTTAGGTCCGCGACGATGACGGGGCAGCCGGTCTGAGAAATCAGTCTGGCGCTGCCAAGAGCGAGATCAAATGCCCGCCTCTGCCCCAGAATATGAGGTGGACGACTCCCCGGATTCCTATTCAGCTGGCGGATCGAGTAGTCGGAGAGATATGTCTGTGCCAAGGCGTCACCATACAATCGGACCGCAAGTAAGTGATCCTTCAGCTGAGCGCTCGCTCCGATCTGGATGTCTTGTTCCGTACGGCGGATTTCTTCGGCGAGAAGTTCCTGGTAAGCCATCGCTTTCTGAGAGTCATCCCCTGACGGGAACCGGTCAAACAGGTCTCTGCGTGCGGAACGGAGTTCATCGACGGATCGCAACTTGGGGACTCCTCTTTCCAGCTGTTTATCTGCTCAAAACCTGGCGGCAAGCGAGGCTGTTTCCCGCCCGTCGTTTCCCCTGAACCGCCGGGAAACTGTGAGAGTGCCAGAAACTGAAAACTACCGTTGGGCCTCAAGAGCCGCGGTGACGTGTTCTTGATCTAGGCTGTACCAATTCCCCGTTGCTGCATCTACGATGACCGGCACCAGCCCAAAGATTACATCCAAAACGATGTAGCCAGCGCCAACCGAGTTATTGACCATCACGGTTTTATTCTCGAAACCTTCCTTCCGGAACTCAATGGTATAACTGTGCTTGGATTGCAGGTTCAATTCAAAGGGAGTCTCTCCCATGTACTGGCCGCTTACGTAGACCTTCGCGGCCGTAGGATCTGAGCTGAAGTTCACCTTGTCTGTCGAACCGTGAAAGATAGTTGCGCATCCAACCAAGGCGAGCACCGCGATGATGCATGCGAGCAGCGATGCTCTTCGCCACAAGTGATTCATGACGTCCTTCTCCTTTCGTAAAAGCTCCGACAAAAGAGCGGTCGAGTGGCTCACCCTTCGGACGGGTTCTTCGCCGCGTAATTCCCTGCCATTGGTCGCAAATCTAACTGCTGCTCTATCATATCCTTCTGCGTCGATTATGTCAAGCGCAAACTCGTAATCGTTATCTCCGGCCAGACGCCTTTGACTGCGCCAACATCTGAGACCCGGGGAACCCACCCAAAGGATCGGCCGCACACGCCGTGCCACGATGAGACAGAGGATTGTCTAAAACACTGCCAGATGCGCGGGGAGGTAGCGGTCGAGATCGCCGAAGCGGCGGTTGGACAAGAGGAGGTTGACCTCCCTGATCTTCATGCCGGTTTTGAGAAGAGACTCGACTATGATACAATTTGAGCCGGGGCAGAAGATTATGATTCCCTTTGGTTCGGTTTCCAGCATGCGGTTGATGCTGAGGCTCGTGATGTCGTGCAGATATTCAGGTGAGATTGCCGAGATAGGCGCGACGAAGAAGCTCTCGTGGTTCAACATCGAATAGCCGACCGGTTTTCTGCCATCGCGAAATAGCAGCAAGTCGATCGACTTACTATCGATCGCGAATTTGTGCTCCTCAGGTCGAGCCAGGCCGCGGTTCTTCACATCGAGTTTGTTGATGAAGTCCAAATCTTCGTAATTGGAGATGACGTCGATAGAGAGCTTCCTCGACGGTTTTGGCACTCGAAGTTTCTTGCCGCTCGCCTCCTGCCAGCGCATCACCAGAATCGGCTCTACGGGAGTCATTCCAAACGACGAATAGAGCGCAATCGCCAGCGGATTGTAACTGAACGTGCAGAGAGAGAAGAGATTCACAGTCGCAGGGTCGGCGATCTTCAACGCGCGGGTCATAAGACGTCTGCCGATGCCCTTGTCCCAATGGCTCGGAGCCACGAACAGGAACGCGAGATACCACTGGTAATCGCGCACGATGGCGCTCGCGAAACCGACCATACGGTTGCCATCGAATGCGCCGAGACATCCATCCGGGTCCGTGCGCCTGAGATGTACGAGCAGTTCCGGAGCCTGTCGCACACGGACACGAACTACAGGCATGCCATTCTTGCGAAGAAGAGCGTTGTAGCTGTTTCTTATGATCCGTGTAGCTTGAAGAAGCTCCGGCTCGGTGACTCTGCGAATACGTATTTCATTCATGGTATTGCATGTAATACACGGCGGAACCATCGAAGTCAAACAAAAAGCGTGGTCAGCCGTAGCTGTAGGTCCGAACTCCTGCAGTTCGGACTCTCTGCAGCTATGTCATGCTCCCAAATTGGACACGGCACGCCGTGTCCCTACGAGGGGCGCCGCCGCGGCGGCTCGGAACCCGACCCACTCCTGACAGCGCTGCAGTCAAAAGGCGCGGTGGGCGCGCGCTGTCAGTGCAGATCAGGGATTTTTTGATTGACTATTCTCGGTTGGAGGCTTTCTTTCCGAGGGTTTGGCAGCGGGTTCTACATCTATGGCAAATGTGCTCAGTAGGAATGTGCTTGTTCTGAATCAGAATTACGAACCGCTTTCGGTTTGCTCCGTAAGGCGGGCGGTTCTGATGATGTTTCTTGGGAAGGCGGAGATGATTGAGAAGCATGACGGCGTAGTCGTCAGATCAGTGCGCAGTCATTTCTCCGTTCCATCGGTGGTCCGCCTCGATGCGTATACTCGCATTCCTCGCAAGCATATCATCTTGTCTCGCAAGAACATAATTAAACGTGATGGCGGTCGCTGTATGTACTGCGGAACCAGCGACGGCCCGATGACAGTCGACCACGTGGTTCCGAAGCGATTCGGTGGGACAGAAAGCTGGGAGAATCTTGTCGCGGCGTGCATGTCATGCAACAACAAGAAGGGCAACAGAACCCCGGAGCAGGCGGGCTTGAAGCTCCTCAAGAAGCCTCACCGCCCCAACCATATCATGTTCATCCAGCACTTCCTCGGAGTCGCTGACAACCGCTGGAGACCGTATCTGTTTCTCGGGGAGAATTAAGATCTATGTCGCGAAAGATAGTGCTATCGGGGATGCAGCCGACAGGAAGATTGCATCTCGGCAATTATGAAGGGGCGTTACGCAACTGGGTCAGCCTTCAGGACGAATTCGACATGTACTGCTGTATCGTGGACTGGCACGCGCTGACCTCAGATTTCGATGACACGGCGGCTATGAAAGACCGCATTTTCGATATGGCGGTCGATTATCTCGCAAGCGGTCTCGACGGAAACAAGTGCGCGGTCTTCATCCAATCACAAGTCAAAGAACACGCGGAGTTGCATCTTCTTTTCTCGATGATTATCCCGATCCCGTGGCTGGAGAGAGTGCCGTCGTACAAAGAGAAATCTGAGTCGCTCGGGCTCGACTCCTATGGTTTCCTCGGATATCCGCTCTTACAAGCAGCAGATATTCTCTTATATCGAGCTGATCTTGTGCCTGTGGGCAAAGACCAGCTTCCGCATATCGAGCTGACTCGCGAGGTTGCGAGACGGTTCAATTCGCTTTATGGCGAGGTGCTTCCGGAACCTCAGGCGAAGCTGACGAAGTTCGCTGAAGTCCCCGGCACGGATGGACGCAAGATGAGCAAGTCGTATGATAACGTGCTGTCGCTTGCGGACACACCGGAAGAGACTGCGAAGAAGATATCTACTATGTTTACCGATCCCGAAAAGCTGCGAATGGGTGATCCGGGCCATCCGGAGAAATGCCCTGTATATGCGCTGCATCGGATTTACACGCATGAAGGCACGGACAAGATTGCGGACGACTGCAGGACGGGAAAGCTCGGCTGTGTGGCAGATAAGAAGCATCTGGCGCAATCGATCAATGAAGCGCTTGCTCCGGTACGTCAGAAGAGGGCTGAGCTTGTGAGTCATCCTGATGTTGTGTGGGACGTGCTCCGCGATGGAGCGAAACGGGCGAGTGCGCGCGCAGGGGAGACGATGGAACTTGTTCGATCTGCAATGAGGCTGAAATATGACTCGTGAAGAGCTCTTCGCGATCGATCCGATATCAGGCGAGGAATCGTCGTCCTATTCCGTCCAACTCGACAAGTTCGAGGGACCGCTCGATCTTCTGCTCTACCTGATTCGCAAAGACGAGATTGACATCTACGATATCCCGATAGCGAAGATAACCGGACAGTATCTTGAGTACATTGAGCTAATGCGGATGCTCGATCTTGATGTCGCAGGCGAATTCATCATGATGGCTGCGACGCTGATTCGCATCAAGGCGAAGCTCCTTCTTCCGAGAAGAGAGGACGATGATGAGGATGATCCGCGGGAAGAGCTGATTCTCGCCCTTCTCGAATACAAGAAGTACAAGGAAGCGTCGGGGATTCTGCACTGTCGCGAGAGCAAGGAGCGTGACATACTCAAGCGCAGAGATTTCTCTATCGTAGAGGCTGGGACGGTTGAGGACTTCGTGCTGGATGCGACGGTGTTTGATCTGTTGGCGGCGTTCAAACGGGTAATGGAGAGCGCTAACAGGACTGAACATCACGATGTGGTCGCTGAAGATGTAAAACTCGACGACTGCATCGAGACTGTTCTTCTCGCGCTGCAGGCTGAGGACGGGGTGGAATTTGAGCGATTGTTCCCAAGTGTGCCTTACAGAATGCTGGTGATTGTGACGTTTATAGCGGTTCTGGAGCTGGTGAAGCGCAATCGGATATGGGCGCGTCAGTCGTCTCCTCTGGGACAGATAAGACTCTATCGGCGTGAGGTTGTGGATGAAGGAACCGTTTGACGAACGTCTGCCGCTCCTGGAGGCGCTTCTGTTTGTCTCTGACAAGCCGCAACTGGCCAACAGGTTATCTCAGTTCCTCGGCAAGTTCGCGAGAAGAGACCTGAGCGAGTTGATCCAGCAGTTGAATGAAAGCTACGCGGAAGAAGGTCGAGCCTTTAGGATAAGAGAGATTGCCGGCGGTTACCAGATGTATCTCATGCCGACGTTTACGCATGCCGTCGAAAAGTTCCTGACCAAGCAGAAGGAGCGTCGGCTTTCCCAGGCCGCGCTTGAGTCGTTGTCCATAATTGCCTACAAGCAGCCCGTTACCAAAGCAGACGTGGAACATGTGCGCGGCGTTAATTCTGATGGAGTACTTGCTTCACTTTTGGAGCGACGGCTCGTATCAATTGTGGGACGGTCTCAGAAGGCTGGCCGGGCATTGCTCTATGGAACAACAAAAGATTTCCTTGAGTATTTCGGCCTCAAGAACCTCGAGGAACTTCCACGCCTTGAAGAGCTCGCACTCCCCGACGAACGGCCGACCGCCGACGGGCAAGTCGAGCTCGACCTCATGGCGAATGAGGACAGTGCCACTCCGCTATCTGCGACTGAGCAAGATCAGGTCGAAGACCCCGTTTTTGACGGTCAGGAATTCTGACAAAATCCCGATTAGAGAATATAGATCACACTGTAAGTGGATCGAAGAGTTCACGTATGCGGCTTAATAAATACCTGTCGAAGTGTGGCATAGCGTCGAGGCGAGTCGCCGACAAGATGGCGGTCCAGGGAAGGATTGCTGTCAATGGAACGAAGGTGACCAGCCTTGGGGTGATTGTGGATGAGGCCAAGGACCACATATATGTGGATGAGCGACTGGTGTCGCTTCCGCCTGAGCCGCTCTATATAGTCTTGAACAAGCCAAAAGGCTACGTAACGACGCTGAAGGACGAATTCGGTCGAAAGACCGTTACAAGTCTAATAAAGAACGTCGGACAGCGCATCTATCCGGTGGGGAGACTTGATGTCGACACCGAGGGCGTGCTGATTATGACCGATGACGGCGAATTGGCCTATCGCCTTACCCACCCGAAGCACCAAGTCAAGAAGGTTTACGAGGTTGTCGTCAAGGGCGAATTCCCACTGGAGCTGGTTGCGAGATTCGAAGAGGGGATCGAGTTAGAGGATGGCTTCGTTGCATCAGGAAAAGGCAAGTTAATAACCGCTCAACGGAAAACCTCATCGCTGTCGCTTGAGCTTACTGAAGGGCGGAAACGAGAAGTACGGCGCATGTGCCAGACTCTCGGCTTCCCGGTGCTGTCGCTCAAGCGAACCAAGTTCGGTGGTATCTCCTGCGAAGGCATGAAGCTCGGCTCATGGAGATTCCTGACTCGCAAAGAAATAGATAGACTGAAGAAACGCGTTTCTCTCACATAGAACCGCTTGCGAATCCTCGAATTCAAGAATATCATGTTGCTCTTGCATTGTTCGTTTGCTAACTGGTTGTCTCCGGTAGCGAGCCATTGACATCGGAGTCGCGCAACGATATGGCATTTCACGTGATTGCAGTTGACGGACCGGCGGGATCGGGAAAATCAACGACAGCGAGATTAGTCGCCGAACGTCTGGGATTCCTGTATCTTGATACCGGAGCAATGTACAGATGTATTACGCTAAAGGCGCTGCGCCTTGGCGTTGCTCCGTCCGACGGTAATGCTCTCTTAAGACTCGCTCAGGAGTCCAGGATCGAATTCCGTGTCGAAAGCGGCGTCCAGCTAACCACACTTGATGGAATCGACGTGTCGTCCGAGATACGCTCTCCAGAGGTCACTTTGGCGGTATCCGAAGTGTCTGCACACGCCTCTGTGCGTGCGATACTGGTTGAGCGTCAGAAAGAGTACTCCCGGAGCGCGAGCCTCGTGGCTGAGGGACGAGATACGACCAGCGTAGTTTTTCCGGACGCTTTTCTGAAGGTTTATCTGTGTGCGGATGTGCAGGAGAGGGCAAAGCGAAGAGTGCACGATCTTGAGAGGCTCGGCAAGCGAACAACGCTGCAGGAGCAGATCGTTGATCTGACAAGACGTGACCGTTATGATTCCTCAAGGTCTGCAAGTCCTCTGACTCAAACGGACGACTCAGTGCTGATTGACACAACCGGGCTTACTATTGCTGAGCAGGTGGATAGAGTGGTAGATCTGTACAGGCAGAGGAGAGGGGCTTGACACTCTACTACAGATTCTGCCGTGACTTTGTTGGACTGCTCGCAAAGATCTTTGTTGGATTCAAGGCGGAAGGGCTCGAGAAGATTCCCGCCACAGGAAGCGTGATTTTAGCAAGTAACCACGTCTCCAATTTCGATCCCCCGTTCATTGGCAGTGGAGTCAAGAGGGAAATGCACTTTCTTGCGAAATCAGAACTCTTTGGCAAGTGGTATTCCAAAGTTGCGATTGAGCCGTTGAACACCATCCCTGTCAAGAGGGGGAGGTTCGATAGGGAGTCATATGCTCGCGCGCATGAAGTTGTCGGCTCCGGCGGTATGTTGCTTCTCTTCCCCGAGGGCACGAGGTCACGCGACGGCAAGCTGCGCGAAGGCAAGACGGGAGCGGCGAAACTCTCGATCGAGACTAATTCTCCGGTGATGCCGTTAGGGATCAGAAATTCGAATCGTCTCAAAGGGGCGTTTCTGCGCAGATGTCCTGTTCGACTGGTCGTCGGCGATCCGATCTCTCCCGATCCCTATATCGGAATGCAGCCGGAAAAGGATGCTCTGACGGCTTATACAACTGAGATCATGGCTCGGATAGGGGATCTGTTGACGAGATAGCATTGGCACGCTGTTGGAGATGTCCATTGAGGAGTCTGGCATCAACCATTGACGTGGCACGAGATTGGACGGAAATGGTTTGACAATATTGGTTTCCGGAGATATAATACTTGTCTATAGCCTTCGTGGCAGAATGAAAATGTAAGGAGGACTTGTTTCAGAGATGGTGGATTTCAACGAAAGACAGTTCGATGCAGATGCACAGTCAGGAGGTGATGCCAGTCAGGGGATGCTCTCGACTTCTCAGCCGAGTCTTCGCAAGGCCAAGGTGACGCAGAACAAAGAGAAGTTGAGCAAGGCTGAGGTCAAGGCAAAGTCGCTCGTGACCGAGAGAGCATCAACGATTTCAACCGCCGAAACGAGCAGGCGGAGAAGAGTTTCTGAGCGCGCGGCAGAAAGAAGCCGCGTTCCGGTCGCGATGGCCGATCATGTCTCGACAGTGGATGCAATCAAGCTCACGGACCTCGACGTCGAGGAGTATTCCGAGCAGGAGTTTGATGAGCTTCTCAAGATGTACGATGAGACTCTGTCTGACCTCAAGGAGGGCGAGATCGTCCGGGGTACCGTAATGGGTGTGACTCGTGACGATATCATCGTTGACGTGGGTTTCAAATCAGAAGGCATTATTCCAATTGTCGAATTCCCCGAACCGATTACGATCAAGGTCGGCGACAAGATCGATGTGTATCTGGAATCGGTTGAGGATCAGAACGGCCAGCTTGTTCTCTCGAAGCAGAAAGCTGATTTCCTTCGCGTTTGGGACAACATTCGCGAATCGCACGAATCCGGTGCGCTTGTGGCAGGCAAACTAGTGCGCAGGATCAAGGGCGGGATCGTTGTCGATCTGTTCGGCGTCGAAGCGTTTCTGCCGGGCTCTCAGATCGCGCTCAGGCAGGTGCCGAATTTCGACGAGCTTATCGGCAAAATGATGGATCTCAAGATTATCAAGCTCAACAAGAATCGCCGGAACATTGTTGTCTCGCGCAGAGTGGTGCTTGAGGATGAGCGTGACAAGATGCGCTCGCAGCTTCTCAAGGAAATCGAAATCGGCCAGGTGCGCGAGGGGACTGTCAAGAACATCACTGATTTCGGCGTGTTTATCGACCTTGGTGGAGTTGACGGACTTCTGCACATTACTGACATGTCGTGGGGTCGAATCTCCCATCCATCTGAAATGGTCTCTCTTGGTGATAAGATCAATGTAAAGATTCTTGACTTCGCAAAGGAAACCGGAAGGATTTCTCTTGGCCTCAAACAGCTCACACCTTATCCGTGGGAGAATATCCAGGAGAAGTATCCGGTCGGAAAGAAAATTGCCGGCAAGGTGGTTTCACTCACGGATTACGGAGCTTTCATAGAGCTCGAGAAGGGTATCGAGGGTTTGATACACATCTCAGAGATGTCCTGGACTCAGCACGTGAAGCACCCGTCGAAAGTGATGCAGAGCGGCGATACTGTCGAAGCGGTTGTTCTTTCGGTCGACAAAGAGAATGAGAAAATTTCGCTCGGCATCAAGCAGATGGAACCTGATCCGTGGCAAACTCTCGATGAGAAGTATCCTGCGGGAGTCAGAGTGAAAGGCCGAGTCCGGAATCTCACCACGTTCGGTGCGTTCATAGAGCTCGAAGAGGGCATCGACGGACTCGTTCATATCTCCGACATGTCCTGGACAAAGCGCATCCAGCATCCGTCGGAAGTTATGAAGAAAGGCGATCAGGTTGACGTGGTTGTCCTTCGAGTCGACAAGGAGAATCGCAGGATTTCCCTCGGATTCAAGCAGCTCTCCGAAGACCCGTGGCCGCAGCTTTCGCGCAACTACGCGGTCGGAGCCGAAGCGCTCGGCACAATCATCAGGATTCTCGATCGCGGCGTGATTGTTGATCTTCCGGGCGGAGTCGAGGGCTTTGTGCCCAGCAATCAGCTCGGCAAGTCCGACATGGACAAACCAGCCGACTCATTCCAGATCAACGACGAGATTCCGCTTCAGGTTTTCGAATTCGATCAACCGGGCAGGAAGATCGTGCTGTCGGTCGACGCCTACTACCGTCACCGCGAACGGGCTGAGCTTGACGAGTATCTCGCTAAGCATCAGACGCGCGCTTTGACGATTGGCGATGCGGTCGGCGATGAGCTTTCGACGCCGTCGGCTTCGGATGAGCCTCCTGTGCAGGACGAAACGGAGCAGGCGTAGATTGGTATTCCCGCATTTGTAATCGCAATGAGATTGAGAAACGGGCGGTCGTAACGGCCGCCCGTTGTGGTTGCAGAGGTTGTCCCACAAGTTGAAGATTGGCATGGGATAGGAAACGGATGTTGAGAGTCGGATTAGGATGGACTCCCGCCTTCGGGACTGTTGAAAAACCCAGAACCGCCCGAGCAGTTGCGACGGGTCTTGCTCCCCGCGAAGCAGGGAGTGTGACCCGGCGCCCTTGCAAGTGGTTGCGGGCAGGTCACAACCACGACTTCGTCGCGGTCAAGACCTGCCCGAACAATGCGTGGTCTCGTGGGGCAAATTCGCCATTCAGGCTTTTTCGACAGTCCCCTTCGCGGGAATGACAACGAGTTACAGATTGCACTTGTCATTCCGGCCCCGGATCAAGTACGGGGTAGACTCCAGCCGGAATCCAGTCTTCCTCCTTAATTCGCAACTTATGGGAGAGCGTCTCCATACCAAACGCTTTTGATTTCGCCTCAGTTCTTTTCTTCTGCTAATCCCGGAAATATCTTCCCACGCCAAACGCCTGCGCCCTTGATTCGTACTTCCTGTTTGTCTTCGTAATCGAATGGCCCGCAATCAGTCAGGGCGACGTTGAGCACATGGGAATGATCTGGCACACGCCTTGCCTTGACTATGCCCGGAGAAATAGCATTTGGGCGTTTGCTGAAAGGTTTTGCGATGCCGGAGAATCAAGAAGAACAAGTGAAGGTGAAGGTCCCAGCGGCCTCAATAGAGAAATCCAAACTCCCTATGCTGGCCGCTGCGCTCGGAGTTCTGGTGTTCGTGATCTTCGTTGCTGCGTTTTCGATATCGATGGGCGTGTTTTCATCCTCTAACGTCTCTCCATCAGCGCAGCTCTCTGCTGAAGCTCACGATACTACAGAATTGGCGGAGCAGGAGAATGAGCTGGATGAATTCGATGCGACGTACTTCGACGATTTCGATTCGTTCGACAGCACCGCTCCGGCCGACACGACCACAAAGATGAGCGCCGAGGACTCGTTGGCGCAGATGGCATGGTATGAGAAGCAGAAACTCGAAATCGCAACCGAGCGCCGCAACCTCGAGCTGGCGAAGAGTGAGAATGAAGCTATCAAGTATGAGACGATGAAGCTGCTCGAAGAACGGAAGAACTTGGAAGATGCGAATCTGGTACAGATGTCGAAGCTGTTCGACACGATGAAGGCTGAAGAAGTGGCAGAGATTCTGAAGAACATGACGGATACACAGGTCGGACTGATACTGATGAAGATGAAGAAACAGAATGCATCCAAAGTGCTGGCGTTGGTTCCGCCTGATCGGGCGGCGAGGATTACACTGCAGATGATCGATCTCGCGTCAAATTGAGAATTCGAATGAACGACTTGTTAATGAACATATTGGGAGGAGCAGTCGAGCTTCCGTCCAGTCCGAAGGCAAAAGCTGTCCAGGCAGGAGTAGATCCGGCCTCGACCTTGCCTGAATTCACTTCTCTCCTGGGAGAATTTCTTGCAGTCGATGCATTGCCTAATCAAGCTCCCGGATGTCCCGAACTCGGCTCTGAAGCGACAGACCAAACGCAGCCCGAACTCGGATCGATCGGTCAGAACGCAGCCTCGCTCTGTGACTTTGAAGTTATAGCGCCCGAGAAACTCGGCATTGTCAGCGAATCGCGCAACCAATCTTCGGCAATTGGTTCAGAATCAGCGCCCTCGAAGCCCGAAGAGTTGCTGCTCGAAGGTCTTCTGTTGATGAGCCCGGTACCTAAGTCCGTTCAGATTACAACGGGCATGCAATCCTCAATGGCGATCACTAATCCACAGCAAGCTTCAGAATCGTCCGTCATGGACTCCTTGGTCGGCAGAGATTCCTTCGCAATGGTTGATCCTGTGCAAGAGATTCTGTCATCGTCAGCAGCAAATGTGATGGAAATCCCTGTGGAGCTGGTTATGACGAAGGACAGTGCCGCTTCCGACGGTGTCCGTTTGGAGTCCAGCACGGAGGACTCCGAAGCAGATTTCGGTCTTCTCAAAGCGAGCATTCAGTTTCCAGACGCATCAGCTGGCAGTCTTCCGATGGATTCAATGCCCGAAGCGCCTGCGGAAGCAGTCCTGAAGATCGAGTTAGAGGGAAAGCAGTTGTTGATTCCAGTGGCCATCGAGCAAAGTCAGACTGCCGAACAGTCAATGTTGATCGCCACTGACACTGCGCACTTCCAATTGAAGACAGACCTGAAGGGTCTGATTCGACCGAGTGCGACAGACTCCGGAATGCGACAGGCAACACCTAACGCTCATATAGTCGTCCAGCAAGCTGTGTTGATCGGAGTTCCAGAGAAGATCGTCAGGCAATTGTTGGAAGAACTTGATGCAAACTCCGACGAGCATCAGCGATTTGGGTCGAAGGGCATGGCTTTCCGCACAAGCTCTGAAGGGTCGGAGCCGGATGCGGTCGCGAACTTAAAGGCAGATCAAACAGACGTTGATGCGCTTCCTCTCGACTCGAAAGGCAGATACGCTCCGAGGCGAATCGACCCGACAAGGATGTCACAATCCGATGAAGCAGCCCCGGACAGTCGATTGCAACTCAAAGCTGAGGGAATTGACAAAGTTCAGATTAGAATGAGCGACGATAGCACGGATCGGATGATGCTGCTTGGAAAGGACACCGCACGACTTCAGGTCGACTCAAGCAATAAGATCACGATCGCCAGAAGTTCTGTTCCTGCGGAACCAGTGCAGTTCAAGATAGAGTTGCCCACCGCAGGCGCCAAGATAGCCGATGTGAGTTCATTCAAGATCAGCTTGAAACCCGAGTCCCTTGGGACAGTCAAGGTCAGTCTCGTGGTTGTCAACGATCACCTCGCAGCTCGGATGAGTGTTGAGACGGAGGCAGCTAAACAAGCTGTGGAGTCAAACCTCGGCGCTCTGAAAGAATCCTTGATTCAGCAAGGGGTGAAGGTCGAGGAGTTCTCTGTCAATGTGTCCGGTCACGATCTGTCGAGAGGTCAACACGGCAACAGAAGAACCACGATAGCCCGGAAATCGAAAGGTGAAGAGTTCTCTCTCGATCCTGATAAGGTTGAAAGCTCGGTCCTGCTTGGAGCGCGATCGACTGTAACGGATAATCTTGCGGGCAGTTGGAATCTGCTGGCATAATGGAGTTTCGATATGTCTGATACTACCATAGGTTCACAGAGCATTTCGGACCTTGCGATGTACACCGGTGCAGAAACACCGACGGTAGCGAGCAGCGAATTGGGAAAAGATCAGTTCCTGCAGATGCTCGTCGCACAGCTTCGCTACCAGGATCCGATGGAACCGATGAAGGACCAGGAGTTCATCGGTCAGCTTGCTCAGTTCTCGGCGCTGGAACAGATGACGAACATGAACGACAATCTGACCGAGAACCTGAATTGGAATTATCTGCTCTCACAGACGATTAACAACACGATGGCCACGTCGCTGATAGGCAAAGACATTAAGGCATCGGGCAACGAGTTCTACCTATCCTCAGACGGCGAGGGTACGTTGGCCTACAACCTTGGTGGCTTTGCGGATACAGTCGAAATAGCGATCTACAATGGCATAGGCGAGACTGTGGCGACTTACACCGTGGAGAAAGTCGGCAGTGGCGACCAGGTATTCACGTGGGATGGCCACACCTCAAGCGGCGACACGGCATCCGCCGGGACATACACCTTTCAGATTACCGCCAAAGACTCAAGTAGCAACGCAGTAACGGCAACGCCGTTCATGGAAGGCACCGTTGAAGGCGTGCGGTACGTGGACGGCCAGGCGTATCTGGTCGTGAACGGCGCTCTCATTTCTCTGTCCTCGGTTTCTGAAGTCGGATCTACCCCGGAATCAGGAGAGGACAATGGTTGATCGAATTCAAGAGCTTCGGCCAAATTCTTTTCCCTGCATTGAAAACAGGGGTCGCGTAGCTCCCAGCGGACCGGATAGCTTCGAACAGGTGTTGCGCAGCGGTCTCAAGTTATCGCGTCACGTCTCGGAGAGAATCGGTAGAAGAGAGCTCGATCTTGGCGGCGACAAGATGCAGCTCATCGAAAACGCGGTGGACAAAGCTGCGGCGAAGGGCGCTCGGGAATCGCTCGTGCTTCTTGACAACCTGGCTTTGGTGGTGTCGGTGAAAAACAGAACGGTGATCACCGCCATGGACAAGAGCAATCTGAAAGAGGGTGTATTCACCCAGATAGACAGTGCGGTAATAATCTAACAGTTCAATAAGCAGTTCAGGCCGGACCTCCTTGAGGAAGCCTGAATGCAAGGAGGACAGTATGTTGAGTTCACTATTCTCGGGAGCATCAGGACTCCGGAATCATGTGGTGCGAATGGACGTAATCGGTAACAACATCGCGAACATCAACTCAGTGGGCTTCAAGAGAAGCCGCGCGTTGTTCCAGGAGTCTCTGATACAAACGCTGCGCGGGGCAGGCCGACCTTCGACCATTACCGGCGGCACGAACCCGATTCAACGCGGATTGGGCATGACCGTAGCGTCGATCGACAATCTGTTCACTCAGGGCGGACTTGAAACAAGCGGCCAGATAACGGATCTGGCCATTCAGGGAAATGGCTTCTTTGTTCTGTCGAACGGCAAACAGAACTTCTATACACGCGCGGGATCATTTGGATTTGACGCAAACAGCGATATGGTAAGCACGGCAAACGGCCTCTATGCTCAGGGCAGAATGGCTGACGCCAACGGGGATATCCAGGCAATGGCGACCGTCGGCAACGTGCATCTGCCGTTCGGGCAACAGGATCCTGCAAAGGAAACGACAACTATCCAGATTTCGAATAACCTGAATTCGGTCGCGACGGATTCCAACGCTGAGCTGGCGTCCTCCGGCACTACGAACATCGATACCGTTTCCGGAGTCGCTCGTGATGGTGCAGGGGGCGTCCATAATGTCACGATCACGGGCTTGCAGGCAACGCAAAGCACAGCGGTTTCGGGCATCAGCGGCCTGACAGGGACGGAAACAATTCAGAGTCTCGGCGTGACTGCGCAGGGGCTTGCTGAGGCGACGTCCGTTTCGATTGACAATGGGTCAGCGTCATCGTATCTGACTGGACTCGTTCTCACATCGACAGTCAATGAGCTAATTTCCGCTTTGAACAAGATTCAAGGTGTTGAGGCATCTCTGAATGCAAGCGGTGAGATCGAAGTCATGCGAACCTACGCTGGAGCCGGGTTGAATCGGAACGTCACACTGACAAGCACGACAGCCACCGCTCCCGCCGCTGAGACGATTGCGGGCGCCATCTTCGATGCGACCGCAACGCTGACGGCCAATAACGGTACCGCGCATACAATGGCTGCTTCCGACTTGTTCACACCGAACTTCGGTCCGGCTCAGTTGCCCGTCACGCTGGAGCTTGAGATTAGCGACGAGACCGGCTTGGTCTACGGCGTGAAGGGACTTGGAGGCGGCAACGTGACTATCAGGTCGAATACAGAGCTATCTGCAGGCTCGGCCATTGTCACTACAGAGGATACGCAGTATTCCACCTCGATTACGGTCTATGATTCTCAGGGCGGCAAACACACGTTGGTTCTGACCTTCACAAAGCTCCTCACTCCTAACACATGGGTTTGGCAAGCGAGCCTCGGAGGCGGGGAGACGTTGGTGTATGGCGACAAAGGCACCGTGGCGTTCAACAGCGATGGTTCGCTGAACAAGTTCGAATTCGACGGTGGCGGCAATTCGTTGGGAATCAATCCGCAGAACGGTTCCGATATCATGGTAATCAGACTCGACGCAGGTTCTTCGGGCGGATTCAACGGTCTGACCGGATTCGCGGCGACGTCGACGGCTGCGGTAAAAAGCCAGGACGGTTACGGACTTGGAGTGCTCGACAAGATATCAATCGATCCGACCGGCAAGATTCTCGGCATCTTCACGAACGGCGTGACGAGAACGCTTGCGCAGCTCGTCCTTGCGAAATTCAACAACGACCAGGGACTAAGCAAAGCAGGCAAATCGATTTTCGAAGAGACTGCGAACTCGGGCGAGGCATATATCGACTTCGCAGGAGGTACAATCGCTTCGACGATTTCATCCGGCGCGCTTGAAGCTTCCAACGTCGATCTCGCGGAAGAATTCACAGGAATGATCATCGCGCAGAGAGGATTTCAGGCCAATGCGAGGATCATCACAACTTCAGACAGCATGCTCGACGAGCTGGTCAATCTCAAGAGGTAATTATGATCAAGGTCACAAGGCTTAACGACGCTCAACTCGTGATTAACGCAGATCTCATCGAGTTCGTAGAAGCGATTCCAGACACTATCATAAGCCTAACGACCGGCAAGAAGATTATGGTGAAGGAGTCGATCGACGAAGTGATCGACAAAGTCGCGAGATTTAGGCGTCTCGCGACAGGACTCGCGCCGGAAAACGCGGCGAGGGGGGAAAGGTAGGAACGACAGATGGCAGATGCTGTCAAAGAAGCTGAAAAGCCGGCGGTCGAGGAGAAGAAGCGCTCTGTGCATCTCTCGGGGGCTGGTGCGAATCTGACCGGAATAGTCACTAAGGCTGCTGTAATAGCTGCTGTCGGGCTGGTTGCAGTGCTTCTCGCCTTCATTGTCACGACAAAAGTACTCAAACCGATGCTCGCGCATCAGGATCCGGCTCCAGCTCAAGCTGAAGAGCAGGCGGCCAAGACCGAAGAGAAGGCTGAAGAAGGCGGTCACGGTGAAGGCGAAGGCGGCGGCGACTTTCTGTACGAAATTGAGCAGGTGATTGTCAACCCAGCCAGTACCGTGGGATCGCGTTTTTTGTCCTGTTCGGTCGCATTCGAGATGGGCAGTCATGAGGATGTGAGAGCGTTTGAATCCAAGGAAGTGAAAATCCGCGATGCGCTCATCACGATTCTCTCGGCCAGGACGGTTGACGAACTGGCGGACGCAAGGCTCCGAGAACCACTGAGGCGTCAGATACTGAGCAGAGTGAACAAGCTGACGGAACCGGTAGCGGCGAAGGCCGTGTACTTTAAGGATTTCGTGCTACAGTAGAGGTATCAGCGCAGATGGCCAAGATTCTCTCGCAGGATGAAATTGATGCACTGCTTAACACGGTGTCCTCAGGCGAGGACGTCGACGAGCAATTCGCGGAACAGGACGAATCATTTCGGTCTGTTGTCGCGTATGACTTCAAGCATCCAAACAGAGTCTCCAAGGACCAGATCCGCAACATCGAGAATATCCACGACAATTTTGCGGGACATCTCGGTTCATCTCTTTCAACGATCACGAGGGCGATGGTTGATATTCATCTTGTCTCCGTCGACCAAATAACCTACTCCGAATTCCTGATGTCGCTGGCGAATCCAAGCTGTACGTACACGGTGGATATTGATCCACTCAACGGAGCGAGCATCATCGACTTCAATCCGACTCTCTGCTTTCTATTCATTGACCGAATGTTCGGCGGAGTCGGAAAGATACTGGAGACAGACCGTGAATTGACCGGTATCGAGAAGAGCGTGATGACAAAGATCGCTAATAAAGTCTTTGAGGAGCTTGGCTTGGCTTGGTCGCATATCGAGACCCTGGAATTTAAGCAGGTGGGTTTTGAGACCAACCCTCAGTTCGTGCAGATAATTCCTCCCGGGGAAACGGTCATAGTTATCTCGTTTCAATTGAAAATGTTGGGCTCGTCAGGGCTGCTCACGATATGCTATCCGTACGTCACCCTGGAACCTTTGGTGGACAAGCTGTCACTTCAGCAATGGACTGACGCCACAAAGAAAGGCAAGAGGGACGACGATGCAAAGCGAATCCAGGATAGCATCAGGAAAGTGGAGATGAAGATCACCGCGAATCTCGGCGAGACTATTCTTACTCTGCGAGATTTTATGCGGCTTCAGATTGGCGACATAATCGTGATCGATCGCAAAGTTAATGACCCGATAGAGGTGAAGGTGAATGGACGCGGCAAGTTTATCGCTAAACCGGGACTTCACACCAAGTTCCGGGCATGCGAGATAGCCGGGATTTATACGGAATAGGAGTCTGATATGGCTGAAGAAGCATTGCCGCCTGATGAAAGCCTCGACAATGTGGCGGGAGGAGGCGGTGTCGCAGAGCGCCAGGATTCAGAGCAATCAGACGAGCAGAGCATGGATGCGGCCGACAGCATTGGCGACGTACAACCCGAGGGAGTGAACGCGATGGCGGATGAGGAATCAGCACGTAAGGAATCCAGTCTACGAACTAATGCATCGGACATGGCGGAAGATGACGCGGAGAAGCTGATGCTTCAGGAACTCGCGAAGATGGAAAGTCCTGGAAGCGAAAGTGCGACTCCCGATCGGCCGGACCTGTTCGGCTCTTCGGCATTCGGTGACATGCCTGAGGCGCGCCACGCGGACTTCCAGCAGTTGACATCGAGCCATAAGTCCAGTGAACCGCAGAATCTGGATCTCCTGCTTGACGTGAACCTCCCCATTTCGATCGAACTTGGAAGGACCTCGATGACTATTCAGGAGATTCTGAATCTCGGTCCGGGGTCGGTCGTCGAGCTCAACAAGTTGGCGGGTGAGCCGGTGGATCTTCTGGTCAACAACAAGATCGTGGCCAAAGGCGAAGTCGTGGTTATTGACGAGAACTTCGGTCTCCGGGTGACAACGCTCATCTCTCCGGAAGAACGGCTCAAGAGTCTGGCGGAATAGATGAGGCAAGTCCTTTCGATCGGAGCGGTGATTGCTGCCATACCTGTTGCAGGGCCCCTGCTGGCGCAAGATTCCACAAAGGCGGTCGGTGTGCCGTCAGTATCAGACGGGCTCTGGCCGGCGATGCTTAAACTGGCGCTCGCGGTTGTGGTGATCATTGGACTGATTTATGTCTCCATGATTCTCCTCCGAAAGCTGAGCCTCCAGAGATCGGGCGTGTTCGGCTCAAGGGGATCGCTTGAACTACTGGAGCGAAGCTACTTCTCACCGAAGAAGTTCGTTTGTTTGATGCGAGTAGGGAAGAAGATGCTGCTGGTGGGTGTCTCCGAAAACGGCATCAACCTCGTGGCCGACGTCAGTGATCAGGAGTTTCCTGCGCATGCTCCCGACGCGAAGAAGGGCTCCGGAGCCTCATTCAAGAACTACTTCCAGCAGGCAAAGGCGCACCTGTCATCAATTGCGTCAAAGATGTAGGCGGTCGGATTATGATTCAGAAGAGTTTTCACACCGCCCTCGTTGTGTCGGGGCTAACCGTCCTGCTTCTCTGCCTGACATCTTCGTCCGTCATGGCACAGGGTCTGCCCAAGATCTCAGTCGAAGTCGGACAATCAAACAACCCGAAGGACCTTTCCGTTACGCTCCAGATCGTGCTGCTAATGACGATTCTAACGCTCGCGCCTTCGATCGTGATGATGCTCACATCGTTCACGAGGATTGTGGTCGTGCTTTCGTTCGTCAGGCAGGCGATGGGGACTCAGCAGATGCCACCCTCGCAGTTAATAGTCGGGCTTGCATTGATCCTTACGATCTTCATCATGGCGCCTGTAGCCAACGTAATCCACCGGGATGCTATCAAACCGTATCTCGACGGGAAAATATCGCAGTCTGAGACTTACGAGAGAGCGGTTAAACCGCTGCGGGAGTTTATGCTTAAGCAGACTCAGGAAAAAGACATAGCTCTGTTTGTCAAGTTCGCAGGTTCGGAACGTCCAAAAGGTCCTGACGATCTCCCCATTCACGTTCTCATACCGGCGTTCATAATTTCCGAATTGAGGATCGCCTTTCAGATTTCGTTCATCGTGTTCATACCATTTCTAATCATAGACATGGTTGTGGCTTCAGTGCTCATGTCAATGGGTATGATGATGCTGCCTCCGGTTATGGTGGCTCTCCCATTTAAGATTCTCCTGTTTGTGCTTGTCGATGGATGGTATCTGTTGGTCAAATCACTCGTCTCGAGTTTCTATGTGTAAGGGCATGGCGTATGACAACTGAGTACGTGCTCGGTCTCGGTCGCGAGGCGATAACGCTTGTGCTACTGGTCTCAGGTCCAATGCTTGTCTTCGGGCTCGTGGTAGGTCTGGCGATCTCGATCTTTCAAGCAGTGACCCAAGTCCATGAGATGACCTTGACCTTCATTCCAAAGATCGTTGCGGTAGCGTTTGCGCTGATCCTCTTCCTTCCGTGGATGATATCTATCATCACCGACTTCACGACTCGGCTCTTTGAATCGATTCCGACCTTGATAGGATAACCCCGGGGATGCTTGTCGCGTCCCGTAGTTAGTCCGCTGTCTCCCAATCTGTTCGAAAAGATTTCCTGCCCTCGGAAAATTCTTCCGCGATTCCGATTGAATCAGCGTGGAATGCCCCGACTCGAAGAGTGTAAGTCGCTGCATTATCGCTTGTTAGCATAGGTGTGGGGTGCGGGCACATGCTTTGCGAAGGTGATTCATGCATGGGAGGAAACAGTGACCAAGGAAAGCGAAAGCGGAGAGCATGATCTCGGTTCTGGATATATCGCAGATTCAGATCGAGCTGTTTCTGCTGAGTCTTTTTCGATCAGCTGGGCTGATTGCGACGGCGCCGGTGCTGAGCCACAACGCTCTTCCTCTCCAAGTGAAGTTTGCATTCTCCGTTGTGCTGGCGATTCTGGTGTTTCCGTTCGTCAAGCCTGCAGGGTATGCCTCGCCGTCGAGCCTCACCGGCTTGCTCGCGGTAGGAGGATCGGAGTTCCTTCTCGGGGCGCTCATCGGGTTCATGTTTCATCTCGTGTTCATGGGAGTCCAATTCGCAGGGGGAATAATCGGATTTCAGGTCGGGTTTGCGATTGTGAACGTAATCGATCCGACGACCTCGGAGAGTGTCTCACTGATTGGGGAATTCCAGTTCCTCCTTGCCACACTGCTGTTCCTGATGATGAACGGGCATCATGCAGTGCTTTCGGGATTCGTGGACAGTTTCAGGCTGGTTCCCATGACAACGGTGCAGCTCCAGTTTCAGAGCGCGGACGAGATGATTCGGCTGTCTTCGGGTGTTTTCGTGATAGCAGTCAAGATCGCTGCTCCTGTAATGCTGGCGTTGCTTCTGACCGACTGCGCCCTCGGCATTCTATCGAGAACGGTTCCGCAGATGAACATTTTCATTGTCGGCATTCCGCTGAAAATAGTGCTGGGATTGCTCGTCATGGGAATGACGCTCCCGCATTTCTCATATGTCTTCCAGAACGCGATCGCAAAGCTGCAGGATTCCCTGAGCAGCTTGATCGTGGCAATTGCGAGGTAACCTGTGGCTGAACAGCCGGCGCAAGAGAGAACCGAACAAGCAACACCGCGACGGCGGGAAGAGGCCAGGCGCGAAGGCAAAGTGGCCCGCTCCCAGGAGTTGTCCTCGATGCTGATTCTGTTTTGCGGCGTAACGGCCATGTATTTCGTTATGCCATCGACAATCAACCGTCTCGGTGAGTTCTCGGTGTGGATTTTCGAAAGTGCGGCTCAGCACGCGGTTTCGGCAACGAGTTTCACGACGTACTTCACTCACGCGATGACGACCTTCGCACTGGCGACAGGACCAATCGTGCTCGTCGTTGCGATCGTCGGACTTGGCGTTAATCTCGCGCAAGTCGGGCTGATATTCACGGCAAAGCCCCTTGAGCCGAATCTCGACAAATTGAACTTCGCGAAGGGAATTCAAAAGCTCATCTCCACCCGAACCGTATACGAACTCGCAAAGGACATTCTCAAGCTCGCGCTTATAGGAGTGGTCGGATACTACGCAGTGATGTCGGAGATGAAATCCGTTCCGGCGCTTGCTGATATGAGCGTTCCCCAGATACTGAGTTTCTCCGGCGCTGCCATGTTCAGAGTAGCGATTAAGTGCTGTTTGATACTCGCAGTTCTGTCCATTATCGACTACGCCTATCAGAAGTGGGACTATGAGAAATCTCTCCGCATGTCCAGGCAGGAAATCAAAGAAGAAATGAAGAACACCGAAGGCGATCCAGCGATCAAAGCGAGAATCCGTCAGATTCAGCGCCAGGCTGCATTCAGCAGGATGATGGGTGATGTGCCGAAGGCTGACGTGGTTGTGACCAACCCGACCCACATAGCGATTGCCTTGCGTTACGATGTCGAGACGATGTCAGCGCCGACTGTGATTGCAAAAGGACAACGATTAGTGGCCGAGCGAATCAAAGAAATAGCAGCGGAACACGAGATTCCAATTGTCGAAAACAAACCTCTCGCGCAGGCGCTGTTCAAAGCCTGCGAAATCGGGACAGAGATTCCGTCGAGCTTGTTCCGCGCCGTTGCGGAAGTGCTGGCGTACGTCTACCGCTTGAAGGGTAAACACTAATGGCTAACGAACCGGTAGCGCTCGGTAGATTCGGGAGACAGGCCGACATCGTCATGGCGTTCGCCGTGGTCGGCATCTTGTTCGTGCTTATCATTCCGGTGCCCGCGCCGTTGCTCGACGTGCTACTTGCTTTCAACATCTCATTTTCGATAGTCATACTCCTCACGACACTTTATATCACGCGCCCGCTTGAACTATCAGTGTTTCCGGGCTTGCTGCTCATCATCACGCTATTCAGGCTCGCGCTTAACGTGGCGTCGACACGGCTGATTCTCGGTGAAGGGTACGCGGGAGAAGTTATCAACGCGTTCGGCAATTTCGTGGTAAAAGGCAACTACGTAGTAGGTTTCATCATATTCCTGATCCTGGTAGTGATCCAGTTCGTGGTAATAACCAAGGGCGCGGGCAGAATCTCGGAAGTTGCCGCGAGATTCACTCTTGATGCGATGCCGGGTAAGCAGATGGCGATTGATGCTGATCTGAACGCCGGGTTGATCTCGGAGGCGGACGCACGTAAACGGCGTGAGACGATTGCGCGCGAGGCTGATTTTTACGGAGCAATGGACGGCGCTTCGAAGTTCGTTCGAGGCGATGCAATCGCGGGCATTCTGATCACTGCTATCAACGTGATCGGCGGATTCGTAATCGGAGCGTTGCAGAGAGGAATGCCTCTGAGCGAAGCTCTGACTACCTACACGCTGCTCTCAGTTGGTGACGGTCTTGTCACTCAGATTCCCGCGCTAATCATCTCGACAGCATCGGGACTACTCGTGACGCGCGCTGCTGCGGACACGAATCTCGGCGCTGATATGACTCGTCAGCTCAGCAATCGTCCTCGGGCGATCCTCGTCTCGTCAGGAATTCTCTTTCTGTTCGCACTCATGCCGGGGCTCCCGACAATACCGTTCGGAATTCTCGGCGTGCTCGCGGGCATTACCGGAATGACCATGAATCGCGCGCAGAAAGCAGCCCAGGAGAGGGCCAAGAGCGAGACTGAGGTTCAGCGGCCTGCCGATGAAAAGACACCGGAGGCTCAGGCCGTAGACTACTTGCGCCTTGACACTCTCGAATTGGAGATCGGATACGGGTTGATTCCGCTGGTCGATGTTCAGCAGGGCGGCGACTTGCTGTCACGGGTTGCTATGATCCGCAAACAGCTCGCCCAGGACATCGGCATAGTCGTTCCGCCGATTCGAATTCGGGATAACGTGCAATTGAAACCCAACAAGTACGAAGTGAAAGTCAAAGGCGTAACTGTCGCAACGTACGACCTGATGATAGATCACCTGCTCGCCATAAATCCCGGAAATCTCGAGGAAGATTTAGAAGGATTCAGGACCAAGGATCCCGCTTTCGGGCTGTCGGCTATCTGGATCATCTCCAATCTCAAGGAAGTGGCGGAGATGAAGGGCTACACGGTCGTGGAGCCTGCAGCAGTGATAGCGACGCACATCGCCGAAGTCATCAAGAATCACGCATCGGAAATCCTGACGCGTCAGGACGTGCAGAACCTGGTCGATGGAATCAAGAAGGACTCGCCTGCAGCAGTCACGGGTGTCATACCGGAGATTGCCTCGTTGGGTGTACTCCATAAGGTTCTACAAAATCTCCTATCAGAACGAGCGCCGATCAGAGATATGCAAACAATACTCGAAACGATTGCAGACTACGGCGAGAACGCAAAGGACCCGGACGTATTGAGCGAATTCTGCAGATTCTCACTGCGGAGAACGATTTCAAACGTGCTCGTGAACTCCGAGGGCAGACTCAACGTGTTGACATTGGATCCCCAACTGGAGAAGCTCCTTTCCGACTCGGTCCAGGCTCAACGCACGGGATTTGCACTGATTCTGCCTCCGGAAATCTCAGACAAGCTGATTCAGAAGGTAACGGTGGAGTCGCAGCGTCTTGCGAGCATAGGCGAAACGCCGATTCTGCTCGTGCCTGCGAACGTTCGGCTGGCGCTCAGGAGGCTTGTGGCTTCAGTGAAGCCTTCGGTGTGGGTGCTTTCATACAACGAGATTGTCCCTGAAGTGGAAGTCTATTCAGTAGCCATGATAGGATTGGAAGAGAATGCGAATTAAGAATTTCCAGGCGGAAACGGTGTCGGAAGCTCTCGGAATGGTGAAGAAGGAGCTCGGTTCAGATGCCGTGATACTCAAAACGACTCCGCTCGATGCGAAAGATCGCTTTCGCGGTTCGCGCAAACGGGTGTTCCAGGTCACCGCATGCGTTGACGACGGCTCGATTCCGATGAAGTCTGAATCGTCGCGGAAGCGTGAGGCATCACCGGCGATCGGCGAGGCGAATCTGCAAGCAATCAACGACATACTGTGCGAGCTGCGAAGAGATGTTCGGCATCTGATGTCTATGGGAAAGAAACCGCCGTCCGGTTCGGGCGCAGACTCGCAGTCTAATCCCGTCCTGGCATACATGATCAGTCAGGGTCTGGACGACGGACTTGCGAATAGCATCCTTGCGGCAGTTACGGAATCGGGCGCAAACCTGTCAGACATGAGTGGCTTGACAAAGGCGGCTGCCGAAGAACTGGCACGGCGCTGCCCTGAACCTGCCGAACCGAAGCTGCTTGCGGGTCGCCCGACTTGCATTGCCTTAGTTGGCCCTCCCGGATGCGGCAAGAGCGCACTGGCTGCCAAACTTGCCACGTATTTCGTCGCGAAGAAAAGGACCAGAGCGACATTAATCACGCTTGATGACTTCAAGTCAAGCGCGGCCGGCGAGATGGAACGCTTTGCCGACATTCTGCGCGTCCCGTGTTACAGCGGCGTCGCGCCGGAATCGGACGAATCGTCCGGTGTGAGGTTGATCGATACGTCGGGAGTTCCCATCGGTAACGCAGACGAACTTGCAGTAGTCAAAGGAAGACTCGCCGACTTTGCGATCGACGAAGTTTACGTGGTGCTTCCGGCCTACTGCAGCGACGAGGACATGATCGCGTGGTACAGTTTCTTCAAGCCAATCGGTGTTACGTCTGTGGTGTTGACATTCGTAGACCAGACAAGGCGTTTCGGCGCTGCCGTGAATCTTGCGGCGCTTTCGTGCGCAAGATACTCGTTCTTCTCGCGGGGGAGAACATCGCTATCCGATTTGATTCCGGCGGACGTTCGCTGGTTGGCTGACTCAGTAACCGGACTCAGTGGAGCGACATCATGAGTCCGCATACTGATCTGAGAACTCAGCTTGCGGCAGTCGCCCGCCCGCTTTCAGTTGCTATCACCTCCGGCAAGGGTGGCGTAGGAAAGAGCATCATCGCGTTGTCGCTTGCAAGAGAACAAGCGTCACATGGCATCAGAACGCTGCTCGTTGACGCAGATCTTGGACTGGGTAACCTCCACATACTCGTTGACAGGCGACCGTCATTCACGATCGAAGACGTGCTTTCTTCCCGCTGCAAACCGGAAGATGCCGTCCTCAGCCTGGAAGAGAACCTCTGGATGGTTGGGGCGAGAAGCGGATTTGCCGATGTCGATTGGGACGTCGACCTGAGCATGCAGCAGGTCCGACAGATGCTCGCGTGGCTGAAAGAGCGGTTTAGCCTGATCGTCTTCGACAGCGGAGCAGGTATTTCGAGCAAGGTGACTACGCTTACTCGCCTGACGGATGTCGTCATTCTGGTGACGACGACAGAAGTCTCAGCTATAGCGGACTCATACGCTGTCGCCAAGTACCTGATAAGCGAAGACCGGTCGGCGAGAGTTGGACTCGTAGTGAACAGAGCGGAGTCGGAATCCGAAGGCAGGCGAACGGCGGAGAATGTCCGACAAATGATGCAGAAATTCCTTGGCTATGAATTGCCTGCGACCGCTCACATCTGCGAGCTGGAGGACTCAAGTCTGAGACAGGTGCTTGGGCAGTCTGGCGGCTCAGCAGGCGTCGAGGAAAGATGGCGGGCAGGCATTCGGAGCGTCTGCCGAATAGTGACCGAATGCGTCCCGAAAGACTTAAGTCTATGGGCCGACAGTCATTGGGGCGCCGATGAGTTTGTAAAGAAGCTAAACAACAGATTGATAGATGTCGATACTCCTAAAGTGGCATCCGGCAGGACTGCCAGGGTGGAGCTCAAACCTGAAACAGCAAGGAAGGACTCTCTATGAAGGCCAAGGAGGAAATCTGGGCAACGTATCGTCTCACGGGCGATCCGGACGCCAGACAACAACTTCTGACCACCTACCTGCCTCTTGTCAAGAATGTGGCCGGTCGTATGGCAATGGGGTTTCCGAAGTCGGTCGAGCTGTCAGACCTGGTCAACACGGGAGTAATCGGGTTGATCGAAGCTTTCAGCAACTTCGATCCGACGCGGGGCGTCAAGTTCGAGACTTACGCAGTCCCTCGTATCAGGGGTGCGATTCTCGACGAGCTCAGGGCTCTGGATTGGGTTCCGCGGTCAACCCGAGCCAAATCGCGTGAAATCGAGCGTGCGCTCGTTAAGCTCGAGAATGTACTCGGTCGCACGCCGACGAACGACGAGCTGGCGAAGTGCCTGGATATCTCTCTGCCTGAGTTGCACGATGCATTGGATGATGTATCGGGGACGACAGTCCTCTCGCTTGACGAGATGATCTATGGCGAGGAAGACAACCGACAGATTCCCCGGGTAGAGACTGTCGAAGACCGTTCCAACGACAGCGTCATCTCGATGATAGAGAAGGATGAGTTGCGCGCCTATCTCGTTGTTGCGATTTCGAACCTGAGTGAACAGGAAAAGCTTGTTATAGCCCTTTACTACTACGAGGAGCTGACCCTTAAGGAAATCGGTGAAGTGATGCAGATTTCGGAGTCTCGAGTGTCGCAGATTCATACGAAATCGATCTTGAAGCTTCGCGGAATGGTAAGGGAGAAGTTCGGCCTCTAATCAATGAAGAGGTGGTTGATATGGTGCGGCCAATCGACATGGCGGATAACATAGCCAAGACGCAGTTGACGGAACGTGTGAATCAACTGCAGAAGGCTGCTCCCGAGATGGACCAGCGCCAGTTCGCCCTACAACTCGACACCAAGCACGTGCAAAAACGCGAGCAGGCTGCTCCGGCGCCAAAGACTGATGAAGTGGTGCTTCATCGTGACAATCCGCAGCAAGAGAAGCAGAAGAAGAAAAAGAAGCAAGATGAACATGGGAAGGACGAGAATGAAGGTCATCTCGACCTCAAAGCGTGAGGGAGAAGAATGAGCACATACCAGATATTGGATATCGCACTTAACGGTGTCTTCTTCGCAACCGTCGCTGCAATTGCAGTCGTATTTGTAATCCTACGGGATGGGTCTGCAGGGCGCGAGAGCCACTCTGCACTGCCTTCCGCGAGCAGGAAGTTCGAAGAATCGCTTGTGGAAGCCACTGCTATCATGCCTTCTGCAGCGGACCTTATGCCGCGTTCAGCCACGGTTTCAAGAAGCGCTGACTTCGGTCAGAATCGGATCAGATTCAGGCCTGATCAGGATGTGCCTGTCAAACTCACGCGTGCAGAGCGGGAGTTGATGGAAAGCATCGGCCATATGGCGCAACGGTAACCCGCGAAGCAAAAGGATGTGCTTATGAGTACTGATTCACCTCTGTTCCTGCAGAAAGTCGAGTGTCCGGTGTGCAGGGCCATTAATGAGTATGAGACGATTAAGGTCGGCGCATACGAAGAAGGCGGGCGAGATTCAGACTTCAGGCCTATCAACATCAAATGGAAGAACCCGAAATACCAGAAGTACAACCCAATCCTGTTCTTTATGGCCACGTGTGCAAACTGTTATTTCACAAGAGAATACACTGGCAAGTTCAAGGATTGGAAGAACGATACTGCGTTCAAGAATTTCCGGCTGAAGACACTCAAAGAAAGCCATACGATTCACCTTGCCCAGGATCGCAGCGCCATTCGGACTTTGGGCCTTTCTCTCGATTCGCAGCGATACCCGTTACAGACAGCAATCAACAAACTGCTGCTCGGCATTTATGACGAGCTTCTGCTTGACAGACCGTCCAATCTCGACGTAGCCCGATACTTCATACGGGTGGCGTGGTTGTTCCGCGAGTCTGCTTCGTCGGGTGACGGTCTTCATTCAGCACAACTCGGATATCTCAACGAACTGGAGAGTAGAATCGGTGAGCTGGGAACAGTCTACAAGCGGCTGGACGAGGTTCAACTGAGACTTCAAACATCAATCAAAAGTCATCTGGACGACACCAGCTTCACAACAGAACAAATAGCTACCACCTTGAGAGACGGATACGGTCAGGCCATGCTTTTCGCCGCGGGCGCCAATGAGAAGATGGAGTCTGCCGTCGAAGAACTTAAACGCGTATTTCAGCTAAGCAGCGAAAGCCTGTCGTGCAACGGAGATGAAGATGTCTTCTCGGCGGCATTCTTCGACCGCAGCTCGTACCGCGATTTCCTCAAAGATCTCCGTACGAGGTGGAGTCTGACGCCCGTAGGGGAACACGAAGCGATAAGGCTCGCGCTACAATTCTACAAAGCGGGCTATGAGGGCGGGCACGAGGTAAGCGAGGGAAATCAGAAGATACAAGTGGAATACCTGCTCGCTGAGTTGAGCAGGAGGCTTGGAAGAAACGACGAGGCCAAGAAGTACTTCAACAGCACGATTCGAAGCGCACAGGAGTTCATTTTCCAATACAAAGGTGACAAATCGCGTACGGCTCTGGCACAGAAGGTCCTCGAGATGGCTGTCGAGCAGGGAAAACTCAATCTGGAAGAGGCCAAGCAGAGCGCCTCATGATCAGTAATTCATCAGCGGAGAGAGATACAATGGAAGTGAAAACCAAATCAAAGACGAACGCATGGGAGGTTCGCACCGACGAAAGCAAACGCCGCGGCAAGAGTCAGCGCCGACGTTATGTTCGGCTCGACATCACATCGCCGGTAGAGGTCAAGCTGCTTGTTCCGGCGTCCCCCAATAACCCCACTCCGGGCCTGATTCCGTTTCGTGGCGAAGTCTTGAACGTCTCAGCAGGCGGGTTGCTCCTCGAATCCGAGGAATCGATGCCCGAGGAGAGCTTCGTTGTGATGGATTTTCAGATGAACGGAACCGATAGCCTCACCGGAGTCGTCGGGAAGATCAAAAGGTGTGAAGTCGACGGGGAGTCTCGACACCTGCTCGGCGTGGAATTCTGCAGCGAGGACGATATCAGAGACAACTGCCCCCAAGACTGCCAGAAACTTCTTGGGGTTGCCTGCGCGAGTTTCGACGAGAAAGTGCGGACTTTGATCAACAAGTACGTCTTCAGCCGAAAGGTCGGCAGACCAGCGAAAGAGGATGATCAATGACAGGGCGGGCTCTGTCGATTGCAGCTGTACTGATTCTGCTCGGTTCGTCTGCGTTGGCGATCTCGGACAACTCAGTAGCATTCTGTTTCCGGTCGTGTGCGACGTTCTATCATCAGTCCGCATTGACAGAGAAGGTCTATGACAGACTTGTTTCCAATCCTCGGATGAATCTGGCTCGCCCCGAATTGTGCGATAGCATTCTGCAAAAGAACACAGCCTTCGGCTCCGACAGGTTTGATCCCGATTTGATGACAGAGATGGCTGTTGCGTCGAATTCTCGATATCTCGTCTGGCTACGAGTTGAAGAGGCAGGTATACGGAAATCAGCTCGCACGTATATTCCCTATGTCTTCAGGAGCCATCACAGAAAGTATGTCCTCTGTATCAGGATGTTCGTTCTTGATTCTTTTAGCGGCAAGACTGTGGAGACACGACGCTACGAATCGACCAAGAAGGGTCCTGCGATCATTTCATATATGGACTATGACCCGAATGATCCCGGTCTGATTCAAAGCTACCCGGAGCTTGGGCTCCGTTTCGCCGAGATGGAAGACGAGATCGCTGATTTGATAGCTACTGACATCGAGCAAGCCGTCAGGAGAAGGTAACCGTGTTCCAACCGGCACATCCGGTTCCAAGTCAGCATCAGGAACAAACAGTCAAAGGCTGCAAGCTTGATTTGGCGTGCTTCCCGCTGCCCGCGATGTTAGTCGATGCGCAGAATGACGTGTTGCTAATGAACGAGCTGTGCCGGACGTATCTGTCATTTGACAACACTCTGCCGAAAGTCTCAACAATGGCCGAGATGGAAGATTTAACTTCGCTCCCATTACGCGCATCGATGCGCAAAGCAATGGAAACGGGCGCTTCGACTTGCTTGGAGTCCTCCGAATTCGTTGACAAGGCGGGAAACCGCAAGCGCGCCTCGGTCACGTTCGTCCCGCTCATTCCGGACGACAGCTCGACTCGCGAGAATTGCCTTTGCGCTTGGCTTGACTCAACTGAGGAATGGCATCTTGAACAACGCCTCAACATAGTCCAATCGGAGCTCTCGATAGTGTCGCAGGTAAGCGCTCAATTGGGTGGGACGCTGAAGACAGGCGAGATATTCAAGATTGTCCTGATCGCGGTGACGGCGCGGGAAGGACTCGGATTCAATCGAGCTTTCCTGTTCATGACTGATGAATCGACGGGTGAGCTCACCGGTCATCATGCTATCGGGCCACGCAACGCTGAAGAAGCCGGAAGGATTTGGGGAGCGATTCCCAACGACGGAATGGACTTGCGGGGCATAATAGGAAGTTATCGCAATAACATCCGACTCGATGATCTGGATATTGATCAAGCCGTGAGACAGGTAAGGCTTCGACAAGTCGATCCTTCGGACTTGATATTCGGCGTTCTGCACGAAAGACGTTCGGAGGTGATTTCTGATGCCGTGTATCTCTCGTCGCTGTTGGCACGGACAGGCTGGTTGTTCGGCGCGACCGATCTGGCAGTTGCTCCGCTATACTCAAAGGGCGGAACACTCGGGATTATCGCAGCAGACAACATGATCACAGGCAGACCGATATCGGAGTCCGATCTGGAGCAGCTGCAGATGTTCGCGAACCAGACGGCGATGGCCATAGAGCGCGCCCGGCTCTACGAGAACCTGCAGTCTCATGTAATGGAGCTGGAGAAGACGAACAGGCAACTTGAGAAGAGTCAACAGGAGATCATTAAGATAGAGAAACTCTCACTGATGGGTGAGATGACCTATCGAATTGCCCATGAGCTTCGCAACCCTCTAACGATCATCGGTGGGTTCGCAAACCTGCTGACGCGAACTGAGAACCTCCCCGCAACCGCTGTGGAACGATCTCAGATCATACAGAAAGAGTGTCGCAGGATAGAAAATCAGCTCGCTGCGCTTCTTGATTTTTCGAAATCTTATTCGCAAGAGAAGACAGAGATAGATCTTAACGCGCTTGCAGCCGACGTGGCCGACATAGTACAGCCACGCCTCGCACGGCTCGGAGTAGACTTCAGGTTGCTACCATCGGAGCGAGTCAGAACAGTGTATGCACACAAGGATCAGGTGCTGCATGGACTGTACACGGTCGTTGAGCTGCTCGGCGAATTGTCTCCTGCGGGAACGTGCTGGGGGCTTCTGGTGAGGAGCGAGCAGGGGAGGCCCAAGATCGAGGTGATTCCGATGGAAAACAAGATACCGCGGGGAGAAGTGGTTGGGTTGATGCAGAGGTTCGTGCACGGGCGGACCGGCACATCGGACCTCAGATTGTCGCTCGCGAACGAAGCCATCGGCTTCAATGGCGGGGAGCTGGGATTCGAAATGCAACATGACCAGCCAAGAATTTACGTAGCATTCGAGAAATGAGGTGGATGTATGGCGGCCAAGATAATGGTTGTAGATGACGAAGAGAATATTCGGAAGCTCTACGAGGCTGAGTTGACCGCGGAAGGTTACAGTGTGGCCGTGGCTTCAACCGGAGAAACAGCGCTGGAATTGCTGGAAACCGATCCGCCTGACCTGATAGTGCTTGACATCAAGATGGATGACAAAGACGGATTGAGCGTTCTGTCGAGTATCAAGGAGAGACGCCGAGACATGCCGGTTGTACTGAACTCGGCGTATAGCACGTATAAGAGGGATTTCAACTCCTGGCTCGCCGACGCCTACGTGATCAAGTCGTCAGACTTGGCGGAGTTGAAGACCAAAATAAAGGAGCTGACGGCAGTTTGATGGACAGGCAGAATGTGAGAATCGATCCGTACTGCGCGGTCGAGAGCGAAGCCGTTGAGACTCTGATCGAGGAAATCAGGCTGACCGCTCTTAACATGGCGATCAGCGCGGCGCGGCTGAACATAACTGGGGACCAGCGCGTGATCGTTCGCAAGAAGATAAGCGATCTTGTCAACATCGCACTGGAAACGGTTAATCGACTAACGCGGATTCTTAAAGTCATGGCAGACAGGGCTTCGGCAGAGAATTCGGATCCCTCAGATTTTCTAAGCGAACTGGCCCAAATTGAATCAACCGTGCATTCCTGTTCTCAGGAGATAGTTCTGTTGTTACGATCAGCGGGTTCTGAGCAGAATCAGAGCTCCTGAGTTCTCAGGTGCCCGTGTTTTCGGTCCATTCCTGCGTAAACTGTTGAACGGCAATTCAGTTCTGCATGTGTTGCAAGATTCGCGATGCTCGGCTACAGCCTAACCGGGAAAGTACCGATAATAGTGGAAGAGAATCGCGAAAGGACTGAGTCTGAACGGAATAAGTCAGGGTCTTGTGATAATAGTAGTCTCAGAGGGCGGTCCTCCTGTCGTACACTCCATCGTATCTCAGCTCCCGGACACATTTCCGACCCCGCTCGTTATCTGCCAAGCATTTGAGTCTGATGCAATCGGCGGGCTGGTGAATGCTTGGGACAAAACATCCCAGCTTTGCTTCAAACACTTGAGTGGGTCTCTGCCACTGTCTGCTGGAGTAGCATACGTTGTGGCTTATGATTGCGACGCCCGGGTGGACGGTGGGTCGACTCCTCCTCGACTCAGGACAAGGCGCTGCGGGTCGAATGCAGAAGGCAACGAACTTCCTGCGGCTCTTCTAATGACCGCTGCAGGAGCGTACCGAGAATCGCTCCGCATAGTCTTGGTCGGAGATACAAAAGTTCCAAGCCCCGGATTGGTCAAGGGTATGTCCGCCGTCATCGGAAATGGCGGGACGATCTGTTGTACCGCTGAGCGACGAGATGCCGCTGTGCATTGCTCTCGGTTGTTCGCGGAGGCCGGAATAGAAATGTCTTTTGCTGACGTTGACAGGGTCTTGGCGTTGATCGGCGCGGAGACCAAATCTGGAACAGGGAAGGGGCAAGCCATTAAGTCGCTTCAGCTTTGATCTGATGTGTCGATAATGGTATAGAGGGGCGCGTAAGTCATCAAGTATTCATGTGGGAGTTGCAGTGGACGAGAAACTGACGATCCTGGTAGTCGATGATGAGGAGATCCTGAGGAGCTTGTTAGAGAAGATACTCAGGAAGGAAGGGTACGAAGTCTTATTGGCCCCCGGCGGAGCAGACGCTCTGCGGATCCTGGAGGCAAATCACGTCGACATCATGGTGTCGGACATCAAGATGCCTGAGATGGATGGCTTCGAGCTGTTGAAGGCGATCAAGGCCGTGAAGCCTGACGTAGGAGTCATCATGATGACCGGGTATGCTGACGCATACTCCGTGAAGGACGCGCTTCTTCTCGGCGCTGATGACTACATTACCAAGCCATTCAAGAGCTTCGAAATCAGCATGGTAATCGAACGTGCGTACTGGCGGGCGGTCTCCAGCAAGAACACTCGGCGCAGAGATAACATGACTGAACGGTGATTGATGGCGAATCCCACTCAAACTGCCAAGCCGATCAAGAGCCGTCCGGGCTTCGCGATCGGCGTGTCCTCCGATCAGTTAAGTGCGCACTTGACCCTTGTTCAAGTTGAGCTCGGCGACAGGTTTGTCGCGAAGGATGAGATTGTCGGCGAGCTGAACAAGGCCGGTATCGTCCATGGTTTGCTCGAGGAGGAGATTCAGCGGATAGTCGACAGTCAGCAGTATGATGTCACAACGCTCGTGGCTTCCGGAGCGGCGCCTGTTGCAGGAGATGACGCCCTAATTGAATTTCTGTTCGACACCTCGCCGAAGAAGTCTCCAAGGGAGGATGGCGATGGGCGCATCGATTATCGTGATCTGAACTACATTCAGAATTCATCAGCCGGTCAAGTACTTGTCAGGAAAACTCCCCCGACCAGCGGATCACCTGGAATGTCGGTGTTTGGCGCACAGATTCCATCTACGCCGGGGAAGGACAAGAAGCTGCCCAAGGGTGCCAATACTGCGGTTTCAGCTGACGGACTCGAACTGACATCCGAGATCGAAGGGTCGATCGTCTATGCGAGTGGCGTTGTAAACGTGCACTCTGTCCGAACGATATCCGGCAGTATAGATGCCTCCACGGGCAATATTGAATGCAATGGGTCACTGAAGATCGCGCGTGAAGTCAAGAGCGGATTCAAGGTTGTTGTGAAGGGCGATCTTGAGATCAGCGGGCACGTGGAAGATGCTGAGATCGAGTGTGAAGGCAACGTCATTGTCAAAGGCGGCTTCTTCGGTAGCGGAGCAGGGAGAATCCGGGCGAAAGGCGACGTAACTCTCAAGTGGATCGAAGGACAGACTGTCGAGTGCGAAGGCACGCTGACGGTCGGAGGAGAGGTGCTCAATAGCAAGTTGTACGGCAAGAGCGGAATCGTCGTCAAGGGCTCGAAGGGCAAGATAGTGGGAGGTGAAGCGGCATCGAGGTTTCTCATTCGTGCCCCTATACTCGGCTCTGACGGAGGCGCCACGACGAATCTGAGAGTAGCTTATGACGTGGATACGATTAAGAGGCTGAAGGAGAACCACGCTGAGCTGATAAGAATCGGAGAAGACAACGTGCGAGTCAAAGAGGGTTTGACAGCCCTCTACAAAATGGAGATGTCCGGCAAGTTGACTCCGGAGAGGCAGGCAGTGCTCACGAAGCTGGAAGAGTTCAAAAAGGAAGTGCCCACGAAGCTTCAGGAGCTTGAGTCTACCCGGGAGTCTCTTCAGGCAAAGCTGAAAGAAATTCAGAATGCTGTGATAATAGCCGAGAGCAAAGTGTACGCTGGAGTCAAAGTCTATTTCGGCCTGATATACCGCGAGATCATTGATTCCATGGGCCCGACGAAATTCGTAATGGATTTCGACAAGGTCATGGCCACCCGTTACGACAGCAATTCCGATCCATCCGCCGATTCATCTAAAGCATCGAAGTGAAAACGGTCGACAGCTGCGTGACCGCCGATTCGCGCTGCCAATTGCAGTTGGCGCCTTGCATCAAAGACATGAGTAGGTGTTCATTACCGCAGTATGGATCGAGACGCTGTCGCAGTAACCGCACTTATTTGCTCTCCTTGACACCTTCACGCGATTTGGCGTATATTGACGACGCAATGTTGATACACTCAATCTTGAGATTGGAATGCGCAAGAGAGTAGGCCTCGTCTACGACGACGCGTTTCTCAGGCACGTTCCGCCTGACCGGCACCCAGAGGGACCGGAGCGACTCACCTCCATTGTCGATTCGCTGAAGCGCGAGAAGCTATGGGACAAGCTCGAACACGTTGCTCCCGAGCGAGTGACAGACTCGGAATTGCATCTAATCCACTCCTCGTCGTATGTGTCGGAAGTGGAGGCAGCCTGCGCGACGGGCGTGCACCGTCTTGATCCGGACACATACGTTGCGGCCGAGTCGTACGCGGTTGCTCGGCTCGCGGCTGGCGCAGTCACGACAGCTATACGCAAATTGATCGAAGGGACGCTCGACTCTGCCTTTTGCGCGGTTCGACCGCCGGGGCATCATGCCGAGCGAGACAGGGCGATGGGGTTCTGTCTTTTCAATAACGTAGCGATTGGCGCAGCTACCGCGAGAGCCCATCTTGGACTGGAGAAAGTCGCGATTCTGGACTGGGATGTTCACCACGGAAACGGAACGCAGAATTCATTCCTGTCGGACAACTCAGTACATTACACAAGCATTCATCAATACCCTCACTATCCTGGGTCAGGTGCGGCCGCTGAGAAGGGCGCAGGCAATGGTCTCGGATACACGATGAACTTCCCACTTCCGGCAGGCGCCGGAGACGAGGAGTATCTTTCGGCTCTGGAGGTGTTTTGGATTCCCGAAATGGAGAAGTTCAAACCAAACCTCATATTGGTGTCAGCCGGATTCGACGCACATCTTGATGATCCGTTGTCGGCGATTTCTCTCAGCGAAAAGTGCTTCGCAGAGATGACGCGTATGGTGCTTCGCTGCGCTGACCGGTGTTGCTCAGGAAGAGTGGTTTCGGTTCTTGAAGGTGGATATGACCTGCCAGCGCTCGGTAGGTCGGTTGCTGCACACGTAAGAGAACTTCTCAAGTAGATCTGCCGGCATTCGAGTTCGAACCGATCTTACATCCGCATGTATAACGCTTGGAGTATCATCAGTCATCTCAACCGCTATTTTACTTGCGGCTGCTCGGCAGACCTCGTAAACTCGACCGCATGGGCAAGTTGCAGACCGTGTTGCTGAGCGCTTTGTTGTTTCTCTCACTTTCCGCCGCCTCTGCGCAGGATGTGAGTGGCAGAAATCCAGTCGTGATCGATGCCGAGCATTCGGACATTATTCTCTCGGAGGGCGACAGACTCGAGATCCATTACTACAATGATGTCCGCCTTGAGTACAAAGGCGCGGAGCTGTTTTGTGACACAGCGGTCTGGTATCAGAGCGAAAGTGTGATGGAGTTTTGGGGCGAGGTCCGCTACGCTGACTCCATCCACGAATTAAGTTCGGAACACCTGCTTTACGACCAGTTGACCGACGAAATTCAAGCAGAAGGGGATTGCGAGCTTGTCGACAAGAATGAGGACGTCAGAATTCGGGGAAACATGGTCGACTACGACAGGAGCAGTGGGGATCTTGTAGTTTCACAGATGCCGATGCTCTCGGCAGATTATGATGATCCGGCGGCGATGATAGAGATCTCAGGTGACACATTGTACTATCAGGCAGAGACGAGACGGGGTAAAGCCGTGAACAATGTTCGGATTGTCAAAGGGGGTATGACTGCTACCTGCGAGCTCTGCGATTTCTTCCCTGATTCGAATCTGATCGTTCTGCTCGGACACCCGAAGGCGGAGCAGCACCTCAATGAACTGAACGGTGATACGATGCGGGTGCTTCTGAAGAACAGGCTGCTGGATGAGATTCAAGTGTTTGGAAACGGAAAGGCTCTGTACAGAAAGCCGACGGGCGAAGCCGATTCGCTTTACACTGAAAGCAGGATTGAGGCGCGCAAGATCAGCTTCGCGCTGCAGAACGAAGTCCTGCGGGAGATAGTCTCAGCGGGTAACAGCTATTCGTGGTACACTCCGTCCCCGGAGGATACAGTAGCGGAAGGGAAGAACGAAGCTTCGGGAGACTCGATATTGCTTCACTTCGGACAAGGCGGACTGCAAGATGTCGAGATAAATAACTCATGCATCGGCAAGTTCTTCTCACAGATGAGAGAGGACTCGGCCGGAGAAGTCGTGTATCTTGATACCGTGTCTTACCAGTCGTCGAGATTGGCATACAACACAGACGATCGCGTAATCCACCTGCTCGGCGCAGCCACGGTCAACAACAAGACGATCACTTTGACGGCAGACACCATTACGTACAACACCGCAACGCATGACCTCCGTGCGTCTTCCTCGCTCAGAACATCAGGGTCGGATTCCGTGTACGTGCCGGTCGTTCTGCGAGATGGACCGGAGGAGATGCTCGGAGAGAAGCTGGCGTACAATCTGGATACCAAGCGCGGTAAGATCAGGAAGAGCGATACGGAGCTTGAGAAGGCGTACTACCACGGCAACGTTGTGCGGAAAGTTGATGAAGACATGCTGCTGGTTGATCATGGCAGGTATACCACGTGCGACATGAGTGTCCCGCACTTTCACTTCGGATCGAGCAGGATGAAGATCGTTAATGATGATCGCGTGATTGCGAGGCCGCTTGTCCTGTATATCGAAGGAATTCCGGTGTTTTACGCCCCATATTTCGTTTTCTCAATCAAGAAAGGTCGCCACTCTGGATTTCTGCCCTTCAGAATCGGAAGCTGGGACCGTGGCGGCCGCTATGTGGAGAATCTCGGTTATTACTGGGCTGCATCGGAGTACTGGGATTTGGCCTCCTCCATGGACCTTCGAGAGAACGTGGGACTTAAATTCGATGCGAAGGCAAGCTATGCCAAGCGGTACGTTATGAGCGGGCAGGTGTCAGGATCATACGCCCGCGATTCAAGAACCAACTACTTCGGGAGGACGATTGCGAACAGGTGGTCGCTGTCAGCGAACCATTCACATACGCTGTCGCCGACAGCCTCACTCGCTGGTTCGGGTTCATTCGTGTCGGACAAGAGTTACACGACAGAAACGTCGAATGACGTCAATGAGCGCCTTAACCGTAACCTGCGGAGTCAGCTCAATTTTTCGAAGCGCTGGGAGCAGACCTATCTGACCGCTGTCATACAAAGTACCAGGAATCTCGATGACGAGTCGAGCACGCTGACACTTCCGGCAGTGACGTTCTCTCTCGGGTCGAGAGCGATCTTCGGAACTGCGGAAAGAGGGGACACGACTCGCCAGAGCTGGTATCGCAACACTCGGATTTCGCAAAGCTCGGACTTCCGGAACTACGCATCCAAACAGAAGAGCGGCGATCATTTCCTTCGTACGGAATATGCCAAATCGACACACAATATGTCCGTCAGCTCGCCTCAGAAGATGCTCAAGTATGTGACCGTGAATCCCTCGTTGAGCTATACTGAGAACTGGTTTCTGGTCCGATCAACGAACTCGTCGTCCGCGAGGAATCTCCGGACGGAGAAGCTTCTTCGAAGCTGGACATCGAGTGCATCAGTGGGCGCGAACACGACAGTGTATGGATACTTGTTTCCGCCGATTCCGAACCTCATCGGAATCCGACATTCCGTTACACCAGGTCTCGGCTTTTCGTACAGGCCGAAGTCTGACCTGAACAGGGATGAAGCCTCGTTTGTGGGCGCCGGGTCATCAAGCACGGAGCAGAAGTCTCTGTCGGTTTCCGTGTCGCAACTGCTTCAGATGAAGTACAAGTCGGGCGAAACGGAGAAGAAGTTGGACCTTTTCACACTGAATTCGTCGGCCAGTTACAATTTCGAACAAGAACGCCGCAAATGGTCCAGGGTCTCAAGCTCGCTGCAGACGCGGAGTATTCCGCGGGTTAGTGTTAGTCTGCAATTCACTCACGACTTGTACAACCCTATCACAGAGGAACTGGACCTCTTCAATCCGCGCTTGACAGACATCGGCGTAAGCTCAAGCTTTTCGACCTCCGGCATGAGCGGCTCAACCAGCCAGCAGCAATCTGGAATCGGAGAGACTCCTCGACAAATGGGCAGCAAGCCCTGGTCTCTGAGCATCGGTCATCGATACTCAGAGAATCGCAATCTGGTGACGGGCGACAAGTCCATTACTCACTGGATCACGAGTTCCGCGCACTTCAAGTTGACAGAGAATTGGGACATTGACATACAGCAGAACTACGACATCAGGCGCGAAGTAATCGTCAGCAGATCCATCAATGTCGTTCGTGACATGCATTGCTGGGAAGCTCGTTTCACGTGGAATCCGAACGGCAGCCTGAAGGGGTACTACTTCAATATCTACGTGAAGCAAATTCCGGACATCAAGTTCGAAAAGTCTCAATCTCCGCTAAGGGGAACGCTCTTCGATTAGGCGTTCTAAGCCTGTTTTATATTGATTTCCGAGGTTTGCGGGCGTAGTTTTCAAGCATGAGTTTCCCATCGATAGCAGGCTTCATATCACTCAACGCCATGTCGGCGAAGCGGAAGCAAGAAGTAATTGGTTTGCTTCTTCTGTTGTTGGCCGTGTTGTTTGGGGTGAGCCTCTTGGCGAATTCGCCCGGCGATGAAGACTATTTCTTGCCTGAATCCGGAATTTCGATCTTTGACTGGCACCCCGAGAATGAGGCCGGCATTGCCGGCATGTTCTTCTCTCACTACGCCTTCCACTTCCTGGGCTTCATGTGTTTTCTGGCGCCGATAGCGCTGCTGATGTACGGCCTCAGACTGCTCGTGAAGTGGGACAACCGGTCGATAATGAAGCGATTCTGGCTCGCAATCGGAGCTATATTCTGCTGCGCCATGATATACGCGGTCATCCGGATGCAGCCTCCTATCACTGAAATCAGCTTTGGAAACACACCCGGTGGTCTGATGTCAGCGTTGGTTGGCAGTCTCGTCATGCGAGTGTTCGGCTCGATCGGCGCCATACTCGTTTGTGGAGTAGGCTGCATTATCCTGCTGACTCTCCTGATTGACTGGCGTCCGAGCAACTGGGAGGAGAGGATTAGGAAGCTGCCAGGCCGTGTCGGGATGAAGCTGAAGGGGATATCGGCTCCGTCGCTGCCAGCCAGAAGACGACGCTCCATCGCAAAAGTGAAGGAGACGAAACCGTCGGTATTCAAGCGAATAACGGGGGTGTTTGATTTCGACTTTCTGAGGCCTCAGTTCGGCAATCGAGAGAACAAAGAGGAGTCTGAACTCTCCGAAGCGACAACTGTCGATCATACAGATGATATGCCGGTCAACGAGACTCCTGACAGTTTCGTCACTGATTACGCGAGAATCGCAGAGGATGTTCTCAAGCGAGAGTCTCAGAAAGGCGCCTCCTCGACCTCTAATGCCACCAGCGAGCAATCTCAGAGAAAGCTCGTGATCACTCGTCCGCAGACAGAGTCCTCTGATGGAACATGCGCTTTTCCCGATATAGACCTGCTCAACGACAATCCTCAGCCGTCGCAGTCCGTGAGCGCCTCTGAACTTCAACAGATGTCTGAGGAGTTGCTCAAGACACTTAAGACTTTCGGCGTCGAAGTGGAAGGTGGGAAGATCGAAACCTACCCCGGGCCGGTTATCACGCGATACGACTTCAAACCCGGCGTGGGGGTCAAGGTTAATCAGATCGTGAATTTGGCTGACGACCTCGCTCTTGCGCTTCGTGCGAGGCGGATTAGAATACTGGCTCCGGT
>JAGVNY010000235.1 GCA_020053015.1 Candidatus Zixiibacteriota bacterium | reverse complement strand
GATCGTCTGGTCAGCTGGACCGCTGCAAATCGGAGCTTCGTTCATGCTGAAAGTGATTACGAAGTTGTCTTCACAATATGCTCCACAAGCGTCGGTGCATCTGACCGTCACGTTCGCGACTTCATCACCCGACGGTGTATAGACCCAATTGCCACCTACGATATTGCCGGGACCCGCCACCACTGTGCAACCGCTCAGATTGTTGTCAGCGTCGGTAGCGCCTACAGGCAGACTCACCTGCGTCGGCGTGCACTGGAAGATCGTCTGGTTAGCCGGGCCGCTGCAGACTGGAGCCTCATTGATATTGACAGTCAATACAAGAGTGTCGTAATCAACCGCTCCCACTTCATCCGTGACCTTAAATACAAACTGGTAGTTTCCGTCGCCGGTAGGAGTGAAGCAGTGGCTGGCGCTCAGCGGAGTCTGACCTGATACTGGTGTAAATGTACCCGCACCGGACACCTTCACTAATACAAGCTGATCTCCCTCGCAATTGGCGTCAGTGGCTTGAACATTGAAACAGATTTGAGCGGGAGTGCATTGGAAGTAATTCTGATCAGGCGGCAGTGTGACCACCGGTGCCTGATTCGCGAATCTGATCTTTATCACGAGATCATTGTGATCCTCATCTCCGCCGTCCTTCAAATCCTCCCACGCAACAATATACTCATGCGGAACGCCGGTAGAGAACACGAGAGCATGGTCGAAATCATCGGAATTCAACCACTCTTCCGTGTACCATGTACCGGTGCCGGAGTAGTTGCCGATCATATAGAAACCAATAGAGTCTCCGCCGGACACGGCAAAAGTAACAGAATCTCCCGGTCCATCACTTCCCGAGAACAACTGGTGTTTTGTCCCCGGTAGACCAGCTACATACCATCCGGATGTGGCCTGAGATGCCGATCCGGCGACTTCGATTATAATAGTCGCTAGATTCTGTCCGGGAAGTGCGCAGAAGACTTGGGTGCCCAACTCGTCAACGTCAACGTCAATATCGTATCCCAGACTGTCGAAAATTTGTTGAAGCGTCGGTTCTCCGGAAGATGAGATCGAGTAATGCAGAAGCGAATCCGGCAAGGCGCCCCCGGCAGTGCACTCATCTGCCGGCAAAAAGCACACGAGGCCGGCGAATGCAATCAGTAACAACATCCTTCTCATACGGAATCTCCCGTTGGGTATGGTAACGTATACTTTTTTCGATATAGTGAGACGCAGCAAAAACTATTAGAGAACATCAGCGGCGCTAGCATTCTGCCAATCTGAATATCCCTCCAGTCGCTTCAGTATGCTGCCGAGACGCCTTCCCCTCCGAAGAACATCTCACGTACAACATGGCTACCGATGATTCATCATCTCGGCTTCAACTCAACATAGCTTTTAGATCGTTCCCACGACAGGTAACTTATGTTGATAAATGGTACCATCAAATCCACCGATTGTCAAGCCATTTTTCAACTTAGCTGGCTACGCAAGCCAGAACAACCAAGCGATTCCGACGGCTTCAACATGAAAAATTGACAAATCTGATCCGAAATAGACTTCGGCACTTCGACGATATGCTCCACTATTACCATGGGACGTCACCGGTAGCTCTCCTCCGATCCCGGTTGCATTCTCCGGTCTTTGACTTAGGCCGAAGCCGCGTTATATTCGCCAAGCTCGCATGACGAGCAGGAGGTCTATTGAACACTCAGGTTGGCGAAAGCGCAGCGCTGTTGACTGCGGTCCTGTGGGCTTTCACATCAGTCTTCTTCACAAATGCATCCAGAAGAATCGGATCCTTCTATGTCAACATGATTCGCATCCCTATGGCGCTCATAATGATATCAGGCATTGTATATTTGTCTCCTGCCGCCCAGAATCCACTATCGGTGTCAGGGTCACAGTTTCTTTGGCTGGCAATCAGCGGCATAGTCGGACTTGTTCTCGGAGACACATTCCTCTTCCGGGCGTACGTGATACTTGGTCCACGGCTTGGCACGCTGATCTTCGCAAGCTGGCCGATCATGACAGCCGTCATCTCGTGGATGATGCTCGGCGAAACTCTTGCCTTAATGTCTGTAGCAGGAATCGCAGTGTCATTCGCAGGCATTGCCTGGGTCTCCAGCGAGCGACGCACTGAATGGATAGTCGACGGCACCGCGGCTGACAAAGGACCAAAGAAACTTGGTGTAGTATTGGCCCTGGCAGGGGCGCTCTGTCAGGCGCTCGGGCTCGTAATTGCGAAGTTGGCTATGGCGGACTCCCTGGAACCTATCGTGGCGAGTCTTCATCGCATGGTGGCCGCGTTCTGTGTCATTTGGGGATACGGTCTTTTCTCCGGTCACGCCTCCCGCGCTCTGAGACTCCTCAGCGATTCAAAGGGAGTACTTCTGACCCTTGGGGGCGCCATTACCGGGCCGTTTCTGGGAATCTGGATGTCTTTGGTAGCCGTGAAACATGCGCCAGCCGGTGTGGCGGCCGCGATCATGGCCACAGCGCCTGTGATTATTATTCCTCTATCGATAGCCATCTACCGACAAATGCCGTCCACGAGAGCTGCCATCGGGGCGATTATCGCAACTGGCGGCATAGCGCTCTTGTTTCTGACTTAGCGAGCCGATGAAACACTGGCTCACTCACCGTCATTCTACTGTTGATTCGCTCGCATGATTCATGGCAAATTGCTCAGTTGTGACTCTGGTCATCCCACGCCCTCGAGAATGTCCGCTGCAAGAATAAGCACAGACTCCGCAAGATCTGCCTCGTTTCCGCCGCCAATCACCGATGCTCCCCTTTCTTGCGGTCGTGAATCGCGGTACTTGTGCCCGACACTTAGTCCGACTATCCCTCCATTGGGAAATACCTCTGCTATGCTATCTGCGAGGGCTTGAGCAAGCGCCAAGCGACCCTCCCTGCTGCGAATTATCCGAGCATGCCCAACATTGGACACAAACAGCGGCTCGATAAGCATCGCTGGCATGGCGGCAGCGGCTATGTTCGAGAATCCCCTGTCGCCGGGGAGAAGGCCGACAACTCCGTCGCCATTCCTCATCGTGGTACCGAGACGCTCCGCAACACACCTGCAATATGCGCGAGCCCAGCGCTTCGTGATCGGTGTTGCCGAAGAAACTACCAAGGCACAAGTATATGCTGCGCATTTGTTTTCGGAGCTGTTGAAGTGGTGTTCGACATAACAGATCGCCCCTTCGAGGTTGGCCTTCTCCAGCCGCTTGCGATAGTCGCCTCTGTAGCACACAGACCTGTACCGGCTTGCCAACGTGCAACCTCTTTCGCATTGAGTTCCCACGAATGCCACCGTGGTCTGAATCAACCGTATTGCGCTGTCGTTTCTGTTTGGAGTCACGGAATATCCACCCGGCAGAGTTTTCGCGCGGAAGACCGCTTGTGGTTTTGCGAATTTGAAGTTGCGCCCGTCGGCGCACTCGAATAGATTCTTCATATGCTGTTTGACCCATCCGGAACAGAAGTATGACTCAATTCATGGATCTCTCTGAAACGGAGAGTCCGTTGGCGTCATCTGTCGCCGGTGACGGCACGAAAGCAGGCAAGTTCGTTCAACTTCGCAGCCCCGACTGCGAATTCATAGTCTTTGCTCCGGCCCAGATGTGCAAATACCACTCTGACATAGTCTTGAAGTTCGCGGCTCTACATGATATTGATGTCGCAAAGAACGGCAAAGGTGACGCAACAGGTTTTGTCGATCCGGGTTGGCGAATTCTTGGCGGAGGCAAGGCCGCAATCAATACAACTCGAAGGAAGCTTTCACTTGGGGGGAGCTCGCAGGCATTCGGCCCGTTCGAAGACAGAGGAATAGCCGCCAGACTCGGATCGCTAAAGCAGTTCGAGGGTTTCTCCATACAAGTGGAGGCATTGTGACGACAGCCCTTGAATCCAGATTGACTCAAACGGAACAAGCCGCGTTATTGGTGGTAAGCAAATCGAGCAACGCGGCGAAGAACACAGGTACGGCGCTATGCTCGGCCGCTGAAACTGCATCGTCTCGAAAGGTGAACGAATGAAAGCCATGATTGTCCTGGCGGTGCTGCTAATTGCAGGCTGCAGTGGCGAAGATCCTGTGCTCTTCACCAAAGACAACTCAGCAGACTACTTTCCGCTCTCGGCGAGCGACACATGGTACTACACCTACACCGACGCTGACACGACCTTCAGTGTAGTGAGGTTTGTGGCCGGCGAGGATGTTGATTTGGGAAGCGTTGTCTGCACCGGTATACTCGAGGACGACCAGTTGGTTGAATGCTGGACAATCGACGATGAGGGCGTCCACATCCATCTCCTCGCGTTCCTCTATATGCCGGAACCTCCGCTTCTAATCCCGTTCGAAATGCGCTCGGATTCGCCGCTTCTGTACGATTCTTTTGCTTCGGATATCACAGACCCGAGTTCGGGCTTCCGTGTCAAGGGAAGTTTGAGTTTCCAGGGATACGTGACAAAGACTGTTCCGGCAGGAACATTCAAAGACTGCCTCAAGCTCTTCTATGACGATGAAGATGAGCCATACTACGAATACTACGCACCCGGCGTAGGACTTCTTGACAACGGCAACTATGTGCTGGACTCCGCTCGAATCGGTGGCATTTCTTACGGCATGTAGTCCGAAATGACTGCCGAGTGCAGTCAGCTCAGTGAGCCTCTAATCAACTTAGGCAGTAATTCGGGAGTTAGCACCAATCACTCAAGGGCATGGCTGACGTTATGTCTGAGTGGTGACTCAGATGAATTGACGGTCGGCACAGCCTCGCGCGTCTCTTCCGCAGGAAACAGCTCTTCTATTCGACAGTTCAGGGCCCTCGCAAGTCGATGAGCAGTGCTGAGGCGAATGTCTTTGCGCTCATTGATGATCCGGTTCACATAGACGGGATCGAGTCCTGATTCCCGTGCAAGTCTTCGCTGGCTCCACTGTTTCTGAGCCAAGATGTCGAGAATGCGTGAACTCATGTCAACCCCTCTGATGACTTATTGACAGTTGATGGCCTTTCAGTGACTTAGTCGGCATTGGTCGCTCAGAACTTGAAGCAAGACGGGCTGGCTCATCCAAGACACGGATTACTCAGTTTCAGATAGCAACTCATGCTGCTGCCTTCATAAGCCATGCTTCCTGTTTTAATAGTCACACGTGCGCAAAAGAGCCGTTGACAAGTTCGAATATTTGGTTATTTAGCCAAACAGGCATGTCGATTGGATAAGAGCAGGATAGTATGGACAAGAAGACCAAAGCCAGATACGAAGCGAGAGCGCGCGTCATAAAGGCCATGGCGCATCCGACGAGGCTGTTCATCGTCGACCAGCTTTCGCGCGGCGAAAAGTGCTGCTGCGAGCTAACCCAAATGGTCGGATCAGACACATCGACCGTCTCAAAGCATCTGTTAGTTCTCAAGTCGGCGCGGATTGTGTCGGACGACGAACGCGGTCTCCAAGTCTACTATTCGCTGAAGATGCCATGCGTGATGAACTTTTTTAGCTGCGTAGAGACGGTCTTGCGGTCATCAGCCGCGTTGCAGACCGAAATCCTCGAGAGGAAGTAGCTGAGAAGACACAGAATATGAACTGGCGCATCGAATGGAAATCCTTGGTGGTCATCTCAGCCCTGTTTCCGCTGCTGTCCTATCTTCCCGTTGGGCAGCCTCGATTCGATGGCGCTGTCACAGAGTCTCTTGCACTCGCTAAGTGGTATGCACGCGAACACGTTCTTCTATGCCTCATCCCTGCCTTCTAAATAGCTGGTGCAATCGGAGTATTCGTCAGCCAGGCCTCGGTAATGAAATACCTGGGGGCGCGAGCCAACAAGACTCTCGCATATGGTGTCGCCTCGGTATCGGGAACGATTCTCGCGATCTGTTCCTGCACCGTGTTGCCGCTCTTCGCAGGTATCTATCGGATGTGCGCAGGTATCGGCCCCGCGACTGCTTTCCTCTGCTCATGACCGGCGATCAACGTGCTCGCGATTATCCTGACCGCACGGATACTCGGAATCGAAATCGGAATCACACGCGCTGTCGGCGCGGTTGTCTTCAGTGTAGTTGTAGGATTGTTGATGCACCTGTTCTTCCGCAGGGAGGAAGGGGAGAAAGCTGCTGCTCAAATGGCGATGCCCGAGCCCACCGTGACAAGACCGCTCTGGCAGAACGCCTTGTTCTTCGCGGCTATAGCAGGCATACTCGTATCCGCCAACTGGGGCAAACCTGCTGATGAATCAGAGATCTGGCACAGTCCATACTCGGCGAAATGGGCAATCACCGCAATCATGGCTCCCTTACTTGCCGTTGTGCTTGTGGTATGGTTCGAAGTCAAATTGTGGAAGATAGCCACGGTCGCGATCATTACGGCAGCGGCAGCTTTGACCTTCAGGCACGAGCCACTCATTCCCTTTGGAGCAGCGGTCGTCGGCCTTTCTGTCATTGCGGGCGGAAGCAAGGGCGAAGTTGGCGACTGGTTCGGTCAGACATGGGGGTTCGCAAAGCAGATTCTCCCGCTGCTTTTTGCTGGAGTACTTGTGGCGGGACTTCTCATCGGCAGGCCCGGAAACGAAGGGTTGATACCGTCTCAGTGGATTTCGGATCTTGTCGGCGGCAATTCGATTGGCGCGAATCTCTTCGCATCGGTTTTCGGAGCTTTCATGTACTTCGCCACACTTACCGAAGTTCCGATTCTACAGGGCTTGATAGGCAGCGGTATGGGCAAAGACCCCGCGTTCGCGTTGCTCATTGCCGGGCAGGCGCTGTCGTTACCAAGCATGCTCGTTCTCAGGAGCATCATGGGTACAAAGAAAACGGTCGTATATGTGTGGTAGTCATGGCCACAGTAAGCGGGCTGATTTACGGTAGACTGTGGTAAGGAGATTGATCGGATGAAACAGATACGAATTCTCGGCACAGGCTGCCCCAAGTGCAAAATGCTTCAGGAGCAGACCCGCGAAGCTGCACTTCAGTTAAGTCTTGAGTGCGACATTCGGAAAGTGTCGGTCATCATGCAAATCACCTCCTGCGGAGTGATGATGACACCCGCGCTCGTGGTTGACGGACAGGTAAAAGTCGTCGGAAAGGTACCGTCCATCGAAGAGATAAAGAAGATCATAGTTGAGTAGTACACTGTGATCGTGGGATGGCGCGCTGCTCGCATTCGTTGCCACAGCGCTGATCTACCTCAGTATCGGTGGTCCGCAGACTGATGCGACAGACGACAATATGACTGCCACCGTGGATGCAGTCCCCGAGACGGCACATCATGTGATCGCTTACTACTTCCATGGAGAGCGCAGGTGCCCATCATGTCTGCAAATCGAGGCCTACGCCAAGGAGGCAATTGAGACCGGATTTGCAGGCGAGCTGCAGAGCGGCAGGTTATCCCGGAGAGTAGTCAATTTCGAAACCCCCGGAAACGAGCATTTCGAAGAGGACTACAAACTGGTGTCGAAGTCGCTGATAATCGTTGACCGGCACGACGGAACGCAGACTCGCTGGCAGAATCTCGAGCAAGTCCGGGAGCTTCTCGTTAACAAGCAAGCATTCACCCAGTACGTACAGGACAGCATAAGCGCTTATCTCAAGGAATCATGATGGACGGCCTGCTGCTGGCCTCGATTTCCGCGCTTTGGCTCGGAATCCTTACATCGATTTCACCCTGTCCGCTTGCCACTAACATCGCCGCCGTCACATTTGTGGGCAGACAGGTGGGCAGTCCGGCCAGAGTCATTTGTCGGGGATGCTCTATAGCATCGGCACCGGACTTCCTGTAATCGTGTTCGCCGTTCTGATCGCTTTCAGCGCTCGATTTGTCGGCATCGCGATTAATCGCCTCACTCAGTTCGAGATGTGGGCGAGGCGAGTCACCGGCGCTGTGTTCATCGCAATCGGGATATACTTCGCACTCAAGTACTCTTTCCGTCTATTCTGACTTCTTTCATGGGACACTTCGTCGGCGTGAGTCCAGGACGCGTGCGCTCACGCACCTATCCCAAAACAGAAGAACCCGCTTCGAGGCGGGTTCTCATCTTCTGAGTTTCGTAGTCGGGAGTATCTACTGGAGGCAATCGGCGCACGGGGCAGGACCACCCCGGAACAGGTATCTCACCATGTATACGACGTCCAGCAGGTTGATCTTGCCGTCGCAATCGACGTCGGCAAACTCGATCGGATCCGGGATCGGACCCTGCAAGAATACGAAGTTGATCAGGAACGTCAGATCGGCCGGGTCAATATTGCCATCGCCGTTTACATCGCCGCATTCCGGCTGCATGCCCTCCAGAACCGTGAAGCCATCAGACATGGAGTATGTACCAATGCCGACTTCTTCGACCTTGACGTCGTAAAGACCGAGCAGCGCATTTGACGGGATCAGGAAATGGGCCGTTAGATCATGATAGGAAGTGGGATTGACTTCAGCCGCTGTAATCGTGTATGTTGAGCTTCCCTGCTGAAAGAAACTCACGATTGTTCCGCTTCCTTGTGCGAAGTAGGTCCCGGTGCCTGTGATCGCAACCCACAGATCATCACCCTGGTGAGCGCTGTCGGGAACCACGGATGAAATGAAACAGAGGGGGTCACCCTGAGATGCGCCGTCGGGTGCCTCTGATGATTTCGTCTGGGCAATCGCCGCGGAGGCAACACACGCAGCTATACACAGCATAATTCCCAATCGTTTCATTCTGTTTCTCCTGTCCAGAGACGAGCAATCGTGCCGTCTATTTGAAATCAGAAACTCATTTCCTGCAAGACGCAAGTGTCATTTATGTTTACGGCAAATCTTCACGAATCTTGACGTGCGAAAAGCTATGACGCAACCGGGTGGCAGACAACAAAGGCCAGTAAAGAAGCCCTCTTCAGTATTTCATAGTCTGCAAAGACCCGATCTGGCACGCCGCCCCCCTCAGGGCAGATCGCAGCCTTCAGAGCTGTTGGTGCAGAGCAACCATTCCAAATATACGTTTCTTGACAATGATGTCAATGTATAATCCGGGATTATCCCTGACAAGGCTAAAACGCAGCTTTCGCTATGCAAGAACTTGCACTACAATGAGGCGTTCGGTCGCCGTGACCGGGCACGGAGGTGTTCTGTGGATATTATTCGAGATATCGGTCCCCTTGGCTTCGCCAGCCGACTTAAACGTCTCGCCGAGCTTCTGCAACGTGACGTCTCACGAGTCTACAAGACTCAGAGGCTCGACTTCGAGGCCCGATGGTTTCCTGTCATGTACTCGCTTGCGGCGCATGGCCCGTTGTCCGTCACCGAACTCGCCGTCGCGCTCGGCTTGACTCATCCAGCAATAAACCAAATTGCCGCTGCCATGTCACGGCGGGGTCTTCTCGAATCGGCCAAGGACAAAGCGGACGAGCGCAGACGCATTCTCAGGTTGAGCGCTGAAGGAAGGAGACTCCATTCGTCGATGCAGCCGCTCTGGGACGAGATAGCGTCGGCTACAAGTCAACTCATCGATGCAGCCGACCCGGACTTGCTCACAGGTATCAGCCGAATCGAGGAGTCTCTAACGGAGAGATGCATGTACGATCGCGTAATGGCGCGACTTTCCTCAAAGTCTTCTTCAGAGTTCGAAATCGTTGACTATCAGCCAGCGCTGAAGAGACATTTCAAAACCCTCAACCTCGAATGGCTCAAGGAGTACTTCGCAGTCGAGGAGAAGGACAAGATCGTGCTTGACAATCCGGAAGCACACATACTCTCCACAGGCGGAACGATCCTCTTCGCTCGCAAGGATAGCTGGGTCGTGGGAACAGCAGCGCTCATCAAGCATGAGGACGGTGTCTTTGAGCTCTGCAAGTTGGCAGTCACGAAGCGCGCAAGACGCAGGGGAATCGGCGACAGGCTACTTTGGTCTCTCATAGAGACCGCACGAAAATCGAGAGGAAAGAAGATTGTGCTGCAAACAAGTCCGGCGCTGGATCAGGCGAATCGACTTTATGAGAAACATGGTTTCCGAGTTACAAAGAAGAAGTACTCGTGGCTTGCCGACTATCGACGCGAGACAGTCGTAATGGAGTTGAAGCTGTAGTCCTGAATGAACACGCGTGATCCTTTGCGCTTTCAGAACATCATCGACCTACTTGCTCGAAGATCGCTATGATTGCCCAATTTCCGCTTTCGTTTTGTTCGATATGTATTATAATGCACTGGTACTCTACGCTTGCGCGGTCACATCTTGTCGATCACGCTCTCTGCGACTTGGAGAAACAACGATCAGATTGGAACAAGAGAGCATACTAAACACATACATCCAACAGCATTGGAGGGAAACGTGAAGAAGACAGCCACGACCTTTTTTGCTACCGGTATGGTTCTGGCGCTTTTTCTGAGCAGTGCCTTTGCGGCACAGTCATTCAGGCTCAGCGATTCGCCCTCTGGCGCGATGGTGCTCGACCAGACAACCGAAGGTCTCACCGTCAAGCTCGAGATCGGAGAGCTGCTGTTTACGCCTGTCTCGACAAAGGGAGGACCGTTCACGGTGCTTTCGGTGACCGGTTTCGCGCGGTCTTATGAGCTCGGCTCACCGGCGCTTCCGATTCTCAACAAAAACATAACCATCCCGTTTGGCTGCGAACTCAAAGCGGACGTTCTTGACTACGAGGTAGAAGAGCTGCTTCTCTCCGACCTCGATATCAAGGACCCAATTATCCCCGCGCAGCCATCGCTGTCCAAGTCGGACGATCCTGCTCTGATTCCGTTCAGCTACAATCAGGAGGCTTATCAGAGACCGGGGTATTACACTCTTCCCGGTGCAACCATCCGTGACAACGGGATCATGCGCGCTGTGCGCCTCGGCATGCTCACACTGTCGCCCATAGAATACAGCCCGACCGAGGGCAAGATTCGAATCATGAAGAGCATGACTGTCAGAGTGCAATTCGTCAACGCAGACTGGGCTGAGACGCAGGCTATGTATGAGAGGTACCACTCTCCGGTCTTCCAGCCTGTGTATGACAAGCTGATGAACTACGCCGCCGCAGAGCCACAATACAAAGGCGGTAAGAGCGACTTGACCAAGTATCCGATCAAGTACCTCATCGTCTCGCACCGAATGTTCGAAGCGCAGCTTCAACCATTCATTGCGTGGAAGAAGCAGAAAGGTTTCAACGTAATAGTGGGATATACCGACGTAATCGGTACCACAAATACGGCGATCAAGGCCTGGATCAAGAGCCAGTACGATGCGGCGAATCCACCTGCAGATCCGGCCCCATCATTCGTGCTTCTTGTAGGCGACGCGCAGGAGATCCCGCCATTCTCAACATCCGGTTCACAGATCACCGATCTGCGGTTCTGCGAATTCACGAGTGACAATCATCCTGAAATCTACTACGGGCGTTTCTCCGCACACACAACCGCGGAACTTCAGCCTCAGATCGATAAGACGCTTGAATACGAAAAGTACCTCATGCCCGACCCGAGCTATCTTGGAGAGGTGACCATGATTGCGGGTGTTGACGCCAGTCACGCGCCGACATGGGGTAACGGCCAGATCAATTATGGGACCACTCAGTACTTCAATGCCACACACGGCATATATTCGAATACCTGGCTTTATCCGGCGTCAGACGGCTCCGGCGCGTCCGCTGCCATCATTCAGACTGTTAACGACGGCATCGGATACATCAACTACACGGCTCACGGCGGCCACGACTCATGGTCCGATCCGTCCTTCACCGTTTCCGACATCGCCAGCCTGACCAATATCCACAAGTACAACCTGGCGATCGGCAATTGCTGTTTGACCGGCACATTTGGGACCGACTACAGCACGCCCTGCTTCGGAGAGGTTTGGCTTCAGAAGGCTAACAAAGGTGGAATCGGATACATCGGCGGCACCGAATCGACCTACTGGGACGAAGACTACTGGTGGGGTGTTGGTAACAAAGCTATCGTGGCGGCCGGGCCACCTTATGACGCAAACAACCTCGGCTCGTACGACGGTCTGTTCCACACGCACGGCGAGGCTGTCTCTGATCATTACATCACGAACGATGCTATGATCTTCTGCGGCAATCTGGCTGTGGAAGAAGGCAACCCATCCAGCGCTCAGTACTACTGGGAAATCTACACTCTGTTCGGCGATCCGTCGGTCATGACGTACCTCGGCGTTCCGGCTGTTAACGGCGTGAGCCACGCGGCGACGATAATGATGACTGCGCCGACTATAACGGTCGATGCCGACCCGAGCTCATACGTTGGCATCACGGTCAACGGTGTACTCCATGGCGCGGGTTACGTCGACCAGACCGGCTCGGTTGAGATCACTCTTACGCCGTTTGCGCAACCCTGCGTTGCAGATATAGTTGTCAGCTGCCAGAACAGACAGCCGTACATCTCCACTGTACAGGTGATAACGCCTGAAGGTCCGTATGTCATTTATGACAGCAGCGCGGTCGATGATGCCTCTGGCAATGATGACGGCTTGGTGGATATCGGCGAGAGCATCGTTCTCGGCGTGCAGGTTCAGAATGTTGGACCCGATGATGCGCTCGATGTCACAGCAACGCTCTCATCCACCGATGCTTATGTCACAATCACCGACGCCACGGAATCTTATGGCACAGTGGCCGGTGACAACGGCACGGCTTACAGCGCCACTGCATTCGCATTCGATGCTGCATCCAATACGCCTGACGGTCATGTTGTGAAGTTCGATCTGACCGTGACAGGAACCGCCAAAGAGACTTGGGTCAGCAGTTTCAACATTCCCGTCCATTCTCCGGCTGTGGAATATGTGAGCATGTCGATCGACGACAGCCAGGGCGGAAACGGCAACGGCAAGCTCGATCCGGGCGAGACCGTTGAGCTGGTCGTAACACTGCACAACGCAGGATCAAGCTCGGCGCTGGCGCTGTCCGGTTCCCTCTCGGAGTCCGACGCATTCCTCTCCATTTCCGACAATCTCGGATACTGGGGCGACATCGCTCCTGATGCTTCGGCTGACAACTCTGCCGACGCATTCACCATTGAAGCAGACTCAAGCTGCCCGATGGGATACGCGGCCTCGACCCAGCTCAACCTCAGCGCTGGAGGCGGCTATTCTGCAACGATCAATCTCCAGATGATAGTCGGTGACCGGGTCGTCTTCCATTATGACGATCTCGCAGTCGACCTCGGCTGGACAGGTCTCGGTGGCACGGCTGAATGGGCTATCGGCTCACCGGCAGGCGGCGGTGGCGATCCATCGCAGGATCACTCGCCAACGACCGACAATAAGGTCCTCGGGAATGATCTTACTTCATCCGGCACATACAGCAACAGCATCAGCGGCACCCAGTGGGCAACATCGCCGATAATAGACTGCTCCGACTACAGCAGCATTCAGCTTCGATTCCACCGCTGGTTGGGAGTGGAGAGCTCATCGTACGACCACGCATACCTTGAGGTCTACAACGGAACGAGCTGGGTTCAGCTCTATTCGAGCGGAGCCACGATGCAGGAAACTGCGTGGAACGAGCAATTCCACGATCTTTCACAGTACGCCGACAACAATCCAGACTTCCGCATCCGTTTCGGACTTGGGCCGACCGACGGCTCCGAAGTGTATAGCGGTTGGAACATTGACGACATCGAGCTCAAGGGCTATTACCAGGGCTCCGGCGGGACTCCGGCAATGGCGCTTGAACCGACGTCCTACGTAGACAGCGTTGCGGCCGGTCAGCCTATTCAGCATATACTGAAGGTGAAGAACACGGGCGACGGCACGCTTCGAGTCAGATTCAGTCCCGGCCAGACATGGATTTCGTGCAACGGCGACAACAACTATGTTCCGCCGGCAGACAGCATGAACTTTCCGTTCACCGAGACTACCGCAGGCATGACGCCGGGTCTGCACACTGGTTCGCTCCTCTACACGACAAACATCCCGGGCGGCGCGACGGGCAGCATGCCTGTCAACGTCTACATACATCCGCCGGTGGTACAGCTCGTGACGGGCACCTACGCAGACAGCTTGGTCGAAGGTCAAAGCGAGAATCACTCGCTTGTGGTGAAGAACACCGGTCTTGGTGCACTGACGATCACGTTCACTCCCGGAGCGAGCTGGCTGTCATGTGCGACTTCCGCGAATCAAATTGCTTCCGGCGATAGCCTCGTTTTCCCGTTCGCGATCAATGCAGCTAACGTGGCTCCTGGAGAGCACACGGGTAATCTGAACTACACGTCAAACGATCCATCCAATCCGTCAGGCGCCGTACCAGCAAGTCTCTACGTGTACCCGCCTGATATCGACGTAGCACAAACTTCGATCTCGGGCAATCTCGAGACCGGTGAAGCCGACACGATTCCGCTCTCAATCGGCAACGTAGGTGTCGGAAGGCTCTACTTCGATGCAGGTGCGCAGACATTCGACAAGCTGTTGACTGCGTCTGCCGGTATCGGTGGAAAGTCGGTGTTTGTGAATAACCAAGTGTCGCTGGCGCAAGAAGAGCGCGTTCCTATTGAATACAGGGTCACTGACCCCGACAAGACGGGTCTGGAAGAGCCCTTCTATGCTGATGTCGAAAAGGGAAGTGGCGGACCGGATGCATTCGGTCACGAATGGATCGACTCGGACGAACCGGGCGGACCTACATTCTTCTGGGTCGACATCTCTGCTGTCGGCACTCCGGTGACTCTCACCGATGACGGGTTCTCGGCTGCCATACCTATGGGAATCAACTTCCCATACTTCGAGAACACCTACAGCAACGTCTACATCTGCGCGAACGGCATGCTCTCATTCACGCAGGGATATTCGCAGACCACCAATACGAACTTCCCGAATGCAAGCGTGCCGAACAACATCATTGCGATGTGGTGGGATGATCTCGATCCACCGGAGGCGGGTAACGTCTATTGCTACGCTGACGCAGTTAACAACCGTTTCATCGTCAGCTTCGTCGGGATCAGGAACTACATGTATCCGACCGGTACAGGTTCTCTGACCTTCCAGGCGATTCTCTATCCGAGCGGACGGGTAGTGCTTCAGTACGGCGCCATGGATCCGGGCTCAGATGCTGACGGTTTGCACGGAGCCTCTATCGGTGTGGAGAATTCAAACGGCACCGACGGACTGGCTGTTGTTTACAATGCCAACTACATGCACAGCAATCTCGCAATCACGATCTCATCGAGCCATTGGCTCTCAGTCAGTCCAGCATCAGGCGTGATCGAGCCGGGTGGAGTTGGATCGATCGGTATCATTCTCAATGCCGCAGACATGGAAGACGGCACGTATCAGGGCCAGATCAGCATCGCCTCGAACGATCCGCTGACGCCGACCGTGAACATCCCTGTTACGCTCAATATCGGCGCCCAGGCGAATCAGCCGCCTGCGCTTGTTGAGATCGGCCCTCGGAGCGTAACCGAAGGCGAGACTCTCGCGTTCAACGTCACTGCAAGTGATCCGAACGGCACGACTCCGGCCCTATTCGCTGAGAATAGACCTGAGAATAGCTCATTCGTCGACAACGGCAACGGCACTGGTGCATTCAGCTTCACTCCAAACAACACTCAGGCCGGTACCTACAACGTGACGTTCATTGCGTTTGACGGTGAGCTCGCGGATACTGAGATTGTCGCGATAGAAGTGACCGAGACCTACATGTATGGCGACGCGAACGGCAGCGGTTATCTCGACATCGACGACGTCGTGTATCTGATTCAGTTCATATTCGCGGACGGTCCTGAGCCGGTTCCGTACGAAGCGGGCGATGCCGACTGCTCGGGGTTCATCGACATCGATGACGCGGTCTACTTGATTCAACACATCTTCGCGGGTGGACCAGCGCCTGACTGCAGCGGTATGCCAGCTGCCACGATTCCGTCAATCGGGAAGCAAATGCCTGTCGGAAAGGACGCCGCAAAGGTAGACTGATCTCTCTTTCCGAACGCTTGTATCCGAAGCCGCTCCGCAATCGCGGGGCGGCTTCTTCGCTTTGTGCGCTTGACGGAATCATCCGGGCATGCTTACATTGCTTCGAAGCTCGTGGTCTAATCGATTCGAAGATGATGAGGTTAGCCCGTCCCATACAGAGAATCTATGACAAGCCTCGCAGGTATACGGCTGATCGAAGAGACTTCAATGAATGCGTTGCCCGCGCTTCAAACCATCCTTTACGATGGCTGGATACTGCGCTTTGCCAAAGGCTATACCAGAAGAGCCAATTCGGTGAATCCCATCTATCAATCGAATATCGAGATCAGCCAGAAGATAGCAGCCTGTGAGACCATTTACCGTGAGAGGAAACAGCGCATCGTATTCAAGATTACCGGCGCCGCACTTCCGAAAAAACTCGATTCCATTCTTGAACGTATGGGATATGAGACGGATACACCGGTGAGCGTTCAAGTTTGTGAGCTTCCGCAGCTCGGGAAAGAACCGGACGTGGCGGTAACTCGGTCGGGCTGTATGACTGATGAATGGATACACGCATTCGCCCGCATGAACAATCTCCAGGAAACAAGCATGACAGCTTTGCAGAGCATGCTGGCGATGCTCCATGAACGGCATTGTTACTTCTCGATCGAACGCGGAGCCGAAATCGTCTCTACTGGCCTTGCGGTCATCGGAGGAGAATGGGCAGGCCTGTTTGACATCGTGACTGACAGCAGGCACAGACGCATGGGACTCGGTATGACGCTGACGCGCGAGATGCTTCGTTGGGCAAAGGAGAATGACGCAAAGAAATCCTACTTGCAGGTGCTCGAAACCAATCGACCCGCAATTGCACTTTATGAGCAACTTGGGTTTCGCGAAGCGTACAAGTATTGGTACAGGATGAAGGACTGATTGTTCATGAAGACGTTCAAGCAGATGATGTCATGGAGTCGATGCATTAAGTTGAGGTCAACGGCTGCCGCCGTTGTCACGCTTCTGACGCTGGTTGTGTGGGTGCAACCAACCATCAGCAAGGATCGAAGCGGCCAGCCGTTCAAGTACCTCCCCATAAGCGGCGATATAATCTTCCAACGATCTAAGTCACCGCTGGGACCTGCGATCGAGATAGCAACCGGCTCCTACGTAACACACGTGGGAATCACGATGGAAGACAATGACACGATGTTCGTGTATGAAGCCGTCGGCCCGGTCAGGAAGATTCCTCTCAACGATTGGATCAGGCTCGGAGTTGACGAGCAAATTTGCGTGAAAAGACTCACGAGAGCCAAGGATCTGCTGAGCAACGAAGTTATTGAGAAGATACGCCGCGAGTTCATCCGCTATGAAGGAAGAGAATACGATCTGCAATTCGAATGGTCCGATGACCGGCTCTACTGCAGTGAGTTCGTCTACAAAGTTCTCAAGCGAGCTGCGGGACTGGAGCTGGGAAGGTTTCAGCGCTTCGGCGAATTCAAGCTCGATGATCCAACGGTTCAGTTTTGGATCGAGACTTACTTCCCGAAAGGCCCGGACCTGGATGAGAAGGTCATCTCACCGGTATCCATCTATCAGGACACAGCCCTGGTAACTGTATTCTCGACCTTCGGATGGAGGAGCGAGGTTGCAGAGAAGCCCGCTGGAAATTGAAGTGTGGGTGACCGTGCGCCGTTCTCTCGCACTGGCTGCTCGCTGAGACACGAGGAATGACAGTATGGTCAATTCGATTCATTTTCTTCTGACCTACTCGTGCACCTGGGAGTGCGACCACTGCTTTCTATATTGCAGCCCGTTCTCGGAAGGCGCATTCACAATGGAGCAGATCCGATCGGCGCTGACAGAGGCAACCGGTCTCGGGACCGTCACATCGGTATATTTTGAAGGTGGAGAACCGTTCCTCTTTCACCCGCTCATGGTAGCAGCTGTCCGAGAGGCGCGGACTCGCGGCTTTCAGGTCGGAATCGTGACCAATGCTTACTGGGCAACGACAGTCGAAGATGCACAGATCTGGCTCGCGACACTCGTCGAGCTTGGTATCTCAGATCTGAGCATTTCGGACGATACGTTTCATCAGGATTCCGACAACAACACCGCCAAGAATGCGCGAAAGGCCGCTGAAGCTCTGGGGATTCCAGTCGGCAGTATCTGCATCGACCCGCCGACCGTGGTAGCGGCAGAAGCCTCCGAGGGGAATAGGGGCAAACCGATAGTTGGCGGCAGCGTTCTATTCAAGGGTCGTGCCGCCGATAAGCTCGTGGCGGACTTGCCTCGGCGACCACGCAGTACACTCAAAACCTGCCCACACGAGGAACTCGTCAATCCTGAACGCGTGCATGTTGACGCCTTCGGTCACGTTCATGTATGCCAAGGCATATCACTTGGAAATATGTGGCAGACACCATTGTCAAGATTGATGAAGAAGTATCGTGCAGAGGATCACCCCGTCGTCGGGCCGCTCGTGAAGGGCGGACCGGATGAACTTGCGGACGTTTACGGAATCGATGCTGGGGATTCATTTGTCGACGAGTGCCACATGTGTTTTCTCGTCAGACGCGCTCTGGTAGATCGTTTCCCGGATTACTTGGCTCCGAGACAGGTCTACGGGATCGACAAATGACCGGACTCAGTCAGCAATAATCGCCGATATCTGCTCCAGCTTCTGAGCAATCGCTACTTCGTAGCTCGGCCCTTCGCCTGCCGGAAGCTCAGCGATGCCAAGCTCTCTGCACAAGAAGTTGATCTCAGTGCGAGCATTGTCAAACTCGGAAGATCCGATGTGGAAGTGGCATTCTGCCTTAATCAAGTGGGCATCTTTGAAATCGATAGTCGGTTTCTTCGAGAACTGATACGCCGAATCAGCTTCTATCACTTCCTGTGCGGCGCCTATCCCCTGTGAGTAATCCGGCAAGTCACGGTACACCACTGCGAAAGCCATGTTCAGATCGGCCGAGTTCAACCCCGCCTCGCTGGCATCGTCAAGAAAGATCAGCGAGCTGTCCAGATCACCGAGAAAAGCATAGCACCAGCCCTTTCCCAGAAAAGCCTGCTGGTTGCTATGCGAATGAGCAAGAACATTGTTGAACTCACCGATAGCTTCCTGATACTCCGCTTCCGCAAAGTGTGTCCAGCCGCGGTTCAACGCCGCCGCAATGTCATATGGATCAGGTTCAGTCGAACCACACGAGGAGCAGGAAATCGCAACTGCGAGAAGAAGAGCTGCTCCCGCGCACATCCAAATCCGACTCTCTATTCCAGGCATTTCCGGATACTCCTTCTCTGCATCTCCCGAATCACTTCAGCAGTACCATCCGTTTTGTCTCTACGAAAGACCCGGACTCTATTCGGTAAAAATAGACGCCCGAGCTGCATTCCTCGCCATTCATGTCACGCGCATCCCAGGTTGCCGTATACCTGCCAGGCTGAGCGAACAAATTCACCAGCGCTGCAACCCGCTGTCCAAGCAGGTTGAATATCTCAATTTGAACCTGGCAAGCTTCACCAACGTCGTACGGAATGGTCGTTACGGCGTTGAACGGATTGGGCCAATTCTGTCCGAGTTTGCTTTCACGTGGGACAATCTCCGAGTGATCGCCACTGCCGGCTGAGGGATAGAATCCGATAATGTATCTGCCGAGATGGCTTACGCTGGCAACATGTCGCTTAGCCTCATTGTCGAGAACAGTGCGCAGAACTTCCAGAGTATCGCCTGTATACGCAAGCAGAACCAAATCCGTGTGATTGCCGTGAGGAGGTTTAGCAAGCTTCTCATCCAATTCAATCGTAGCAACTCCGTCAATTGACTTCATACGAGATCGATACTCTACCACGCCAACTGGGGTGAACCCATCTGGCAGTTGATTCAGAGTGTCATAGCTCCCGGTGAAGTCCTCAAAGCAGAGAACTGCAACGTCGGCAGGCAGTCCGCCAGTAGGAACAACCAACCTCACGAGACCACTAATGGACGCGAGTTTCGTCTCTGCGCCTGCAAGCGCGCGAGCGGCTGTGAACACTCTCTGCGTACAGCCTTCATTTGCGGACAAGTCCGTCCCACAAACCTCGAGAGTGTATGCACCGCTCTGTTCAATCTCAAAGTCAGCGGCGTAGGTTATGGCGTAGCGATCGTCCAACTCAATCATTGTGTGGCTCACATCCTGATCGCCAACCTTCAATTCGGCGCTCGGCGCCGCAGCGAGCTCCTCAGTTGCGAACGCATAGACGTCGATCTCAAAAGGCAAAACACTCGAGGGCAGCAGGTTCAACGTAAACGAAGGAGCCACCGTATCTGCCCAGGTCAAGATATCCAGATAGACATTGCGAGCCTCGACAGCAGAAGCAGTGAGGCTGTCGAGTGTCTTTGCGCCGATCACCGCGAACGCCGCTTCAACGCTGTCACCGGCTGAAAGGTCAAACGGTCCGGTGGCTACCAGGCAAGCATGATCCGGGGCGAGCAAGTAAGACGAAAACACATTGATCCCGCCTGAAATGAATTGCCACTTCTCATCTTCCTTAGCGCCATCACCGTCCCAGAGAAAGTCTGAGTTCTTGATAGCTCTCGCGGCCGATGCCCCGAAATCGCTGATCACCGCGACACCTCTATATTGAGGATTGAAGACACTGTCCGCGTTGAACATGTAGATCATGTCGACGGAGGCGGCATATCCTACACGGTCGGAACTTCCTGCCGATAAGCCCCCGTATGGAAAATCCCAGTCCGAGAGGAGACCGACTCTCAACCCGGTCAGGCTGCCGCCACTGGAGTTGAATATTCGAAATACCATCATCACATAGTCATTATCAGGCGAATCCGCAAATGAGAGGACCCGTTGTGTGACGCGGATACCAACGGGGTTCTCAGCACGGCTGTCGTCGAAGCAACAGAAGCTTTCCTGATCGGCGTAAGGACCCGGTTCGGACGAGGTCATGTTCACGTTAGGACATGGATCGAAGTCATTATCCGAAACGAGATTCGTGACGCCGCGTGTCCCGTCTGACACCTTCTCCGAACCGGTCGCGATCATCAATCCCATCTCATAAAGGTGGTTGTCGCCGGAGCCGTCGTTCGGCCAGACAAAACCCGGAAGCCCGAGATCCCGGATGCTCAACGGTGCGAGTCCATACTGCCCATAGTTCGTTACGGAGAAGGTCGCTCTGCCCGCATCGTGAACAAATGAAGCTCTCGTGCGCGGTTCTACGTCACCAACGAGGAAGACGAGTGGAATGTCTTTCTCGTAGCCGCCTGAGCCGGTCAGATGAAGCGTAAGGTGCACCGGCTGAGGCGATTCGGCAGCCTCTGATAGTGTCAAAACGTAGGGATCCTCGGTGTTGTCTACCTCGGCGCCCAGAGGAATAACTCCGAACGTAAACGCCGAATCGACCAGTGAAACGTCCGGATCAGCCGTCCTGAGGACTCCAAGCACGTCAGTCAAACCGAGGCCGGAATTGGCGACCGCTATTGTGATTTCGACTGCATCACCCGGATCGATATGAGGACTCGTGATTGTTGACACGAACAGGTTTGGAGAGCTGTTTGCAGCAAGTCGAGCCATAGCCGCAGGAATGTCAATCAGGCCATAACCGGAATTGTTGTCGGGTCCGGCCGCATCTATGTCTAGTGCCGATTCCATCAGAGCCCGTTTTATTGAATCTACCGGTGCATTCGGGTTGTATTGGCGGAGCAAGGCCACAGCGCCCGCCACGTAGGGCGTCGCCATCGACGTACCCGACAACGTGCCATAGCTCCCTGCGGATACCGGAAATGTTGATCTGATGGAGATGCCCGGAGCCACCACCTGCGGTTTCAGCGATGCACCATCGCAGTCAGAAGGTCCCCTCGAAGATTGGCTGGCAACCGGGTACGGCGGGCTGTGCCAGTCAACCATCCCGACTGCAAAAGAGTTGTAAGGCGTAGACGCCCTGTTGGCCGGATTCCGCATGGTCTGTGGGCTGGAGCCGTCATTGCCACCCGCAAACAAAACCACGACCCCAAGAGCTTCAAGGTTGTCGATCGCTTCCCAGAGCGCCGGCTCGCAGGACAGCCATGACTGAGGGTACCCCCACGAATTGGAGACCACGTCAGGGACATCCGCTATCGTGTTAGGATTGCCGTCAGGATCAGCCGCCCACTCGAACGCATCAAACACATCAGCCCCATCGATGTCGATCACGCCTGCTGATATCCACTGTGCACCGGGCGCCACCCCTACTGTGTCGCCGGTGGCGTTATTGTGAGCTACAATGATGCCCATTGTGTGAGTGCCGTGATTCGGCTGTGTGGACGACGAGAACCAGTGAGGAAACGAGTCGCCCTCAACCGGGTCAAACCAACTCTCCTGCCACGAGTGTCCATTGTTGCCTCTCCACGATCCGGAGAGCGCAGGATGAGTTCCGTCCACTCCCGTATCGAACGTGCAGACTATCCTGCCAGCTCCGGTATAGCCGAGCGCCCACATCTGATCGGCTCCGATAATCTTGAGAGCGGTCGGCAGGGTGTCGACGGCCTCGGGGCCATTAACACGCGATTCGGTCGGTTCGATGACCGAGAATTTGTCAAGCTCATAAATCGCAGAAACATCGCTTCGCAAACCAACTTCAAGAATCAGAGATCCGAAAGCTCGGAGCGAAACCGCATTTGAGATCCAGTGTCCCTTGAAAGACTCTACTTCACCCGTTGAGGATTTCCCGCGCAGAAATTCAAGCAGTCCGCTCTGTGATTCTCTGGATCTCTCTCTCAGGAAGTCCAACGCCAGTGCGTGACCGGCCTGACGAGTGTATCTGTCGAGATGGAGTGCCTGCGAGAGCTGAAACCCAGATGACCTGTCCGACAACATCACAAGAACCGAGAAGAGCTCATCAGGAGAGTCCTCTGCCCGTGTCTGCAACGACGGCTGAATGTAACCTGCAGTTAGCAAATCCGGAACAAACAGGAGCATGGAGGCTATGACAATGGATGCGAACCAGTATTTCATGCGGATTCTCCCTGTCTCCTTCACTGCTGCCGTCTATCGTCGACCAGACTGTAAACTAAGGAATTCCCTGCATTAAGCAACAGCGATTATCTGCCCAATCGTAGATTCGAAAAGTACTTTCGACAGTCGCAACCAACCATGACAATCTCGACCCGTGTGTCTCAAAAAGCGTAATCAAGCCCGATGCTTATTAGCGACAGTCTGTTGTCATTCTCCTGCTTCTCGTGATTCTCCCAGTCGATCGAGATCATCGAGTTCAGGCTCAGGCCATGATACAGCTTAAGGTCGCCGAAGATATCGAGTCGGTTCATCGTGTAATCCGTATAGAACCCTCCGACCGACGCGATATAGTTCCTGTGTCCGACGGTATGGGATATGTCGAACCATAGCCACTCGCCTGATGATATATCGAGTCCGTACCGGATTGAATACTGCTCGTAGTCCTGGTCCACAAACTCCACGAGCTTTGTGCGATACTGCTGAGTGGACAGAGTCCCGCTGACCTCGATCTCCTCCGTTGGAGAATGGAGCATCTCGCACTCGACCACGCTTGACATGTGGTTATTGTTAACGACGTCCTGGGTGTCGTATGTCGCATACTCCAATTCGTGGCGGACTTCAAGCTCCCATCGTTGAGCAAATCTCAAACCTAACGTCGCATCGAGCAGTTCTTCCCAGCCATCGTCAATGCCGGTCTCCTTGTTCGACAATCGACGGATCAGATCACTTTCGATTCGAGTCGAAATCGTTGTCGACGGAGACCAGTCAAACTCTATGATCGCCCGGTGGTTCGTGTAGTCGAGGCGAGATGAATCGGGCGCTTGCTTGCGGTCGTTTCGATACTGAAGCGAAAGAAGATCGGCCCAGCCGAACTCCTTCTCCACTCCCAGATAGAACCTGTTGTACCTGTAATCGTAATTGAAGTCGTCTGTCCCGCTGAAATTCACCGACTCATAGGAGTCCTTCGCGAGTAGAAAGAAGCCGGACCCAAGACTCGGTCGTAGTTTGGAGGACAGTCTCCACGTCGCATAACCGGATCCGCTCGATTCAATGTCCCAAATTCCGCGTCCCTCCAGACCGCCAATCAGCTCCAACGCCCCGCGACGAAATCTGGCGTCGATGCTGCTGCGAAGGTCGTCATCCGAGAGAAACATGACGCTTCCGAGCTCTATCTGTCCGGCGTCAGACTGCCATACTGTCCAATCGGCAGAAGTCTTCAGACGCAAGTCGTTGATTTCGTCCGAGGTACGCTTCAGGGCAAGGAGTGAGTCCTCATCAAGCGTCAGAGTGTCCGTAGCCGAGAGATAATAGCCCTGGGATATGTTGTCATAGTAGAGGCCAGAGACAATGCGCAACCGCGAGCCTTCCCGCTCTGCAGCATGCAGAGGCGACCAAACGAGCAGAACGAGTACTGAAAGAAGAGACAGAAGATTTCTCACATGTGACCTGCTAAACCACCACCGTCATGATTTGGCAGGTATTCTGGCCGATATCAGGATGATTCTATCTCTCGATCATGTCGAGAGCTTTGCGGGCGAGCTCCTGAGCCGCTTTCGCATCAACCATCGCCGCTTCGATATCTCCTTTTTCGAGAAGATCGGAAGCTCTCTTCTGGTGCTCGACCGCGGCGTCAGCCAACTTGTCAACCTCCGCATCCGGACTGTCCGAGAGACCTTCTCGGACTTTGGATATCAGCTTGTCGGTTGATTCAATGAGCCTGAGAACTCGCTCCGGTTTCGACTCGGTCTCGAGAGCCTTGAGCGCCTTCATGGCAACCTCACGAGCCTTTAGAGTCTGCGCAAGCGCCGTCTTCAGATTCCCGAGCTTGAATGACTCCCATGCCGAGGACTGGATAGCTCTCGCATCTTCGAGAAGCTTGGCAACCGGCCCGACGACTGGCAGCTCACTTGACGTCTCGGCAGCGCGGAGAATCAGCTCATCGGTTCTCCTCAACTCAGCTTCGACCTCATCCGAGTGTGCGTCCGGTCTGCTGCAGATCTCGATAGAGCGCTTGCAAGTCTCGCGGGCGTTGAGCGACGCTCTCAAGGCGATTCTAAGACGATTGCCTCGATAGTACCCCCGGGCTTCAGTCTGTGTCGAAGCTGCCCGCTCGTAAAGCGAGATTGCCTTCTGATCCTGACAGGAACCGATGATGTCCCGCGCCTTAGCCAGAATCTCGTCAGTTCGATCAAGCTCTCTCTCGATGGCTCCGTTGCTCGTACTCGTAGTCTGCGCGAGCGCAAGAGCCTTCTCTGCCTGCTCTCGGGCAGACTTTGTCATCGCGAGCGCCTTGCGGCTGAATCCGAAACGAAAGGCTTGCCAAGCCAGCTTCTGAAGCTCATAAGCCCTCTCGATCCTCTCTCTGCCCTCAACAGAGCCGGCAGCCCTTACAGCATCTGCTGCCCGTTCTATCAGGCGGTCTGTCTTTTCAAGCTCGGCTTGAACCTGACTGCTTGTCTGGGCGATCGTGATACTCGGGAGCAGGACGAGGAACGCAGCCATTGTCGTCAAAGCCGCTATCACCATTCGCTTGAAAGTCACTCCAAACATCAACGATCTCTCCATTCAGCCTTCAAACCCAAACTGAACAACGCAAGGTTCATGCCACCTGAACACAATCATGACGGTTACTCTATCTTATGTTCTGTCAACGGAATAGGCAAGCGCGAAATGCCGCTTTGACAGGTCTCCATCCAGCACAACGCCGAAGGTGTACCCTCGGGGACAGTTGTGCACGCGCAGGTACACTACTGCAACCCGTACTTTTCAAGTCGTGTATACAGCATCCGCCGAGTGATATTCAAGAGCCTTGCTGCCTCAGACCTATTGCCTCCCGCCTTTCGGAGCGCGTCCAGCACTGCCTGTTTCTCGAGTTCGTCAAGTGCCAGCTTTGGTTCGGATTGTGGAATGGGCGATGCTTCTTGAGGTATAGCTCGCAGTGACAGATGCCCGACAGAAATCTCTTCGCCGGAAGCGAGAATCAATGCTCTCTCGATTACGTTCTTCAGCTCCCGCACGTTGCCGGGCCAGTGGTAGCCGGACAGTTGAGAAAGTACATCGCCCGAGAGTTTGCCCTGCCGATAACCGAATCTCCGGCAGAAGTACTCCGCGAGAAGAGGGATATCTTCCGGTCGTTCTGCGAGGGTAGGAGTCCTGATCGGGAAAACATTGAGACGATAGTATAGATCTTCCCGAAACCCGTCTGCATTCAGCTCTGCCTCAATGTCCCTGTTTGTTGCGGAGACAATTCGCACGTCTATCTTGATCTCCTCTGTGCCGCCGACCCTGCTTATTCTCCTCTCCTCTATTGCCCTGAGCAGCTTCACCTGAACAGATGGCTTGACTTCACCGACTTCATCCAGGAATAGCGTGCCACCGTCTGCCAGCTCGAACCGGCCAAGCTTGCGTTTGATGGCACCGGTAAACGCTCCCTTTTCGTGCCCGAAAAGTTCGGACTCCAGCAGGGTCTCCGTGAGTGCTGCGCAATTGACAGCTACAAACGGCCCGGAAGCTCGCTTGGATCTCTTGTGAATCATATT
>JAGVNY010000205.1 GCA_020053015.1 Candidatus Zixiibacteriota bacterium | reverse complement strand
GGCAACACGATCGGTTTTGCGATTGAGAGCTCTGATGATATAGAAATCGTTGAGGGAAGCGACGTCCTGGGAGACTTCCCGCTGTCGAACTCCCAGCAATTCATCGTGAATTCATTCCAGTCCAGCATGATGGTTGTTCACGGAATCGAAGGCGGCGCCCTTATTGGTGGTCAGGAAGATCAGCCGGTGCTCGACATGGAGATTCCCGGGGACGGCTACGACGCTGCGATTCTCCAATCATTCAGTATGAGCAATTCCAGTTCCAGCGACATCACTCACTCGCTCTCTTCAGTCAAACTCTGGATGGACAATGACAAGAATGGATTCGACACAGGAGACATCTTCCTCGTTCAATTGGCCCCGGGAAGCGGTTCCTGGAGTAATGGCAATATCTCAACTTCGATCCCGATGAGCGGAGTCAGACTCATCGTGACCGCTGCGGTCGGCACGGCCGCCACCAGAGGGGGAACGCTTCTGCCGCAGATTCCTCAGGGCGGGATCGGCTTTGCGTCAGGTACGACGGGACCTGATAATCATGCTGTCGCGAACCCTGAGTCGTTCGCGATATTGCCGTCCGATCAGATCACTGTTGTTTCAGTCCCAGTCGAGTCGGCGGAGCTGATTCCCGGATCAAGGCAGAACGCGCTCCTGAGATTCGCGCTTTATAATGGATATCGAGAGCAGATTCACTCTCTTGAATCAATCAGGCTCAGCAACTTCTCAAGGACGGTATCGACTCCGTCGTTCGCCGATTTCGAGATCGGACAACTGTCGCTCTATTACGATGCCGACAGCAACAGAATCCTCGACGGCGACCCCATTATTGCTGTCGGCTATCTCTCTGACGGTACTTGTAACCTCACCGGATTGGGAGTGAGTCTGGAACCACAGTCCATCTCTCACTTCTTTGTCACAGCCGATATTCCATTGCCGGTAATTGACTCCGACGTGCTTGCAGTCGGCGTCGAGAAGGGCGCCGACTTTTCCTTCGAAGAGACCGTGAACGTCAACGGCGACCTTCCGCTTCTTCCAGGCGGCGTTCTGATGATCGACGGGTCAATTGCAGCGCAATACGAGGTCCTGCCAACGCCGGAACAGAATGTCTGGCCGGGACAAGATTCGGTGGTTCTGTTCTCATTCATTCCGACAATCAATGGTGATCAGTCGGACAATCTTATCCAGCTTACAATCGAGAGTCTTGGGTCAGCGGCAAGCGAGAGTGTTTCCGATCTTGCGCTGTGGGTTGATGCCAACGACGATTCCATATGGCAGTCTGGTGATTCTCTTATCGGGTACGCGACAAGCAACGAGCAGTTCTGGTCGATTGCCGGGCTTCATCTCGACATGCAGAATAGCAGTCCTACGCTATTTGTCGTAGGCAAAATACTTTCCGACGCAGCAACCGGCAGCACTCTGCGATTCGCTGTGCCGATTGACGGGTGTCAGTTTGCATCCGGGAATGATGGACCGGTGGACACGAGTTTGGAATCATCGCACTCCATCACGATAACCGACGCTGGCCTGCGCCTGACATACGAGATTGCCAATCTTGCATATTCCGTCGGTCAGCAGATAAGACTCGACATCAGCGTTCTCAACAAGTACGCGACAGATTTGGATAGCGTGTACTGCAGAGTCGCGCAAATCGACAATCCTGGACTCGTGACGCTTGCCGACAGCATGCTCGGCCCTCTGAGCATCGGGGCTGGAGACGAAGGGACATTCTACATGCAGTACAATGCAATTGCTTCTGGTGCGGTTTCATGGGAGTTACAGGCGTACTCAGCGAAGGCTTCAGATTCGTCGGCTGTCATTTCGACCGAAGTCGTCTTAATCCAGGAAACGCCCGCTTTTGCGATCGTGGAACTCATAAGTTCGATTCCAACATCCGCGACGAGGGGACAGACGCATCTATTCCCGCTGAGCTTGATCTGCAGTCACTCCGAATCTGATCTGAATTCAGCTCCTCTGCGACTGGACAGCATCATTCTGAGTATCGAAGACGCCGATGGCTCACCCTTGGCTGCCGCTTCAGTTTTCTCCGGAGTAGTCTTGTCCTCCGGCTACACGGTACTGAGTATCGTGGAAGACATCCCTGATGAACCATCGGTGACCATGCATTTCAGCAAACCGTTGACGATCGAGCCCGGGGATTCGAGAAAGATATCCGTCAGAACGGACATTGACAGCTCTGCCACATCCAATAGGTTCGCAATAGCAATCGAGTCCGGCAACTCAATACCTTTCAGAGACGCCAACTCTGGAGCGGCAGTTGACATCGATCCGACAATCCAATTTCCTCTCCGTACAGCAACGTGCAGAGTGGACGATCCATCGCGTTTCCTGACGATCAGCTCGGCAGCCAGACTGTCTGACAAGGTCAACTATGGCCAGCAACGCGTGGAATTGCTTGACCTGATCTTCTCGCATCCGGGAGATCCCGGGAGTTCGCAGATTCAGTTGAGCGGCATCGAGATTGCGATCTCGGACGGAAAGGGCAATGCATTGAATGCTTCCGACGTCCTGGAGCATGTTTCTCTCGAAAGGAGAAGTCTGGCGCTGGGTCAGGCATCGGCCTCGGACGATAGCACACTTGAACTCTCGCTGACTTCGCCTCCTGTGTTTAGTCCGGGAGAGGTTGACACCTTGTCAATCATCGCATCACTTGCCAAATTCGCATCAGCACAGAGTCTTGAGGTTTCCATTACTGACACGTCGTGCTTCACGGTTCGCGACTTGAGTTCAGGATCTGTTATATCCGTTATTGGCGATGATGATTCCATTCTGGTCGACAATCTGTTTCCTATATCCTCCGGCGTTACGCAGATTGTGCATGCTTCAAGTCCTCCCGAAGTGTGTCTCGATTTCACGCTCGACGAGACTCTCGTGGCAGG
>JAGVNY010000096.1 GCA_020053015.1 Candidatus Zixiibacteriota bacterium | reverse complement strand
TGCGGTTTCTCGCTTTTGCGAGGAGCCGTGTGACCTGACACATCGCTTGTTCTTACGTATTTGATTGCGAATTGATATTAGCCCAGTAGAGTCACCAGCAGACAACCACCCTTCTCATCACCCCAAACACTCCGGCGCTGGTTTTCGAAACGACTTGACAATATAGGCTAATTGTCTTAATTCCTGCTAACAATGGCGGTGTAGCTCAGCTGGTTAGAGCAGCGGAATCATAATCCGCGTGTCCGGGGTTCAAGTCCCTGCACCGCTATTAGATCCAGCGGGAAGTGCAGGTCTGTGATGAATACAAAGTGGCCAGTTGGGTCTCGCCAACGAACCATGATCTTGGTGTTGTCAGGTAGTTTGGAGTTGACTAGCTGGACAAACGTGAGCTGCCAAGAAAGCCTGCTGATCTGGCGAATTGAAATTGTTCGCGTGCGGCATCGGTACAGAGGATACCGAAGGACGCGGTTCACAATTGGATTGAGGGATGTGGACGGCACAGCCAATGCTCTGGGAAAAGCGAACGAGAAAGTAGTACATAGGATCCTCAAGACATTCCTGTTGCACTTGCTTCTTGAGATCAGGATTGGAGCATGTTCTTCGCGCCGGATGCAACGGTTTTACAGCTTAGATCGAATTGGCCCCATCGGCAGTCAAGTGAGAAAATGATGGACAGGCTAGCCAATTGGGCGTGGATAATAGGTCTCGCGTGGGCATTCTTCCTCGCTACCGACAGGCTTTCTTCTCAGAGATCAAAGAGAATGGTTTACAATTGGATCAACGAAGTTGATCCTGGGGTTTCACTCGCCCGATTAGGTACCACCTTTTCCGCTGTCTTTGATAGCATTTTCGGCGAACGCTACCTATCTTGGAGATGTTTCTTCAGATCGTCCGTCTTTTCAATAGCTGCATCAGTCTTCGTTTTCTTCCTTCTATACAGGACAAAAGCATCGTGGTGGTCCGGAATGTCAGCAATATGCAGTGATCAACCGGGTCGTACAGTTTCGGCAGCACTCCAATTTGTGATCCTAGCGTGCGCAATCGGACTATTCGTCCATACAATAGCGAATTGGGCAAGATTAACCCCATACCGTCTCAAGCGACGAATGTGGTTTTACACAGGGTTAACGATTGTTGCGCTCTCAATGTATCTTTTCCGGGACACCATAGAGCCACTACTTGGGATTCTCATCAGGCGAATCGGTGCTGAAGGCCTGATTCAGACCGCAACAGTTCCTTTGCTGGCATTCGCGACTGCTTTCGGTGCGGTGGTACTCAACGTCGTCCCAGATTATTTGTCTCTCTGTGAAACCAGGTGGATCATCGGTAAGGTGGAGAAGAAGACATCGGTGCTTAGAATGCTCTTCTTATTATTGATCGATTTAATCTTAACTGCGGCCATATTCACATTCTTATTCTCATCCATAATTGCGATTACGGCGATAATATGCATGATCTTTGGCGATGTGGAGAGATGCCCCATTCTCGAAGTCATATCAAGCAATTTCATGGCCGCTCTCCATGAATGTTGGCAGCACGTCCAATTCCGCTCCACACCGAATCTAATGCTTCCCCTTGGGATAACCCCCCGACCCGGAGGAACACAAACGGCGGTCTTCTTCTACACGACATTCGCGACATCAGTCTGGGTATGGCTTCATATCGGTTCCTGTATCATTCTCCGTTTCGGACAGAGACTCAGACCGCCTTCGAGCAAATTGCGGCGGGCGTTTCTAAAGACTCGACGCATTGTCTTGCGACTTCTCGACTTTGAGAGGAGACCGATTCTATGTATTGGCTACGTGGCTGTGTCGCTGATCTCACTGGTTTATTGGGTCGCTGAGATCTGCGGAATCCCGTAAGGCTACTGAGTAATCCAAGATATCCCCATCTTCCTAAAACGACTTTCTGCTTCTGCTTCAGAACTCAGTTGAATTGATGCGGCGCATGTAGTACCGCTGGTTAGCTCGCCCCTTTGCGCAATTCTCTGTTCGACAAGGTCTTGAATTAAGATGGCGTTTCGCTCCGCACAACTGGCCATTCCCCTGCACCGCTATTGGATGCAATCGGTAGTCCGGCCCCGCTGGCAACTCTGACAGACTATCCTGCAGGAGCAGTGCTCCCCACTACCCTATCAACTCTTTGACCTTGCTCAGCAACGCAACCTTGTCGACTGGTTTTTCGAAATAGGCAGCGGGAGGGGGCACTTGTTTACGTGTTTCTATGAATCGTTTGAAGTCCGCGCTGACTCCGGTGATCATTACAACCGGGATTGAGGAAGTAGCAGGGTTGTCGTGAAGATTGCGGTACATCTTGATCCCCGATTCATTGTCCATGCTGATGTCCAGTGTAATCAGGTCGGGAGATTCGGTCTTAGCCTTCTCGAAACCCACCACACCGTCTTCGGCGGAGACCGTGCTGTATCCGCTGTCCTCAAAGAATGTCGACAGCCACGAGCGCATGTCCGGCTCGTCATCCACAATTAGAATCTTCTTAGCCATGATGATAGTTCCTTTCGTGCCGCGATGCCCTGCTTCACTGCTTCTACTCAGCATGACATGATTGCGAGCATCACACTCCAATTTCAACAAGAAGATGTCTGTTCTTGCTGCATTTCCCGAGCCGGGAGAACACAGCTGGTCAATTGCCAACCGGGATCGACTCCGGCTTTCTCCTGGGCAGATTCACAACGAACTTGGTCCCGAGGTTCGGTTCAGACTCGAGTTCTATACTGCCCCCGTGCGACTGAGCGATCTTATTGGCAATGAACAACCCGAGCCCTGTACCGCCTGCACCTTTGGACGAGAAGAACAGTGAGAACGCCTTCTCCCTTACGTCTCGCTCCATTCCAATACCGTTGTCCGCAACTTCAAAGATCACCGATTCCGACGATCCGGCAACCTTTACCGACACAGTGTGAGCCTCCTTGGCCCTGTCGAGTCGGCAGGCGTCGATGGAATTGTCAATGAGATTCACGAGCAGCGACTTCAGAGCGCGCGGATCGGCTTCAAGGGAGTCTGCTGCAGATTCGATGGTCTGAGAGAGGCTGATGCTGTGCTGCTCTGCCTTGGAATGCATCATTGCGCACACCTCCTCAACAACCTGCCGGGCCGACACGGATTCCCACTGAGGTTCTCTGTCCTTCGCATAGTACAGGATGTCGAGCACGGTGCTCCTGACCCTATCCATGTTTCTCAGCACCATCTCCCACCCGGTCTTGATTCGAGCTTGATCGTTCTTTTTCAAGCCGGTTTCGACCAGATAGATCCCACCATCCATGCCGTTGAGCAATCCCTTAAGATCGTGCGAGATCGTGCTGATAATCATCCCAACGGAAGAGAGCTTCGATTGCAGTTCCCTGATCTGCGTGATATCCGTGCTCATTTCGATGACGCTGTCGATGCCACCGTCAGAATTCCGGACGGGAGCAGTGGTCACCATGACGTTCATTCGTTCACCCGTCGACGACGTGACGACTTCCTCGTGAGTGCGAAGAACCCCATCGGCGAATGTATCACGGACGATGCACGGATCGCAGGCCTTTTCGCGGTGCTTGTAGACTTTGAAGCACTTGCTTCCGTAAGCGGTCCCAAACGCTTCTCTGTGGAGACGGTTAGCTTCGACTATGCTGAGGTCTTTATCCTGGATCGAAATGAAGCAGGGCACCTCCTCAAAAAGGAGTCGGTACTTCTCCTGGCTGTGGCGAAGATGGCGATGCAGCATCTTGATATCGGTGATGTCCGTGGACATCTCCATTACTCTGGAGATTCTGCCGTTGTCGATTATTGGCGCCGTCTGCACAACCACCCATATTTCTCTGCCATCCAGCGCTTTTACCAGCTCTTCGCTTCGGTGAGGTTCTCCATCGCGGAATGTACGCTCGACAGGACAGTTCTCGCACTTTTCCGGTCGTTGCTTGTAGACCTGATAACAGAATCGTCCCTCGTGCTCACCAAAGTTGCTCACAAAGCGCTTATTGACGTCTACGATTCGCAGATCCGCGTCCTGAACCGACACAAAGCATGGCATTGAATCGAAGTATGTCTTGTAGGCACTGTCCATCACGACCTCACCTGATCAGGCTGAAATCGATTGGCGAAGCGTCAGCATTATCGTCATCTTCAGAATCCCAGCTCAATTCATCAAGCGCTGGTGCGATGATGAACGTGATCGAGAATCCTGCGCACGTTTAGTAACAAGGCTTCCTCGCTCGCAGGCTTGTCGATATATCCTTCCGGCGGCAGTACGGCTCTCTCGTAAATCAGCTTGCGCAGTTCAGGCTTGCCGGTGATGATGCAGACCGGAATCGCCTTAAGCGCCGGATCGTTCCTCAGCTCCTCAAAAACCTCGGTGCCCGACTTGCCGGGCATTGAAATGTCGAGAGTGATGAGATCGGGCTTACCTGAGTGGGCTATAGCAAATGCCTCATTGCCGTTGTAGGCCTTCAGCACGGTCGCGCCGTTGTCCTCAAGCACGGTCGATGCAAACGTCACGAAATCGGGCTCATCATCCGCAACGAGTATCGTAACCCCTGCAAGCGGAGCTGCTGCCTCTGTCGGCATAACCGGAACAGCGACGGCCAATTTCTTCTCGACAACAAGCGCGTTTGCGACAAGATTGACGAGTTGAGTGACTTGCATATTGAGCTTGTAGTGCTTTATCAAGTCGCCGAGACCATCGACACAGTTGTGACACGAAGTGACCACCACGGTCGCGCCGGTGGCGGCAAGCTGGTCCGCCTTCACCTTCGCTGATTTCAGTCGGCGCGGCGTATATTCCGACATAGACATCGCACCGCCACCGCCGGTGCAACAGTAATTCTCCGCTCTGTTCGGATACATCTCGCGGAAGTCCGTCGTCACCAGACTCAGAAGCTCGCGAGGCTCCTCGGTCATACCGCAACTTCGGGCATTGTTACAGGAGTCGTGAAACGTGACCGGCTGCGTGTTCCTTGACTTGTCGACCTTGATCTTCCCCTCTTTGATATAGCGAAGCATGGTGACTACCGAGCTCTCCATTTCGAAGCCGACGTCCACCTTGCCCCAATTCTGCCCCTCGCATCTCGTCGACCGATAGCCATGTCCGCACTCCGAGATTACGAGTTTCTTTCCGCGAAGCTCCTCCACTTTGTCGTAAAGCCTTCTCGCTACCGCTCCTCCGAGATCATCGTCTCCGGAAAACAAGCCGAAGTTGGTCATGTCCCAACCCTCGCTCGGCATTGTCCAGTTCTCTCCCGCAGAGTAGAAGATCTTCGCTGCGTCAGAGATCGTGCGAGGATCGTATTTCACCTCTCGCGGATTTATCGAATACACAACGTCGGCATCCATCTTGTCGATAGGAATAACTGCAGCCGGATCCTCAAGCTCTCCCTCAAGCTCTTCGGAGAGCCACTCGAGTGTCTCAAGATAATCCTCTTTGAGCACACCCATTTGATTGCCGATTTCCCACTGATCCTTGCTGACAACGGCTACCCCCTCCGGCATAATCCCCACTGATACAAGAAGCCCACGAGCCATGCGATTGACCGTGGGATAGTCGACACCCATCGGGCAATTAACTGTACACCTCCGGCAATTCGTGCATTTTCCGAATACGGTGTCTTTGAGTTGCTCAAGATCTTCATCTGTATAGAGGCTTCTCGCCTTCACCCACCACGGCAGTACTCTGCCAGTCCAATCATAGTGCCGCTTGAAGAATTTCCGAATCTGGTCAGCTTTGTAGGCAGGTGCGTAAGTCGGATCTCCCGGGTTGGTCAATACGTAATGACAGGAATCAGTGCACATCCCGCAATGCACGCAGGCTACAAGCGATCCGACCATCTGCCGGTTCAGCTTCTTCCCCATTCGCTCGATAACCTTGTGAGCCCTGTGCGATCGCGTATTGTTGTTCGACATCGGTCACTCCGTTTCCTCGAATATCAGGATCTTTCTGCTTCAGGATGTCTCATTCGTCTTAGCGGGAAGACTCCTCGCCTTCCCAACGACTTGCCGAGATAGTACCTTGTGAACGGGTAATAGAGGTAATGTGAAATCTTACTAAAAGGCACATAGATCAGAAAGAAAGCGGTCAAGACGAAGTACGTCAGCAGGTGCCACTCCCCCGCGTCAGACTTGTTTGGGACCGACAGGAATGCGAAGAAGAACCAGACTGTCAGGAGCAGGAGCGAGAAATAGTCGTCGGGAGTACTGATCTTTCTCATATAGACATCGCTAGCGCGTCTGATAATGCGTGCTACTCCCACAAGAAGGGCTGCAAGGATCGTCACCCGAAAGACCGTCACAAGCAATGACGAGTCAAGCAGTCCGGGAGCGTACGGGATTACAAACGACAACGCTATAGCGGCTACAACGCCGAGATGAAACAGCACAAACTGACCATAAAGGAACGGCTTCATGCGAGAGCTCTCCATTGCCCACGGCATCGCGACGTTCCCCCATGAGTAGATGAAGCCTTTGCGGGAGTTCGTGTCGCCGAGTCCGGTCGGAGCTTGCCGCTCCTTGCCCGCCGGAAATCGCGTCAGCCAATAAAGGCGCGATACGTACACGATCGCCATGACAACAAGCGCTGCCTCCTGAAGTCTGTGCTCTGCGAAATGCAACAACTCACTCATATGTCCTCCACTAAGCATTCCCAAGCGAAGCAAAACACTCCCGGAACAGCTTCAGCTCGCGGTCGTCGAGAAGACAGACAGCAACATCCGTGAGTTTTGCATCCCCCGACAAGTGGTCTCGAATCGTTTCCAATGTAAGCTTGGCGCTCGTCTCAAGCGGAACTCCGTAAAAGCCCGCTCCCATAGGCGGGAATGCTACTTGACGAATCCCCGAGTCCTCGGCTGTCTTCAGTGAATTCCTAATCGTTGTTCTGAGTTTGTTTTCGAGATCCTCCTCCTGAAAACGAGGGCCGACTGCATGAATTATGTACTTAGCCTTCATACCGCCAGCCGATGTCACGACCACGTCAGTGGTTTGAAGAGAGCCAAGCCGCTTGAGTTCGCCCTGCACTTCAGGCCCGCCTCTCTGTGCAATCGCAGTGCCAAACCCTGAACCGAGCGCGAGGTCGTGCCGAGCGTAATACACGAACGATTCGAATTCAAGATCGGTGATGTCGCCCTTGACAAGCCGCAACTTGCGACCGTTCACTTCGAGGATGTCAGCCATGCATCAATCTCCTTGGAAATCTTGCTGTATCGAGAAACGCGAGAAGACCACACTGTAGAAAGGCTGGAGGCGCCTCACGTCACACCGCCCCTTCGATACAGGAGCGCAACTGCTCCATCGTGAAAGGTCTCGTTATCCAGCTGAATATGTCACGGTTGCAGGTCTCCGCGAGCCTTCTGCTCTTTGCAGCAACGATGATTCTCGCTACGGGAATCCGAGGATCGTCAAACAGGTAGCCGCAAAGCGCCATGGTCCTCTTCTTGCCGAGCGAGTGGTCTATCACTATGTAGTCGGGGCGAAACGTCTCAATGACCTGCGAGCTCATGTATTCGTTGTCCGCAAACCTCACTTGCATACCGACAAACTCACCGGGATCGCCCCTGTCTACGAGAAGCCCTCGCCGAGACCCGATCATCAGGATGCTCAACTTCTGCTCTCTTACCAACTTGAAGTACTCACACTCCTCGCATGACTCCTGGCAGTAAGCGCGAAGGCACCCGAGTCCACCGGGAAGATCCCTGAGCTCGTAGCAGCGCTTGGTCCGTGATCTATAGGTAATGCAATCGTGACACTCCGCTTTCGTCTCCCCCCCGCGAGACAGATATTCCCAGCAGTACTGATGACTCGGAAGCTGTTGCGCAAATGGCGCAAGCCTCTCGCCATTCAGTCGTGCTTCTGATGAATCCAGCTCAGAGAACGGAATCCTGAAATGCCCACCTCGCGTCCGATGAGACTGTATCTTGCCTGCACGCGCCCATTTCAACACGGTGTCTGGTGACACCGCAAGCATCTGGGCTGCCTCGGTCGTCGTCAAGTACTCTTTCTTTCTCAATGATTCTGACATATCTGACATTTCTGTATTCTCTGAGTTTCAATATACGAATGAGCGTCATCTTGTCAACAGTTTTTTCCGAATAATGCCTGCTTGTTGAAGCTTGGCTGTCAGGTACTGGTGACGGACGCAAACCGTTCTAAACGATGGCATTATAGAATGTTAGCTTGATTGCCCCTACACAAGCACGAGAGATGCATTTGAGAAAGGAGTCACAACCCATCAGATGGGGTGATGGAGCTTAGAATGGCAACAGTTCAGTTCTGGCCGTATTCTCAGAACCACGACCATACCGTATCGTTAAAGCAATTGTGACTCTGTCGATTTTCGGTTGATTACCGGGTAAATCGTGATTTACTTCGACAAAAGCTACTTAGAGGAAACAGCAGGAGCGACGCACGTGCCAGTCGAACGCGGTGATTCAATCAGGGTTGGGATCAGCTCGTGTTTGCTCGGCCGCCGAGTGCGCTTTGATGCCGGGCACAAACAAGACAGATACATCACAAACATACTTGCGCACTATTTCGAATTCGTTCCAGTCTGCCCTGAGATGGAAGTGGGTATGGGAATTCCGCGCGAGGCGGTTCACCTTGAAGGGGGTTCTGAAGCCCCCCGCATGATCGGAGTCAAGTCAGGCGAGGATTGGACGGACATGATGAATTCCTATTCGAAGTCGCGAGTGGAGAAGAGTGATCTATCCGCAATCAGCGGATACATCCTCAAGAAGGACTCGCCGAGCTGCGGCATGGAGCGCGTGCGTCTTCACGGGCCAGCTGGGCAGGTCAGACGGATTGCATCGGGTTTGTATGCGTCGGCACTGAAGAGGCACAACCCGCTATTGCCGGTAGAAGAAGAGGGGCGCCTGTATGGAGCACGTTTGAGAGAGAACTTCATCGTCCGGGTATTTGCCTTCCATCGGCTGAATCAACTTTTCGCAACGCGATTTTCTCCCGCGAATGTCATACGATTTCACACGATTCACAAATATATTCTCATGGCACACAGCCCAGAGCTCTACGGAGAGCTCGGCAGACTGGTCGCTCGGATGAAGACAATGGAGCAGAGCAGCTTCCGCGACTCGTATAGCCGAGTATTCATGGCAGCGTTACAGACAAGGGCAACGACAAAAAAGAACACCAATGTCCTCTTGCACATCCTCGGCTTCCTGAAGAAACACCTGGAACCGGGAGATAAGGCTCGCATCCTGGAGATAATAGAGGATTACCACCGCGAAATGGCGCCGCTTATCGTACCTATCACGCTAGTCAAGCATTACATTGACAAATTCGAAATCGAATACATGGGTGAACAAGTGTATCTGAATCCGCATCCGAAGGAACTGATGCTTCGCAACCACGTGTGAGCGGTATTCCCTGACATTGGGTTGCCCCATGATCACAAAACAATTGCGCGCAGAGCTGTCAGGCGACAGATTACACCGGCACAGCGGTGAGGCTTTATCTCTCGGAGGTAACAAATGAAGACTCGTGATCTGAAATGGCCGAAAGGCTATGATCCGAAAACTCAATGCAAGATCGGGCTATTCGCGGCTCAACTTGACGACCAGCTCAAACGACTGAAAGAACATGTCAAAGACCTGAATGTGGAACAATTGGAATGGCAGCAGCGCCCGGGTATGAACACTGTCGGCATGCTGCTGGCGCATCTTGCGCTGGTGGAAGTCTGGTGGATCAAAGTCGCACCGGAGGAAACCCAGTGGGAACCGGATGGGAAAGCGATGATTCAGAAGATCTGCAACATCGAAGATGACGGATTGCCCTTGAAACCGGATGGCATACACCCTTCGTACCTGCAGGGCTTCACAATCGAGCGGTATCTCTCGATCCTCGCAAAGGGACGGCGGACAATCTCAGCAGTCATGAAGAAGTGGCGTGACAAAGATCTGGACAAATTCTACAAGCTGGGTGCGCGACGTTTCTCATACTCTTGGACATTGTACCATGTTCTCGAGCACTTCGCCGGCCATTATGGGCAGATCCTGCTTGTGAAGCACCTTATGCAAGATGCGGGCGTTCTGCAAAAGGCGGAAGCGCCCACAGCCTGATGCGGGGCGACAAGCAAGCTGACAGTGCAAACTGCGGTGGTCCGGGCTCACCCTGACACCGGCATCTTGCAGTTCAGTACGCCCCGCGCTCGGGTACAATGCAGATGAACTCGAAGTCGGAATCGAACGGATTCCGAAACTGATGCATGGTATTCGGCGGAACCAACGCGAAGTCGCCCTGGGCAATTTCCTGCGTTTCACCGTTGATTGTCAGGAGACCTTTGCCGCGAGTAACATAGTTGATGTGCTCCCAGTCGTGCTGGTGATGTGGCGTATTACCTCCCGCATTTATTCGGAAGAGACGAAGCACATTCCCCTGCCACCCTTGTGTGGGTCCGAGGACGTTTGCCTTGCTCGTGCCGACTACGCCATCCGCCCTGATATCCTGCAGGGAAATCTCACGTTTGCTGACAATTGCCATTGTTTCGTTACCTCAAGTCTTGATTAGTCTTCTGTATTTGAGCCGCCTGTTTTCAAGAAGCTTGTCGCCAAGTTCTCCCCGCCGATGTTCCTCGTACTCCTTGAAGTTACCGTCGAACCATCGAACTGCTCCCACTCCTTCGAACACAATTAGATGTGTGCAGATGCGATCGAGGAAATAGCGGTCATGGCTGATCACCAGAATTGTGCCGGCGAACCCCATAATCGCCTCCTCGAGCATGCGAAGCGTATTGACGTCCAAATCATTGGTCGGCTCATCGAGCAATATCACATTGCCGCCGACCTTCAGGATCTTTGCGAGATTGCAGCGATTCCTCTCGCCTCCTGACAATTCACCCACCGTCTTCTGTTGGTCAGCGCTTCGGAAGCCGAAACGCGCGAGATACTGGCGTATCGGGATCGAACGATTGCCAATGGCAATTTCGGTGACGCCCCCACCGATCTCATCGATCAGGCTCTTGTCACCGCTGAGCGTTTCTCTCTCCTGATCGATGTGCGCCACCTTGACGGTTGAGCCAACAATCACATGGCCTGATGTCGGCTGCTCTTGTCCGACGATCATCTTGAACATAGTCGTCTTGCCGGTGCCGTTCGGACCAACCAACCCCACAACAGCGCCTCGCGGGATGCTGAACGTCGCGTCCGAGAAGACATCCGTCTCGTCATACTTCTTGCTGACAGATTTGAATTCGATCACCTGGTCGCCAAGACTGGGGCCGGGGGCTATCTGAATCACCGAGCCGTCATCGCTGCCTTCTGCTGCACTTCTCACCAGCATCTGCTCGTACTCCGCAATACGGACGCGGCTCATACTCCGCCGGTCCTTAATGCTCATCTTCAGCCATGCGAGCTCGCGGGAGAGCATCCGAGCGCGCGGGCTTTCTTTCTTCTCCTGCGCAGCGAGCCTGCCGAGCTTCTGCTCGATCCATGACGAGTAGTTACCCTCATAGGGGATGCCGTATCCGGCCTCAAGCTCCAGAATCCACTTGGTAACATTGTCGAGGAAGTAGCGATCGTGGGTCACGATAATGACCGTTCCGGGATAATCCTTCAACTGCTCCTCAAGCCATTGCACCGTCTCGGCATCAAGATGATTAGTCGGCTCATCAAGCAGCAGCAGATCCGGTCTTTCAAGCAGCGCTTTGCACAGGGCAACGCGACGTTTCTCGCCACCGCTTAGCGTTTTGACTACTCGATCATCCTCCGGCAAGCAAAGCGCGTTGCTCGCCATGTTGATCACCTGATCGAGGTTCCATGCATCTGCCGCGTCGATCTTGTCCTGAAGTTGCCCCATTCGATCGATCGCCTTCTGCATCTCATCGTCGGACATCTCCTCGCCCATTCGTGCCGCGAGATCATTGTATTCTCGCAGCAGCTCGGCTGTCTCAGAGAAGGCCAGCTCGAGCGTTTCCCTGACAGTCAGATCAGGATCAAGATCAGGATCCTGCTTGACGATTCCCGACTTGAAGCCGGAAGTGATGAAGGCCTTGCCATCGAATTCATCATCCGATCCGGCCATGATGTTCAGCACAGTCGATTTACCTGCGCCGTTCTCTCCCACGATTCCGATCTTGGCTCCGGGGAAGAAGCACAAGTTGATATCTCTCAGAACCTGCTTCTGACCATAGAACTTGTTCAGTCCGAGCATCGTGAAGATGTACTTCTCTGCCATTTTCAAGAACCTTCAATAGATGATACACACATCCAGCGCAGAACTACCACGCAAGCGCCATTCAGCACACTTCGAGTATTCAAACAACCTGAAAGCCCAAAGTCAAGTAATCTCGGCTGAGTTGCTGTCCGTCACTGAAACAATCCAGCGCGCATTGGCGTTTCCGTCATTACGATCCGAAATGGCTTGACCAACCGCGAGGTTGCAGATATCGTTGGTCTCTGACTCTGGCAAAAGGTAAGGAGGATTGATGAAACCCAATTACATAGTCGCGATAGTGGCGTCGGCGATCCTGATTCTTGCGAGCGGTGAAGCTCTCTCGGAAATCAAGAACGCCACAACAGAAACCTATAAGCTCGACAACGGCATGACGGTCATTCTCAAAGAGAACCATTCGTCTCCAATGATCACTTCCGTCGTATTCGTGAATGCAGGCGCTCGGTACGAGACCGATTACAACAACGGAGTGACCCACTTTCTCGAACATCTGCTCTTCGACGGTACCAAGACCCGCAATCGCGCCGAACTGAACGAAACCGTCGAGATGTACGGCGGATATATCAATGCCTTCACCAGGAAAGACCTTACTGCCTATCTGATACTTATGCCTAAAGAGTATATCGAGATCGGCCTCGACATACAATCTGATCAGCTTCTGAATTCGATAATCCCGGAAGAAGAGTTACCGAAGGAGCGGAAGATCGTGATTGAAGAGATGAAGCAAACGCTGGACGATCCCGACAATGCCGCCGATGACTTCTTCACGCAGGCCGTATACCGAGGGACACCCTATGCACGGCCGGTTCTCGGGTACGAGAACATCATCGCGACCATTCCGCGCGACAGGATACTTGAATACTATACGACTTACTACATGCCGAACAACATGACAGCGCTGGTCATTGGAGATTTCGATTCAAACGAGATGCTCGCTCTGTTTGAGAAGTACTTCGGATCGAGACCCGCGCAGCCGCTCCCCGAGTTCGGCAAGGTACATTTAACTGTTCCCTCCGGCAGGTCGATTGAGAGAGCGGAAATGGGCGTAGAGAACACTCACGTCGGCGCAGCTTCAAATGCCCCGCATTTCAGCGACCATGATTACTTCGCATTCTATCTGATCTCGGAATTCCTGTCATCAGACGACATCTCACCTCTCAGCCGCGCGCTGACCCAGGGTTCAGAGCCGATTGCACAGTCCGTCAGCGCTTCGCTGGAGACTCAGCGCGATTTCTCTCTTCTCGAAATCAGGGCGACATGCTCGTCCGCACCTCAGGGCGATAGCGCAATTGCAGTAATAGAGCGAACTCTTGCCAACACCGACAATCTCGTTCCGTCAGAAGATCAGCTGCGAGGACTGATCGTGTCGCTCAAAACAAACGATATCTACTTACGCGAGAAGCTACATTACTACGGCATAATGATTGCCCCGATGATGGTTTCTACCGGCTATGAGTTTCTGGAGAACCTCATTCCGAATCTCGAGAAGGTCACACGGGGCGACATAAGCCGTGTCGCGAAGAAGTACTTCAGCCAGCCTGCTTACATAGCCACGATCGTGACGCCGCAAGCGGCCGTCGACACGGTTGCAGAAGTAAAGTCTGCTACCGAGTTCCTTAAGGAAGTCCTTCCAAATGGTCTGACGGTCGTAGTCAAGTGCAATCCCGACAGCCGTGTCTTCGCTGCCAATGTGCTCGGCAAGAACAGATCGGCAATGGAACCCGCGGGCAAGGACGGCATCACCGATTTCGTGAATCAGCTGCTGACGGAAGGGACTTCGTCTAGGAGCAAAGAGCAGCTATCGGCCGAATTGACTTCGATCGGCGCTAACGTAACGGTCGCAGACAATCCCTACATCCCGTACGATGACTTCTACACGACGCACCAATTCTCATTCATCAAGTTCGAGACCATAGACGAGTATGCCGAGAAAGGACTCACGCTGCTATCGGATATGATCGCCAACGCGGTGTTTAATGATAACGACGTTGAGCGCGTGCGCAAACAGAAGCTCGGCCTCATCGGACGCTCCTCCGGATCGACCCGGGATCAATGTCGCAGTGTCTTCTACCGACTTCTGTTTGACGGCGGATCATACTCTAAACCGATTCCCGGTACAATGCAGTCGATTTCGTCGATAACACGAGATGACCTGATCGCCCACTACCGGTCGTTCTACTCGCCGGGCAATCTGATCCTGACGGTTTGCACGAACGAACCGGCGGCAGACGCTATGGAAAACGTCAAGCGTCATTTCGGAGGCCTGATTCCCGCAAGCATCTCTGCTCCGGAGATTTCGCAGCCCATCTCTCCGACGGGCGCTGTGTCTATGAACGCGCCTATGGACAAGGAACAGGTGTATATCTACATCGGCGGTCCGCTTCCGGGAATAGATAGCGAGGATGCACCTGCGCTCGATGTCGCGGCATCAATCCTTTCCGATAGGATGGGACAGGAGCTGCGCGAGAAGCAGGGTCTGGCCTACAGCGTGGGAGCTTCTGCCAACCTTGACCGCGAATTCGGCTGGTATGTGGCGGCGATCGGCACCGGACGCGAGAATTTTCAAGTGGCAAGAGACGGCATTGTTGGTGAGATCAGAAAACTCCAGAACGAAGCAGTCAGCCCCGATGAGATCAAGAAAGCTGTCAATTCAAGCTGGGGATCCTCATTGACAAGAAACCTATCCCGAGTAAACCAGGCCTATTACATGGGAGTCAACGAATTCCTGGGCGTCGGCTACGACTTCGGAAGCAAGTGGATTGAGAAGCTCCGCGCGGTTACGCCCGATGCTGTTCAACGCGTGGCGAAGCAGTACTTCTCAACTGAAAACTACTTCTTGGCGACCGCAGGCTTGAAAGAATAGGGACACTGTAAGGGCGTCTATTTCTCCGTTCGGATTCCACGGGTTGTCCTATAAGTTGCGAAATGCTTGATTGGAGTAGGTCGGGTTCCGGATTGCGCAAAGCGCAAGAAGAAACCCGACACAGACTTGTCGGCCTTCTGCGTCACGCCAAGCGTGACTCCAGAGGCCGATCCACTCACTTGCGAGACAGCCTCTCCAATCGCGGTATCAGAATTGAGGGAGTTCTGGTGCACGCACCCGAGCCTCAGCTGCGACATAGCTGCTACATAGCGGATTTATCGTCCCAGTACACGATTCTCCAGAGAGAGTCTTTGGTCGACTTTCTAAATTTGAATTCCGCTATACCGACCGCTTCAAGGCTCTGGCCCCCGAAGTCGTTGTCGATATCCCGGACGGATAGCTGAAAATACGCTTTGTAGACCTGCCACGTCTCACTTCCGACCTTTTCGTACCGGTCGAAGAAGGGTACCCAGGTTTCGAGCTTAATCTCGTCAAAGAAGGTGAACAGGAGTCTCGTTCGGGTGACGTCACCGGAAGGGCCATCGCGCGGGATCTCAACCATCTCGATCTCACCTGCCAGATTCTGATCTGTGTAACGAAATATGAAGTTCGGATCAAGGCAGTTCTCGTAAACATCGACATCGTTGTGCTCGTATGCATACTTGAAATTGTGCAGTACCGAGTCTGGCGAAGTCTGCTTGACGATCGGCTTAATGTCCGACGGGCTGATCGATGCCGGAGAGAATGGGTTAAGGCAGGACATGCCCGCAAGAGCCAGAAGCGTTATCAATGCAATCTGGCGCATAGACTACCTGTACCCGTTCTTGAAATCACACCATGACGGCTGCGAAGTGGAAGAGTGCTGATCTGTCCACCTGCGCAATGCCCAGAGATTCACACTCGACTCGACGACTTCAAACCGAGCAGTTCCCCTGAAAGAAGTCGTATCAGGCTTCGTCCGACCGATCCCCTTCACCGTCGTCAACTCGTAGCTCCTGTACAGAATCGCCATTGTATCCTCCCTGATATCGGGCTGCGACGGGAGCCCGTCAAGGGTCAGCGAAATGTCCATCGTGTCAGAACCTGCCCTGTAAATCGTGAATAGCTGCTCGGTCAGCGAAAGCTCTTCTGCATAGCTCCAAGCTGTGTCTCTTTCGCCCGTGAAGAGAAGGAAGTCAAAGCTGAATCTAAACGTTGTGTCAAGACACTGCATGAAGTTTGTGGGGATCTTCTGCTCGTATGACACTTCCAGATTGATCAGGACAATCTGGGGCTCGAGCGGAGTGATGAATCGACCCTCCGTCACTGACGGAGCCTCAGATTCACGTGCCGAGAATGGACTCGTGCAGGAGACGAGCAGCATGCTGAGAGCGGCAAAAATGGCCGATTTTGTCATCAGAACTTCCTCCTGATAGACACCACAACCTGACTCGCTGTGTCATCAGCAAACAGCCGGCTCCTCTGGACTCTTCGCTGGTAGGACAGCGTCATATTGGTCTTCGGGCCGGGAGAATAATCCACATCAAACTGGATCGACAGCCGCGAAAACCTCTCTCTCTGCACCCTTCTAATCTTGCCGTCTTCGGCAGCTTCATACTCCCATGATTGTTTCCACTCATGGGACACTGACGGCTTCAACTTCAGGCTCGCTACCGGTCTGTATGTCATCTCGAAAGCCGGCAAATGGGTGCGTCTGTCCCAGTTAGTCTTCTGAACCCACTGATCCCGCCAGAGAAGCTGGCCGAAGTCCTCATACCGATAACTGTATGACGGCTCCAGGGTCAGACGATTGGATACACTTATCTTCCACCCTGATCGCCACTGAGCCCGCCGAAAGAGTGTATTGCGGTCCGACCCAGATACTCTTTCATAGTCGTACCAAACGTAGCTTGCGTGGAGGACAAATCCATTTGTGACTTCAATCCACGGCGCAGGTCTCCAGTCGACACCGGAAGTCACGACGTAAACCGCGTTGTGATTGTTGTTCGCAGACAATGTTCCTGAAACGTAGGTCTGCTGGAAGCCTCGATACGATCCTTCAATCATGACGGATAGAAATGGGTTGAAGGCGTGAGCGATTCCTCCGCCGAAATATCGCATCAGTCTATCCCTGTCCGAGAAGAAAGTACCAGGGCGATCCGAGAAGTACCCCGTGACCGAGAAGATTGCTTCAGCGTAGACAGAGTCCGCCTCTGCAGGTCTGGCGGTTGCCGCGATCCGCAATTCTCCGGTTCTAACTTTCTGCTTTGCAGAGAGAGAACCGAAGTCTTCAATAGCTTCTCGAAAGAGATAATAGGTACCGACTGAGAGACGTCGACTGATGTCCTGAGTGATAGCGACCTTGTAATCGAACGAATTCGCGCTGTTGTCCGAGCCGAGCAGACCCGATGAGATGCCGGTCATACCTGCGTCGTCATGCCTGTACCGATACTGGCGAAGATCGAACTTCGAGGTCACCCGAACACGTGTGTCTTTCAGAGGCTTCACTGAAGCCTCGACTGATCCTCCGGATGTAATCTTGCGTTGTCGCGATACCGCATCAAAAGAGCGGGGATCTGTGAAGTATCGGTTGTTTTGGAACTCTCCCTGAAGTGTCGCCTCCAACGAGTCACGGTCGCCAAGGTTCCAGAAAGATGCCTCCCCGACCAAGCTTGTCGACGGCACATCCGGCAGCACTCTCAAATCCTGTCGGTAGCTCACGTCGACTCCGCTCGATCTGCCAAGGCTTCGCTTGTACAATGCCTTGGTGACATTCTCGATTCCGTTGCTCCTGTTATCATTGCCATAGTTGCTTCGGGAAACCGTAAGGAATGAAGCAGCATTGTCGACAAACAGCCCCACTGAAGGCGTAAGAGCAGCTCTCACTCCAACGCGGTTTTCGGATAGTACTCGTTCTTCTGAGGAGCGTTAGTTGTTTGCCACAACCGAGGCGATGCTCAGCATCCCGCCCTGACTGATCCGCCATTCGAGAGCGCTTCTGTAATCCTCCTGCCATCGGTCCTTGTCCCCGAGCAACACAGATCCTCTCACAAGAGTGGCAAGCGAGCGATTCGTGACCAGAAGCGGGCGCTTTCCATCCAAGCTTGGCTCCCAGGCAAGCGAATCGTCCCAGGAGTAAGTCTCCCGGTTCTGAGAGAAGTTGAACAGCAACTCCTGCCCAGCCAGAGCGCTCCAACAAAGCAGCAGGATGGGAACCGTCAGTATTACTTCTCGTCTAATCACTCGTTGAAGACCTCGTTGCGAGGAAGAGCGATACGAACTGCTCGGCGCTGAGATTCTGTGGCCGCGAACTGGGCGCTATCCCGAGTTCCAGTATCATTTCTGCGAGCACGCTTCTTTCGAGAGACGTTGCAAGCACAAGTCCGTTCAGTACCGTTTTTCTTCTATGTCCGAATAGACCCTGCGTGAAACTGTGGAATTCCGATAACAGATCAGGCTGCAACACCGGCGTCGCTCTGAACCGAAGCCGTACGACGGCTGAATCGACCTTCGGAGCCGGAAAGAACGAGCCTGGCTTGAGTAAGAGTATCCTCTCCGAATCGCAATAGCTGCGCACGAAGACTGTGAGCGCGGAGTACTCCGACCCGCCGACTTTGGAGGTCATTCTGTCGCCCACTTCGCGCTGAACAGTGAGTACCGCAGTGGAGAACAGATGATAATGCTCAAACATCCTTTCGAGTATCGGAGACGTAATGTTGTACGGCAGGTTCCCTATTACCTTCCACTTGAGCCCAGAATC
>JAGVNY010000184.1 GCA_020053015.1 Candidatus Zixiibacteriota bacterium | reverse complement strand
GTCAGTTTCATTTGCTCTGCTTTCGGCTCTATCAAATAGCCGCTGCCGAGTTCTATCCTGTCTCCCGCTACGATTTCGATGTTGCTGATCTCCGTTCCGAATGGAAGCAGAATGTGCGCACCAGACGCTGGAAGCGCAGGTTCGCCGATGTGGCCTCCGTTCGGGCAGTTGGACATTTCAATCCGATGATAATCTGTCCCATCGATCCTGACCTCAGAGATCTGCGGACGGTCGAAGGTGTATTCCATCGTTACAGATTCGGAAGAGAACGCTGATGTGGTTACCAGAAACAAAAATAACAGCGAGATCGCTGTTAGTCTCTGTAACCGCGCTGATGCTGTGTGTAGTTGCTTCATGCCATCACTCCCAATGCTGCTGTTGCATGTCTTCACTCGTGCAGGTTATGCGTAGTAGTACCATATAACAGTTTAGTTCACTTCTTGAAGTTGTCAAGGAGATTGTGGATTAACGGGACTACGTCTGTCTTGATTGATGCGAGTCGTAGGTTAGGAGCCGAGCGCTCCTGACTATGGACGTGTATGTCCGATCTCCTGCGGTTCGGACTACTCAGGGCACGGTTCGCTTGATGTTTGCCCCGGACGTTCGTCCGGGATCTTATCGTCGATGAATCTATCCCCGGACAGATGTCCCGGGCACTGGCGGGACGCCCGTGAATTATGGCCGTGACGGCCATGCTACGGGCAGTCAGCGCAGGGCTTCGGGCCGCCGGCGAAGATGTACATGATGCCGTAGACGACGTCATCTATGTCAACGAAGTCGGAACAGTCAGTGTCGCCTTCAAGTACAGGCTCCGGTTCGGGGCCGCCTGCGAAGATGTAGTTGATGAGAAAAACAACGTCGTCAATATCCACACCTTCCGTACCGTCTACGTCACCACAGCACCCAACTCCCAAAGCTCCTATCAGCACGCCACACTCGTTGTTCGGTGGAGCGCAGGGGGAGGTATGTTTAAGGTCAAACCAGAAACTCGTGCGGTGACAGTACTGCGGGTCGACACACATGTTGCCGTTCACACCCAGCAAGTCAGCATAAGTGTACACCCAATTACCTTGGCTGTTGCCATAGAAATTGCAGCATGCAATCTGCGGAGAGGGACGCACGTCCAGCGGTACCGTATTACCGGTGAATGAAATGATTGAATTGGTAATCTCAAACTGATCAACAGTGCAGATAATGGTGTTACCGCCCCCGAAAGCGCTGTGTATGTAATTCGTAGTGAAAGTGCAATTGCGCACAAGAAGTTGCACGTCGCTGAGTATAACGCACTCCCAAGACTGATTCTCAGTAAACAGGCAGGAATCAAGTTCCACCGCACCGCCACCACCCCTTGAGTAAGAGCAGACACCGTAATTCTCCTCAAACACACAACGTCGAAACAGGCACTCGGAATCGTCCTCCAGCATCATCAGAAATGCATCGGAGAAGTTTCGGTCTCCGTTCCGATAGAAATAGCAGTCGCTGGCAACGACGTCGCAGTGCTCTATGGAGAGGAGGGCAGGGTTGCCACCAGCCTGATTGCCATCAAACGTGCAGGCAGACATCACCAGTCGGGAATCCTCTCCCGAATAGAATACCCGGACAGCTCCTGGATTGGAGAAGACATTATCCTCCAAGAGACAGTCATGTATAAACCGACTCCGTCATTGGCGTAGATCAGACTCGATCTGACTTGGGTGAACCTGCAACTGGTCAGGACAATAGAATCGCCGTTTGTAATTCCCAAACCGCCTGCGGCATCCTGAAACACGCAGTTCCTGAGAGTCGGATTGGAGCTCGTGACAGACATAGCAACGCTTGAGGTCCCGGTGATCACGGTGCTGTCAATCAGCGGAAAGCAACTCGTTTGGCACACTATTCCCACCGTTGAGTTCTCGCCAATGATGCAATTGGTAATAGTAGTAGATGAATGATCCAACCTTATCCCCTCGCTCGCATTCTTGATGGTGAAACCTCTGAACAATGCCTGACTGCTTTCGTAATCGTCAAACAAGGCGCCACGATGTGACGTGCCGCAGTCAATGATCGTATTCTCAGCGCCGGTTTCGGAGATGAGCTTCACAGCTTTCCCGTTAAACGTGATGTCTCTGTTACCGCTTCCCGAATACGTGCCCGGCGAAACCAGCACGGTATCATGGCTAGCAGCAGCATTGATGCCTGCCTGAATCGTTGGCTTGTCTGCAGGGACTCTGATTGTGGTAGCAGTAGCGAACTGGGGTGCTGCCAAGACAGCAACCAGCAACGCCACCGACCACACGTTCTTTTTCACCATACCGGCACCCCTCCGGGTCGCATGGTTCTTCGTCAAACACTACTACCGTATTCGAAATGTAAGCAAAGATGCCGATTTGTCAAGCATCGGATTGAAACTCTGACATGGCTACATACGACTTGAGGGCTCTGTCATTGGACGAGGTTGGTGCACGAGGACGAACACCAACCACAACGAAGGCCTCTGGGGTGTTGATTTGCAGGACAGGCTCGCCCGTATTCCGGCTATTTCCGAGTGGTGCGGCTACCGGTCGCTGATTGGCTGGTGTGCGCAACTGCAAACAGACTATCTGTCGCAAGTTCCGGCTTGAGATATTGCCCTGTATATGATGCTTTGGATTCCGAGATATCTTCTGGCGTTCCTGCCGCTACGATCTCGCCTCCCTCGTCGCCACCCTCGGGACCGAGGTCGATCACGTAGTCGGCGGTCTTGATCACATCGAGGTTGTGCTCGATTACGAGGACCGTGTTGCCGAGTCCAACCAGATCGGTCAGCACCGAGAGCAGCATTCTGATATCTTCGAAGTGAAGCCCGGTGGTTGGTTCATCGAGGATATAGAGAGTCGAACCGGTCGAAGTCTTCGACAGCTCGGCTGCCAGCTTCACGCGCTGGGCCTCGCCGCCTGAGAGTGTGGTTGCCTGCTGTCCGAGATGGATGTAGCCGAGACCGACGCGCATCAAGGTTTGAAGCTTGCGTTTGAGTCGCGGAATCCGGTCGAAAAACTCAAGTGCTTCCTCAACCGTCATGTCGAGCACTTCGGCGATATTCCTGCCTTTGTAGACGACATCCAGAGTCTCGCGATTGTATCTCTTCCCTTTGCAGACCTCGCAAGGTATGTAGACGTCGGGCAGGAAGTGCATCTCTATCGTGACTATGCCATCCCCCTGACATGCCTCGCATCTTCCGCCTTTGACGTTGAACGAGAATCTGCCCGGGCCGTAGCCGCGTATCTTCGATTCCGGCAGCCCT
>JAGVNY010000080.1 GCA_020053015.1 Candidatus Zixiibacteriota bacterium | reverse complement strand
TCCGACGCGAGCATCTGCAACGCCTGGTTTCCTCCAAGAGCCTGCTTCGAGTTGAAGTCAAACACATCGAGCATGTCTGAGAGAAGCGCAGACATGTTTGGGTTATCATCGACTATCAATACCTGATTTCTGCCCATCAAGGGACTCCTTGCCTCCCGGTCTTACTTTTCTATCTTCGGCTATGGCAGCTATTCTCTTTATCAACAAGTCCAAACCGATTCGTTTGGTTGCCGACACAAAGAACTTATCTGCTTCTGGCGCAACGATTTGCCCGAATTCCAGATACGCCTCGGGAGAACGATCCATCTTGTTGAACACTTTGATCATCCTGACGTCTCCTGCTCCGATCTCGTTCAGGACTTCACCTACAACCTGCGCGTGTTTCAGGTAGTTCGGATGGGAAAAGTCAATCACATGAAGCAGTAAGTCAGCAAAACGAACTTCGTCGAGCGTCGCCCTGAAGGACGCGACAAGTTGGTGTGGCAGTTTCCTGATGAAACCTACGGTGTCAGTGAATATGATCTTTCTGCCGTTCCCGACTTTCATGGCGCGAGAAGTCGAGTCAAGCGTGCAGAAGAGCATGTTCTCAGCCCATACTTTTTCATTGGTAAGAGCGTTAAACAGGGTGGACTTACCGGCATTGGTATATCCGACCAAACAGACGTTGAAGAACTCACGCCGACGCCTCCGTTGCACTTCACGTTCTTTGTCAATGTCTTTGAGTCTGTCCGCAAGCACAGAAATACGCTTTCGAGTGAGGCGTCGATCGGATTCAAGTTGCGTTTCTCCGGGACCTCTTGTGCCTATGCCTCCGACTTGCTTCGAGAGATGTACCCACTGCTTGGTCAACCTTGGAAGCAAATACTCGAGTTGGGCCATCTCGACCTGCACCCTGGCCTCTTTGGTTGTCGCGCGTCTTCCGAATATGTCAAGGATCAGTGCGCCGCGATCGATAACTTTCGTCTCGAGCTGTCTTTCGAGGTTTCGAACCTGAGCTGGTGACAATTGCTCGTCGCAGATCACGAGGTTCGCGCTTGTCTTGCCGATAGCTTCTTTCGTCTCTTCGACTTTGCCTTTGCCTATGAAGAACGTCGGATCTATCCTCGCGCGCACTTGCGTAACACGCGCAACCACGCTGGCCTCTGCAGATGCCGCAAGCGAAGCGAGCTCATCGAGTGATTCTCCGAATTCGAAGTCAGAGACAGTCGGCAGTTTGACACCTACTATGACAGCCCGTTCTTGCAGTCTGTCGCTTGATGTGTAGTGTAGCTGTTTTCTGATCTGAGTCATGTTGGCCAAAATGGATTTATCACCGGCTTCGCGATCTAATCTGGTCAGCTTCCAACGAATAGCTCGCAGACATGCCGTCAGGTAAGGCGTTTATAGAACTTCTCGCATTCTTCTTTTCTGACAGATCGAAGAGGTATCTCCAAGACTTCGATGTCAATCTTCGTCCCGCCAATTGTAAGTCGAACGAAGTCTCCGATGTTCACCGGATGAGCAGGCTTGACTGATTTACCGTTGAGCTTCACCAGGCCGCCGTCGATCATATCCTTGGCGACCGTGCGTCGCTTGATGAGTCTCACAGTCGAAAGATAATCGTCCAGCCTCATTCACTGATTCCGCACTTCGAAATAGATATCCTCCTTGAGCTCGGCAAGCAGCTTTGCAACTACTACTTCCGTCTTCTGCCTCTTGGCAAGTTCACGCAGTCTGTCGCGGTCATCTTCGATGCTCCAGGGCCTCGATACCTGTCTATCGATCAGCTTGATAATATGGATGCCAAACTGAGACTCCGTCGGATGAGATAATTCACCTGGTTTCAGACCGGACACCGCCTGCTTAAACTCGGGAGTCAACTCCGAAACCATGAACCAATCGAGTTCACCGCCTTTGATCTTGGTCTCCTCGTCCACCGAGAACTGCTTGACAAGCTCAGCGAAATCTGATCCGCTCTCGGCGGCAGTCCGGAGGCTATCCGCAAGCGCTATGACCCGAGCCTTGTCACTGTCGGCAGGTGTCGAGAGGAAAAGAATGTGTCGGCAACGGACCCTGTCCTGATCCTTAGCCTCACATTTGATAATGTGATATCCGAACTCACTCCTCACGATGTCTGAGACTTCTCCGGGATTGAGTGCAAACGCCGCTTCCTCGAACTCATGAACCATGTCTCCGTGGCCGAAATAGCCGAGATCGCCGCCACTTTCAGCTGATGCGTCTTCGGAGTACTCTGTGGCAAGCTCAGCGAAATCTCTCCCCTCGGCAAGAAGCGCTTCAACTCGTTCAGCCCGTTCCAGCGCCGAGTCCAACACATCTGATCCCGGCTCAACCTTCAAAAGAATATGGGCAAGCTTCACTGCTTCCGGATGAGGTGGCAGGCTGTCTTTGTACTTCGAGAAGAACTCCTCTATCTCGGGAAGCGACACTGAAATCTGCCCGAGTTCTCGAGATATCAGCCTGTCCTTGTAAAGTTGGTTCTTCATCTCCTCGCGAAATTTGTTCTTGAGCTCGCGGTAGGAGAGTCCTTCAAGAGCCATCTGGCGCTCGAATTCGGCCTGGGAAGGGAATCGACCTCGGAGTTCGCTCAGCTTAGAATCCAGTACTTCCTCAACTTCTTCGGCTGAGACCTGTATCGATGTGTCACGCAAGGCTTCGATCAGAATGAGCTTGTCATTCACCATCTGCTCAACCAGCTCTTTCTTGATCGCATCCATTTGTTCCGCTGTCTGTTCCTGCTTATTCTGCATAGCCCAGATCTGAGCCTGGAAGTCAACTTCAGACTTCAGTATCAGATAGTCACCGACGACCGCAACTATCCTGTCAACAACTTCAGCGGCAGCCACCGCACCGAACAGCAAGGCAGCAAAGACCATAGGATACAACAGTGCTCCACCGACACCCTGGAGCCGCTCGAAGCCTGCGCAAGCGCCCCGGAGGAGCGACCGATCAGCCTTTGTCATATTCGTCCTTGTCAATCGTCCTCCAAATCATATCGTAATCAGCCTCAATTGGCGTCTCTTTCCGTTTCGTCTCCAGCCACTTCTTCACGGCCTCGAGTTGGCGCTCATACATGATCAGGTTCTTGATCTGTGCCGCGACTTCCTCGATCTTCTTGGTTCGAGGGGGCTTGATTTCTTCCATCTTGAGGATTGACCAGTTGCCATTGACATCCTCGATCGGCCCCCGCACGTCTCCCACCCTCATGCTCGAAGCGGCGCCATAGAGCGCTGGGTATTTATACGAATAGAAGAAGCCGAGATCGCCCTGGCGCTCCTTGAGACCCGGTCTGACAGTGTTCTCCGACGCCAGCTTGCCGAAGTCCTCTCCTTTGTCGATCAGCGTTCGCAGGGATTCGGCCACGGCTCTGTCAACCACTTGAATCTCCCGCGCTCGATACTGCTGAGGCTCGTCGAAGTCGTTCGGATGGCTGTCATAATAGGAGTAAATATCATTGTCGACTACGTCCGGAAGTCCTTCCGTTACCAAGGTGCGCATTCTGTCGGCCATGACGTCCTCTCTGAAGGATTTGAGCACGGTTTCAAACTCAGCGCTCTTGTCAAGTCCCTGTGACTGAGCTTCCGCCCTCAGGAAGCTCTCCAGCTTCATGCTGAAGACTGCAGCCTTGATCCCGTCAGAGTCCTTGAGTTCCGGCCTTTGATTAATAGGAATGCTTTCGAGCCTCTGCAAGTACTCCTCAACCGATATCTCACCGCCCTTGAAATGAGCGAGAATCTGCTTCTTCTGAAATGGCTGAAGGATGTTCAAATCGATTGTGGTCTTCTTGAAGTGCTTGCCGCCGAGGCTGTCCGGAAACATCTTGTTCGACAACTCAAGAATGGATGAATATGTCTGTTCGTCGAGCGATACCTCGTACTTCGATCGAAGCTGATCCATGTACTCGCCCATCACGACCTGACGTTTGCGGTCTTGAAGCATCCCCATAATCTGGAACTTGGCGCGCTCGAACGGACCCGGATCTGATTCCCGGCGTTCAGCCATCTTCACGATATGCCATCCACTGCCGGTAGCAAATGGCTTAGAAATCTGACCAGGAGAAAGCCTGAACACCTCATTCTGAAAGTCATCTATGACTTGTCCCCATCGGACAAAACCGAGGTCTCCGCCGGCGTAAGCAGAGTTCTGGTCAAGAGAATGCTCCTTGGCCAATTGCTCGAATTCGGCGCCCTTCTTCGTTGCGAGATCGTAAATCGAGTCGATCAAGCCCTGCCGATCGACGACAATGTGTTTAACATGCACTTCCTCTTTCAACTTCTCGTAGAAGTCTTCTACCTCGGCATCAGTGATCTTGATACGTGGCAAAATCTCTCTCTTGAACAATTCATCGAGAGCGAACTTCGGTTTCTGTATTTCCACGATGTCCATGACTTCTCTGTCGATGTCGAGGTCGTTCTGATATCCGCCGATTACAAGCAGTCGCACGTCAATCAATGAGTCGAGGAATCTCTTCTTGGCATTGAACTCCGAGTCAGCGCTCGGAAACACGATTTGAAACATCTTGTCGAAGTCGCGCACCTGGTCCAGAATGATCTCCTGGTTGCCGACTCTGGCGATGACGTTGTCAGACTGCGAACTGCAGGCTATGACAGATACTGCGAGCAGAGCAAGGGTCATAAACACTAATTTACGCATCACGGCTCCTTGGAATCATACAACCGTTTCCGGCAAAGTTTCCGGTCGTGGAAACAAACTAAACTTTGAAATTTACCCATCATATCAGATTTTGCAAGATGATTTTGACCCGCTGATGCCACGTGTCCTTCGACTCGCTGCTGATGTCTACGGCAATCTCGAATCGCTCTCCGGTTGCGAATTCCAGCGGTTCATGAATCGCTGCTGCTATTGCCGCTATCTTCTTCTTGCCCGGAGTCATATCCGGCGGATAAGTCAGCCGGAGCACCCCTCGTTTGAACACGAGTTTGCTGAGTTTCGCTCTCGC
>JAGVNY010000155.1 GCA_020053015.1 Candidatus Zixiibacteriota bacterium | reverse complement strand
GGTGATGACGTTAAAGAGCAGAAGAAAGAAGAACAAAAGAACGAAAATGTGTCAACCATCTCTCCGGTCTAATCTGTCAACTATCTTTCCGGTTGCACACGGGTAGGGGCACAACGCTGTGCCCGATGCAAGTCCGAACTGCAGGAGTTCGGACCTACAAGTGCATGTCAGGTTTCTTCTTGCGCATGGTGCAACGCGGAACCCGACCTACTCCTGCTGGATCGTGACCAGTGCCCTCACCCCGGTCTTCGACCACACTTCGGGACTTAGTGTCTTCGACCCATCTCCCAAAACGCGAGAGGGGACTGGGGTGAGGGTACCCCCTCCCCTCTGCAACAACTGTGAAACTCGATTCACAGAGCACGGACGGATCGAAGGCTTCGCGCTGATCGTGTGCTCGGCCCCGATTTGATGCCTTCAGTTACTTGCTTTGCGACATCAACTTACCCTATTCGTCTCAAAAACCGACCCAGTCTTTTCGAAGCGCTGGACTCCCGAACAGCGGGCACAGCCTTTGCTTTCTCAGTATCCGGACACATCGAACAGGAGGCAACATGGAATGCTTCTTCACCTCGCACCCGTTCGAATCTCCGTCAGGCAATCACAACGCGCTTCTGACTTTCTCAGTGCCTGATCTCGGAATTGTGTTTCGCGCACAGTTCGCTGGAACCGATATCGAGTGCGAATACGCATCGCTTCTCAGCCTTCTGGAATTCGTGGAAATCAATCCGCATCTGTTCCGTAACAAGACAGTCGAAATCTTCGGCGACAGCTTCGAGGTCGTGAACCAGGTCAATCGCAAGATGTATTGCGGCAAGGACATCGAGCCTTATCGCAATATGGCGCTCCTGTTCAAAAAGAAAATCCCGTACGTGCTCAATTATATCAGCCCGCGAGAGAACCCCGCTCAAAATCAACTTGGCTTGAGCACTTAGTGACTCCCTACTTCCACCCCTACCCCGGCGGCCCGCCTTGTGCGAGCCGCTTTTTTGTGGCCCGAAATAGATTGACTGCCCAGCGCTGTCGGGAATCCCTTCCTGATAGCATCAGACGGGTTGATTGCGTCGGGAAGGGATTCCCGACGCCGCGTGGAGCACTGTCAAGTTGGCGCTTATCACCTTGGCTACTGCACTTTGGGTCGAAATAGATTGACTTGTGCGTGCCCCGCTTCTACCATTGAACCGTGGCCAGAGAAAGCGACAGCTCAATCAAGTTCGAGGAGCTCTATCAGCGAGTGGAGTCGGGTAAGCCGGAACCGCTCTATTTTCTCAGCGGAGAAGAAGAATACCTCAAGATCGAGTTCCAGAAGCTGCTCAGGCAGAAGATGTTCGGCGACAGCGGCTCCACAGCCAATGTCGAGAAGATAGCGGCAACTCCCGGTTCCGCGCCCAAGATCATCGATCTTGCATCGGACTACTCGCTCTTCTCGGGCGGAAGACTCGTGGTCGTCTACGACATCCAGCGCATTTCAGAAAAGGGAAGAGAACTGCTGCTTTCGTTCCTTCCCACTGTTCCACCGGGGAATGTGATCGTGATGTTCGGCCCAGCCGCGTTCGACAAGAGACTGAAATTCTACAAGTATCTGACGCAGAAAGCAGTCTGGTCTGCTCTTACTGGCCTGAGCGAGCGTTCTGCGCAGTTCTGGATTCAGAAACGACTTGCCGCAAATGGTCTAAAGATCACTCAGCCTGCTGTAGACATGCTGCTTCGCTACATCGGCAACTCCTACGGCATGTTGGCCAACCAGATCGACAAATTGGCGATTGCGGCGAGCGACAAACAGACTGTCGACGTCGATGATGTCTCTGCGCACACCGCTGCATCAGCCGAGTTCGATATATTCAGACTTACGGACGCAGTCGACAAACGCGACCGCGCGGCGGCTCTCGAGATACTGAACAGCTTGCTTCAGCGCTCCGACAGCGTTGGGTCTGTCCTGTTCATGCTCGGCAGATACGCATACGAGCGATACATTATCGCCACGAACCGCAACCAGATGTCAAACATTGAATTAGCCTCTGTCCTTAAGACCTCTCCGAACGCAGTGACCGTGATTTCCCGGCTCATAGGCGATGCCGTTCCTGACCAATACGAGCGGGCAATTGATCTTGTGACCGAAGCTGAGATTTCCGTTCGCTTTGGACAGATCGCGCCTGAAATCGTCATGGAGCAATTGGTTATAGCGCTAACGGACTCAAGTGTTGGGAATAAACGCCCAGTGCACATGTATAGATGAGAGCGGAAGAAGCGCAGAAAGAACTGCTGGGCGACGAGCAAACCCTGATCAGGAAGGCGAAGAACGGCGATCAGGCGGCCTTCACGAGGCTGGTGAAGATGTATCAGAGACGGGTCTATACGCTGGTTTACAGGTTCTGCCGAGACCATGACACTGCGGACGAGCTTGCACAGGAGACGTTCGTGAAAGCTTATACGTCGCTTGGATCTTTTCGGGAGGAGTTCAAGTTCGCGAGTTGGATTCTCACGATAGCCACGAATCTCACGCTAAACCATCTTAAGAGATCCAAGAGGCAAGTATCGATAGACAGCGAGCCGATAGCGGCAATGCTCGCCGACCCAAGCCCGTCCAGCGACCCTGTCAAGTCTATAGTCGATCGGGAACTGATGGAGAAGCTCGAATCCGAAGTAGATAAGCTGCCGCTCGAATTCAAGACCGTCTTTATTTTGCGCGTGCATGAAGAGCTTAGTTACGAGGAGATTGCCCGGAAACTCGGTATAGAGATTGGCACTGTGATGTCCCGTCTGTTCCGAGCACGCGCGCGCCTCAAGAAAGCGCTGGAGGAGTATCTGTGAGCGATATTGAGCCCAATGATCTCGAGAGCATTGTTAATCGATATCTCGACGGCGTTGTGACTGATGAGCAATTGGAGGCATATCTCCGAGGTCGTCATGAGAGTGTCGATTTTGAGCAAATCCGCTCGTTCAAGTCGAGAGTCGAGAAGATTGAAGAGATCTACAGGCAGCTCGGCGAGCCGGAAGTTCCGGATGGCTATTGGGACAGCTTTGCCGACCGAGTCACCGCGCGTCTTCCCTCGACTGAGAGACGGAGTCTGGGCAACCGAATCGCTGACATACTGCTGCCGACCCGTTGGCCGAAGGCTGCGTTCGGATACGCAGGAGCAATAGCATCGATCGCGCTGGTACTCGTGGTCGGGAGATCGATATTGGAGAGCGGAAAGACCAGGTACGAGCCGACTCCGAGTCAGGAGGTCGCCCCGACGGAGGAACCGCAACCGACGAAAGAGACTGCCGTTCTTCCCTCTACCAAAGCAGAATCTGAACCTTCAACGACAAACCGCGCAGAAAACGAGGTCGCGGACAAACAGAAGCCTGAAGCAAAGCCCACCGAAGCCGTGAGGATGGAAAGCGCGGATCGATCGAAGAAGGAAGCGCAAGCAAGCATCGGTGAGGTGACACGGAGGGAGGACAAGGAACCAGAGAGCGTAACTCCCAAAACAGAAGCAACACAGTCCACAGCTATCGAAACCGAAGAAGTCGCAGTCACTGCGCCAATGGAGAAACGCGAACAAGGTGACATCAGCCTGAACTTCCAAGGAACGCATCCGCAGACTGTAAGTGAAGACCACATCGTTACCTCATCGATCATCAGGGATTCAGCCAGAGCCTCCGAATCTGTGAAAGACCTCATCCAGAAGAAATCGCCATCCGAACTCCTTGGCTCCAGTCTCAAGCCGTCCCAGAGGGGGACATCCCTGGAAATGCACACAACTGACTCGAACAGGCATTTCTGGGAGTACGATTCGTGGAGCCTCGAGAGACTCCGCGAATTGTACGAATCACGCAAAGCAGACTCGGCGGAATCCACCTATCCGAGTCCAGCATATCACGATTTGACTGCAATACTTTCCTCAATCGCTCTAAAGAGCCGGGACACAGCCGATGTCGACCGCGCTCTTCAGTCAATGGACTCCCTCTTCAAGTACAATACTGACATCGACAGCGCCCGCTGGATCGAGCGGCGAAACATCCTCGAATCGATCCGCATCGATGCACGCTGAAAACCCTACAGAATACCCCTGCTCGTTTGCGGGGCAGGCCGTAAGGCAGAATCCGAGCAATCCCGTTACGCGGGGATGCGATGTGGTCTTGCCGATTGATTGGACATAATGGGCAGTAGGTCCGACCCCCCGTGGTTCGGACTCCGGAGTCGAAACCACGAGGGGTCGACCTGCTGAACTGCCCGACCACCTAAGATGGGAATAAAACCCTCCCCGACTTGTCTATCAATCGGAACAAGAAAACGGGAGGTCAATATGTCACGGTTTATGTTCACGCTGCTTGTATCGGGGTTGATAACGCTCGCCTCGTTCACCAACGCTTTCGGAATCATCATTGTCGAGAAAATGTCACCTGTCGATCGCTCTATATCACTTACGAAACAACAAGTTGATGTAACAATCATCGACGGTGTCTCTCGCACGACAATTGAGCAGGTATTCCACAACAACCACCATGTCGACTTGGAAGGAACTTACCTGTTTCCGATACCGGACGATGCATCGGTGTCAAATTTCTCGATGTTCATCGGTGGGGAAGAAATCAAGGGCGAGATTCTCGACAGAGACCGCGCTGCGGCTCTCTATCAGGATATCGTAAGACGGATGAAAGACCCCGGCCTGCTCGAATACGTCGGTAAGGGTTTGTTCCAGGCTCGTGTCTATCCGATTCCTGCACGCGGCGACGTAAAGATCAAGATTCAGTATGAGCAGGTGCTGCCTTACGACATCGGGGTCGTAACGTACAAACTCTCTCCGGAGAATCCGAACTTCTATCGTACTCCGATTCGCGACTTTGGAATTGACATTTCGATCGAATCAAGCACAGACATCCAGGCGGTCTACTCCCCCACGCATGATGTCAACATCGATCGGGGACCAAGGAGCGCCGACATAACATTGACAGAATCGGAAGTGAGTCGCACGAAAGACTTCGTGCTTTACTACACTGTCTCGCACGAAGATATCGGTCTGAGCGTGCTTTCACACTATGATACGCGCGCACATGAAGGGTACTTTCTCGCCTTAATCGCGCCTAACCTCGCGGACGCGCAGAAGGAAGTCGCATCCAAGAACATCTTGCTTGTCATCGATGTCTCGGGTTCGATGTCCGGTGAAAAGATCGAGCAGGCAAAAGACGCTCTTCGCTTCTGCCTTAACTCCCTTAACGGCCACGACAGATTCAGTCTTGTGAGTTTCTCTGACGGCACCGACAGACTTTCCGATGCAATGCGGATTGCAAGTCGAGCGAATATCGCCGAAGCTCTCTCCTACGTCGATCGACTGAGAGCCAGCGGTGGCACAGACATCAACTCCGCACTTCTCGAAGCGCTTGCCGTCAGTGGCGAGGCAGCACGTGCAGATTACATTGTCTTCATCACCGACGGTGAACCGACGGTCGGGGAGACCAATCGTTCCCGCATAGCCGACAACATCAGGCGAGCCAATGCTGCTGGATGGAAGATATTCTGCTTCGGGGTCGGTTACGAAGTTGACGTGGAATTGCTCGGCAGATTGGCGCAGGAGTCGCATGCGACTGCTGCTTTCGTGAGGCCAGGTGAGAACATCGAAACGACAGTGTCCAGCTTCTTCGCAAAGATCGCCAATCCTGCCATGACCGGACTGCGGCTGTCATGCGCAGATGCCAGGCTTTCGAAGGTCTACCCGAGAGACCTGCCGGACCTTTTCTATGGAACGCAGATCGTTGCAGCCGGCAAGTATGACACGCCGGGATCGGCTACCATCCGGCTCGAAGGATTCGTGAACGGGAAGCCCGTCACTTTCTCCTATCCGGTCAGATTCGGCTCTCGTCCATCGTCTGATGAGCTTGTACCGCGCCAGTGGGCGATACGGAGAATCGGTTTCCTTCTTGATGAAGTCAGCAAGCACAACGACGACGAACTGAAACAGGAGATCGTTGCACTGTCCAAGAAGTACGGCATCGTGACTCCGTACACGTCGTTCTTCGTCGATGAACCAGCGATTGCTCAGACTAGCCCACACAGTGACCACGACCCCATCGCGCAAATCAGTGATGTTATCGAAAGGCCTGCTGCACGCGGGGCGTTCGATGTCGACGGCATGAACAAGCCGTCAAGTGATGTTTCGATTGCTGCCGAGAAGAACGTCATGATGAACCGAATGGAGACCTCAGACCTGATGTCAGGATCGGTAGTGACCCTGGCTGCCCCAAGCACGGCTGGCCAGAAACCGTCGCCATCAAAGAATGGAAGTTACGCTCCACTAACCGAGCTGGAGTCCAAGGCAGCCGCTCGAGTAAACGAGGACAAGCTTTCGAAGCTCGTTACATTGGGTGACCGAGTGTTCCAGAAGGTGAGCAACACTCTAATAGACAGCCGCTACGACGGATCTCAGAAGGTATTCAAGATCAAGCCGTACAGCGGAGCCTACTTCGAGCTTCTCCGGATTGCACCTGAACTCGGAAAGTATCTAATCGACGGCAGCGAGGTGATCGTTGTGGCAGGCGATGCAGCTATCCATATCTGCGACTCAGGCGCCGAATTGCTTGACTCCGATCTGGTGAAATTGCTCAACTGAGGCGTGATTTCCTTAATTGAATGGGCGCCTTGTGATCGGGCGCCCGTTTTCTGTTGACAATGAATCAGGGTGATTTGATATTGATCTGTATGCGCAATCTCTCGGTCTACTTCGCTGGTTTGGCGGCTGTCCTGTTGATGGCCGTTTGCGCACGTGCTGAAGCCGGAAAGGCATCGCAATCGGACATGGAAGATCACTGCCAGGCAAATCGAAACAACATGGTCAGGGACCAGATTGAGGCCCGAGGGGTCAGTGACCCGAGGGTGCTGGCTGCGATGCGCAAAGTCCCAAGACACCTCTTTGTTTCAGGATCGCTCGAGAAACACGCCCACGATGACGGCCCTCTCGGAATAGGGCACGACCAGACTATCAGCCAACCGTACATAGTCGCGCTGATGACTGAGTTGCTCCAACTCAAAGGTCACGAACGCGTTCTGGAAATAGGAACTGGATCCGGCTATCAGTCAGCCGTGCTCGCGGAGATCGTTGACACTGTCTATTCCGTTGAAATAGTGCCTGATTTAGCCTCTTCCGCAGCGAACCTGCTCTCGAAGCTCGGATATTCGAATGTCAAAGTTCGGTGTGCAGACGGCTACAGAGGGATTCCTGAAGCAGCGCCGTTTGACGCTATAATAGTGACAGCCGCACCAGATCACATTCCCGAACCACTCATTGAGCAGCTCAAACTCGGGGGACGGATGGTAATTCCGGTCGGCGACTTCTATCAGGAGCTGATAGTCATCGAGAAGACTGAGCAGGGCGTGATTAAGCACCGTTCGATTCCGGTGAGATTCGTTCCGATGACAGGCGAGGCAGAGAAGAAGCAGCCGCATTGACTTGATCTCGTGCTGAACGGAGGGCTGATGTTTGTAGGTTTCATACTTGTTCTCGCAGGCGCATTTTTCCTGCTCAGGAACTTCGGATTCATCCCGCGCTGGTACGGTTGGAGCGAACTCTGGCCTCTCATACTGATCGCCCTCGGGCTTGCAATGGTGGGCGACTCGATGCGAAAGAGAGCGAAACGAGGCAAGTGACACTACCTGTGACAAACACGGTGGGGTTCGCGGCAAGCTACTCACGACCATGCTGAGATACGTTTGCCGCGCTGGCCTTTAGCGATTCAATCAGGTCATACACGTAGTATATTGGGTACGCTACACCATATTCCATTGAGTTAGACGTGGCCGCTGCGAAGCCGATCAGGCGCGTACTAGAGCCGAGCATCGCGAGTATGGGTGCCCCACTATCGCCAGGTCTCAGCACCATATCGAGTAGAATAAAGTTGGCGATTCGGATATTCTGATCGATCCGTACGGGAAATGGCAGGCCCGGGTACAGACCGATGCGACCAAATCTCGAGAAAGGATAGTGATACTGGCTCCGATCGAAGAGTGTCGAGGAAATCGCGAACCCGATAAGCTCGATTTCCGTCCCTTCGGTGATGTCAGAAGATTCGAATTCCTCTCTTGAGAGCAAGACCTTTGTCCGCAACGCTGGAAGAGAACGTGCAGACTCGCTTCCGGTATTACTACCCACAATCAGAGGAATAGCAACCAAGTCGATATTGCTATCTGGGTGCAGTGCGTACCATACGGTGTTACCGTCTCGAAGCAGAATTACGAGCCTTGTGGTGTCTGAAGTGAACCGATCCCCCGAAATGCGTTTGTTGAGCCGCAGGAAGATCGAATCGGCGAATCTCCCAGAATCGATTTGAATCACGTGCCGGCACGTAATCAAAAACCTACCAAGAGAATCGTCGCTCATCAGGAACGACGTCCCCATTGGGCAAGTTCGAGCGCTAACCGGGATTTCTACTTCGTAAATGAAAGACTTCAGTTCAGCGGATAGCCCTCCAGCAAGACAGTAGGATGAAATCAGAGCATACACCAGACAAAGGGCTAGTTCGCGAACCATACAGCCTCCTCTCTTGCTACTGCTGTTCTCAATGCACAAAAACCCCCGGTAATCCCACCGGAATCTATGAGCAGACTTGCTTGCGCTGTCAACCAGTTGTTTCTTTGAGTATGAACATTGTGCGAACCTTGAACTCTGGCTCAACGCTTGCGATCGTAGATTCCAATGACTTGCCTCGGAAGAAATGTAAAAGCGGCCTGCTGATCGCAGACCGCCCGAGATTGGTTCTATTGCCCCCCTTCAATATCCTATACGATTAGAGCGCTCATGAGTTCCCCTATAGACTTGACCTGGTCGAGATTGTAAACCATGTCCCTGATCTTCCTGCGACGATCTTCCGGCAGAAAATCGGCCGTTAGACCATAGAACTTGTCTGCAAGGTCATCGTCGGTCATAGTCTCACGAGGATCACCCTTCGCATAGTCCACGCGCTGAGTGAACACCTTTCCTGACTTGACCTTGATGTCGACCACCGAGGGTTGCAGCGCAGGGAACTGCTTCTCCAACTCGTCATCAGCTACAACCTTGATCTTCTGAATGAGATCGATCAGCTTGGGATCGGCTATGCGGCTATCTTTGAACTGGAGCGGAGTCACCATACGATCCATGATTGCAGCGCCCACGCAGTAAGGCATCGAATGATCGGCAGTCTCTTTTGAAGTCGGATGATACTTGGACGGATCAGCAAGTATGTCCACGGCTCTGTGAATCGTGCGTACGGTGACCTCTTCCACGTCCTGCCACTTGATATCATGCTGCTTCACCATCTTCAGCGCCGCAGTGACTGGCGATTGCGTGAGAAACTCCGTCGGGAATGCCTTGTACGAGCAGTCCTTTATCTTGAACTGCGAGCCAAGACCATCGAAGAGCGCTTCCGGCTTGTATCCTTTCCCCATTTGCTGACAAAAACCCTCTTTGCCCTCGAATATGGCCTCCGTCCCGATGTAGCCTTTCTGAGCAAGCAGGGCTGCGAGAACTCCCGATTGCGTAGCCATCGGATCGACAGTGTTTTTCATCATAGTCAGCTTGCCGGCAGCAACGGCTCCGAGCGTGAAATTGTGGCAACCCGAGATACCGACTGCATTAGTCAGTTGGTCAATGCTCAGCCCAAGCATCTTGCCAGCCACGAGCGGCGAGACGAACTGGGTGAGAGTGGCGTGGTGCCATCCTCTCTCTCTGATACCGGGGGTCACATACTCACATAGCCTCATTTCAAGCTCGTGGCCGATGATAATCCCGACTATAAGGTCTTTGCCGGTTCTGTTCTCGCGCTCTCCGACGGCCAGTGCGGCTGGAATGATATCCGATGGGTGCGACGGGTCTTCTTTCCAGTAAATGTCATTATAGTCCATGACCCGCACCATAAGTGCATTGGCAAGCGCGGCCATGTAGCAGTTCGTTCTAAACCCGGTCGCGATGACGGTGGATTCAGGAGTCCCGCCGAGCTTCTCGACAACGCCGATAGAGATATGGCAATCTTCGGCCCTGTGGCCTCCGAGCGCACAACCAAGCGTGTCGAAGAGAAATCGCTTTGCATGCCTGACTGAATCCGAATCGATGTCCTCGAACTTGAGACCAAAAACAAACTCCGCAAATCTACGCGAAATCGACTTCTCCATAAGCTATTCCTCCTGCCATTCCACTTCATTAAGCATGTTGAGAGGCACGAAAAGGCGTCATTCCAAGCGAAGCTGAGCATCACATAGAAACTACTCAGACCAGCTTCATCTCCTTCATCACGGCCTGAATCTTGGCAATATGTCCCGTCTCGAATCTCACGAGGTAGCGATAAGTGTCCTTTCCCTTCGGATCGGTCACCTTCTGCTCGAGTTCCGTGTAGAGATTCTTGGCGCGAGTCTCAAGCGCAAGGGCGATCTCCAGCATCCGCTTCGGCATTGTGTCCTTATCGATCTCATTAACAAACTGGTCATGTACGGACTCCATCTTCTCGTCGAGGTCAGGCAGTCCTTCTTTGCGCATGATATCACTGTACGCGACCCAGATTTCTGAACGAACGAGACTGTCGTATTGACGTTCAAGCAAGGCGTAGTGGTCTCGCTCCTCGCCAGCCAGCCATGACAAGACATCTTTGACTCGAGCATCCTTCGTGAGAGCCAGAGCCTTCTTGTAGAAAACATAGGCTGCCAGTTCCGCCTGAATTCCTCTGCTCAGCCCATCCAATACGCTTTTCTCAACCGGTGACATCCAGAATCCTCCAATCGCCTGAATCCATTTGTCCCAAAGTTAGATGAACCGACACCTGTTGTCAATTGATCCTATTCAAGTGTTCAGGATTG
>JAGVNY010000044.1 GCA_020053015.1 Candidatus Zixiibacteriota bacterium | reverse complement strand
TATGCCATTTCAATTCCTCACTACCAATACTGAATGAAACACAACATATCAACCGATTATCCATAATCAACCAAAACCACCTATTATGACACAGCCTCTTTGTCCGGGTTTCGACCTCGGTGCAATCTCTCTCAGACCCGGACGAACGTCCGGGGCACTGGAGTAGAATCAAACGCCGATCTTCGGGCAGATGTCGCGGAGGAAGCACCGGTCGCATTCGGGTTTGCGGGCTTTGCAGATTGCGCGGCCGTGGGCGATGAGAAGATGCGAGATGATTGTCCAGTCGCGGCGTGGTACGATCTTCATCAGGTCTTGCTCGACAACAAGTGGATCGTCAGAGTCAGATAACCCTAACCTTCGCGAAAGCCGTCCGACGTGCGTGTCGACACAAATCCCCTCGTCGATTCCGAATGCGTTGCCAAGAACCACGTTCGCGGTCTTGCGTCCAACCCCGGGAAGCTTCGTGAGCTCGGCAATGCTGCGCGGGACTTCCCCGCCGAACGACTCGACCAACATCTTCGATGATCCCCTGATCGATTTAGCTTTGTTCTTATAAAGACCCAGCGGTCGGATGATGTTCTCTATCGAAGCGAGCTTCGCAGCCACCATCGACTTCGCGTCAGGATACTTCGCAAAAAGCTTCGGCGTCACCAGATTCACGGACTTGTCGGTGGCCTGCGCCGACAGAATCGTAGACATGAGGAGCGTGAACGGCGATTCGTGAGCAAGCGAGCACCGAGCTTCGGGATAGTGTTTTTTCAGCAGGCGAATGATCTCTCTGGTCTTACTCATGGTATGCAGTCACGTCTTAATCGGGCACGACGCGCCGTGCCCCTACGGGTGTCGGTTTCTCCCATGCGTCGTCGGGAATCCCTTCCCGACGATTGACGATGCTGTCAGGAAAGGATTCCTGACAGCGAGGAAATTGGGCACGGGCGTCTCGCCCGTGATTCATGGCTGGGACGGCCATGCCACAATCGGGTCATCCCAACCAATGAAATTGTGCGGTGTCGGGAATACCCAAACATTAAGCGGTCGGAGAAACGAAGCTCCACCGACCGCCTGATAAGAGGGCTGTGTATGAAGGGCTCCCTATGTATATCACACTCCAGCCGATTTGTCAATTGCTTTTTTCGGTTGCCAGCAGCTCGTCATAGGTTTTCACGATATTCTGCCACGGAGCATTGAAAAGTATGAATGTCGTCTCTGGAGTCGATGTTCTGACGTAGTGCTTGTCGCTACTCCCTTGTGTAACACCGGCTTCCACCACCTGCGACGATCCGTCGGTTAACGTTATCAGCGCGTTATAGCTCAGTGAATCGAAGCTGTACGATGCGCTGTCGCGCGCCGCGGCGAATTCGCTCGCCTTGAGCGTGCACAACGAAGCGACCAGCTTTCCTGCCTTCTCCCGTTCCGACTCGACTTTTTCATCGAACGGCGCCTTGGAAGCGAACCACAGGGTATCCTCCCTGATCACCCTGTAATGCTCGTTTCCAAACTTGAACTCGACCTGCTGAACGTTGGCCGCCGGTATATCCACGATTGTCTTGTCGCGCCAGTTCGTGGGATTCTTGCTCAGAGACCGCGAGAGCATACCTTCGGCAAGATAAACCTCGTCCTTGCCTGACAAACGGATGTATGTGTGCCGAAAATCCGTGGCCATCTTGCCGACCACGAATGACGACAGCAGCCTGTCGCCGGTGTAGAGCTCGACTGTCTGGCCGGTCAGAGTGTCGACCTGAAATGTCATCTGGTTGCCCGGATTATCGGAGATCACGTTGCCGACTGTCAATCCGGCGATCGTCTCAAGCAGTTGCCGCACCGAAGCGGTGTCCGCCTTGTATGACTGGTCTTCAACGAGATACCAAGCACCACCCGCTCTCGACAGTGTTATCGCTCCGCCGAGACGCTTGAGTACAACTTTGTTGACCGCCGATGTATCGACATCGAGCACATCTGTCTTTGATTCCGGCGCCGTCATCGATGTCTCGCGCTTCTGCACGACCAGATAGATAACAATCAGCGCAGCCAGAATCGCAATTGCCAAGTACTGCTTCTTCATCACACGTGCCTCTTCTTCGCGGACCTGCGTATCTGCCAGTTCGCCACACCAAAGACAATTACAAGCAGCGGCATGCCGAGGATATTGAGGTACTTAGTGACGGCCTTGGTTCCGTCGGAGACCTCTGCCAGCGGGCGGACGTTGATCCTCTTGGACCTGATAGAGATCAACCCCTCGTCCTGCGAGAGCCAGTCTATCGCGTTCATGAAGAACACGAGGCTCGCCTCTGATCCGAGGTTTCGGTCGTCGACAAAATCGCCGTCACCTACGACAACCATACGGGTATCGGGAGATTTGGCAACTGCAGGCAGCGCAGACGGGTTGAATGTCGAATCGGGGCCGGTGTACTGCGGCACAGGCTTGCCATCGAAGTAGCTCGGGAACTCGCCACGCAGAGTGGCGGCAAGAGGGACGTACTTGCGGTCGAAGTCAGCTCGTGTGAATCGCCTGAACGGATTCAGGTCGATCTGTCCACTCTCCGTTGCAGCCATTTCCGATGTTCTCGCGAATACGTCGCGTTCAACCGCCGGAGGCACTGCAACAGTGGTGTCAAGTGAGCTGACGAAGGTGAAAGTCAACGCGTCGAGTCCCTTCACTATTATGTTCTCCTCGTCGAAGCCAGTAATCAACGGGAAGAACCGGAATTCGATCATGTTCTGGACCTTGAAATACCCCGATTGCTGCTGGACTGTGATTCGTGAGGAACGAGCATCAAGCACGAGATCGCTGTTCACGCTGACTCCGTAGGTTCTGATGAGATCCTCGAGCCCGGACGCGATCTCTGTCGCGCTGTTGTTCTGCAGATCGCAATCATACCTGTCCAGGAACATCCCGACGCGTCCACCGCCGGCGATGTATCTGTCAAGCAGATACAGCTCCCAATCACTGAAACGGCTCTTCGGCGAAACGACGAGCACCGCCGACAGATCTGCTGGAATCTGCTGCAACTGAGCGAGATTAATCGGCTCGAGATCGTATTCTCTGGAGAGCGCCTGACTCACAGATTTCAGGTTTTGATTCGGCTCCGGCTCGCCGTGGCCTGTTATATATCCGATTCGAGGCGTCGCCGTTTGAGTGACCTTTTTGATCGCGCGAGTTATTTCGTATTCGAGTCCAGCGGTGGTCTGCACAACCGGCAGAACCTCGTTCTTGTCCTCATGCAGGAAGACCAACCCCATGTACACCTTCTTGATTTCGAGCCGGTCGCTTTCGTAGGCGTTGACTTGCACTGGCGGTATCCTGTATGACTGTGCCTCCTCTTCCTTTCCTGCCAGCGCAGGATCAATGAACTCGAACTGCAACCGCCCTCCGGAGTAAGCACGGTATTCGGCAAGTTGATCTTTCAGGTATCGTGCATTCTGATTGTACGGCGGTGGGAGATCTTCGGTGAAGAAGCACTTGGCAACAACTCTGTCCGCAAGACCCCGCATCAACTCTTTCGATGCGTCGGAAAGAGAATAGATGTCATTGTCGGTCAGGTCTGCCCTACTGAATACATTGACTGAGATCAGATTCAGGACGAGGAGTATCGCCGCGACAATCAGAACTGACGTCGATGCGCTGACTTTGCTTTTCAATCCGGCAGCCATATTATCTCCACTTCCTTGTCTGTAATGATACTACCGTCAGATAGAGGAAGAAGAACATCAGGGAGAAGTAGTAAATCAGATCCCTGGTGTCTATGACTCCCCGCGCGATGTTGTCATAATGATAGTCTGTCGACAGGAATTCGAAAAACGTCGCGAGAGCCGGCGGAAAGAAGATCACAACTTTGTCCATCAGAAAGAGCGCGAGGATTATCACGAATCCACCGATGAACGCGACGATCTGGTTCCGCGTCAGGCTCGAAGTGAACAGACCAATCGAGAGGTATGCGCCCGACATAAGAAACATGCCGACATACCCGCCGAAAGCGGCGCCGAAATCGGGCTCACCGATGAACAGCAGCGTGATGTAATGTACCAGAGTCAACAGAAGCGTTATGCCGATCAGGATGTACGACGGCAGGAACTTGCCCAGAACGAGATGCCAGTCCTTGAGAGGCATAGTCGACAGGATTTCAATAGTGCCAAGCCTTTTCTCTTCCGCCAGAAGTCGCATCGATATCGCGGGGATGAAAAAGAGCACCATCATCCGAGCTCCGTTAAACAGGCCTCGAAGATCAGCGCTGTTCGCAAGAAAGAGCGAAGAAGCGAAGAACCATCCGACGAAAAGGAGAAAGAGCGTGATGATGATATATGCCACAGGCGAACTGAAATACGCCCGAAGCTCGCGCCTTGTGAGAACCATTACTTGAGTCATCTATGCCGCCTCCTGCTTTGTGAGGTTGCGGAAGACATCCTCGAGCGACACCTCTTTTCGAGACATCTCGAGAAGAACCATACCATTATCTACGCAAGCCCTAAACACGCCCTCTCGCGGGTCGGAGCCTTTGAAAGTTGACAGTTCGAAGCTGCAGACTCCGTCGCTCATCGATTTGGAGTCAGTAACTCGCTCTACTCCCGGGATGACTGCAAGTCTCTGGCTAAACTCAATCGACGCTCCCTTGATCTGCACGTAGACAGCGCCCTTACCCTCGGAAGAAGCCTGGAGTTCCTTGGGGCTGCCGTCTGCTGCGATGCGACCATTGTGGATGATCACAACGCGTGCGCATGTAGCCTCGACTTCGGGGAGAATGTGCGAACAGAGAATCACCGTCTTCTCACGTCCGAGCTCGATGATCAATTTCCGGATCTCAACGATCTGGTTCGGATCGAGACCGACAGTCGGTTCGTCGAGTATCAAGATGGGCGGGTCATGCACCATCGCCTGAGCGAGCCCTACTCTCTGGCGATAGCCCTTGGAGAGTTCTCCGATATCTTTGTGGACTACATCTCCGAGGCCGCATTGGTCGATAACCGCTTTGATCCGACGGTTGGTGTCGGTGACGCCGTTCTTCCGCATGTCGACGATGAAACGCAAATAGTCGACAACGTTCATTTCGGTGTACAGCGGAGTGTTCTCTGGCAGATAACCGATTCGTTTTCTCACTTCGATGGAGTCTGCGACAACGTCGTGGCCATCGACATTGACAGTGCCGGAAGTCGGAGGAAGGAAGCCGGTGACGATTCGCACCGTGGTGGTCTTCCCCGCTCCGTTGGGGCCGAGGAATCCCAGAATCTGCCCCTTCTGAATCGAGAAAGAAATGCCATCCACTGCTCGGGTATCACCGTAGTGCTTTGACAAATTGCTGATTTCAATCATAGACCACTCATCCTGAATTCAGTTCGAACCGGTACTCTATATCAAAACAAGCCCAACAGTCAAGAGCAAAACACAATCTTCATCTTATCTCATTCCATTCCCAACTTCCGAATTGCTTTTATACATCATCCGGAAGATCAGGTTCCGAAGAATCTATGGGCGAGCCGAAGCAATCACAACTTGATTAGAGTCAATAGGACACTTACGGGTAACATCGGCTAAAAGTGCGGTTAAGAAAACACATAAATCTCAGGCTGATCTGGATTCAGTGGAGGGGGGAGGATTCGAACCTCCGAAGGCGTTGCCGACAGATTTACAGTCTGTTCCCTTTGACCGCTCGGGAACCCCTCCAACAAAGGCGGCAATATATAGTCTAATTCGGTCGACGCAAGCGATTTCTGAACATCCCATTCCCTGCTGACGTGAAGTTATCCCGCAAGCGATGATGTGGTCGTTTCGCGCAGGTGGGGTTCCGGATTACGCCACGCGCGAGGAGAGACCCACATCATTTTAACGACCTTCTGGGCAATCCGCAGCGACGGATGTCTACTGCGGCTCTCTACTCCAGCTCCGCCGTCGATCCAAAGTTCCTTTCATGACTTCTGATAATCTCGGATGAAACCTCCTCGATGGCGCGTCGCGTAACGTCAATGACCTCCCAATCCTGATTGTCGCAGAGTGCTCGTACGAATTTCACTTCCCGTCTTACCTGATGAAGGTCTATGTAGCTCGCCATCGCTTCCCTGCCGGCCTTCCCTCTGGAGAGAAATTCCGATCTCTCCTGTCTGACGCGGGCGAGAACCTCGGCACGCATCACAAGACCGATCACGCGATTCTTCTCAACGCTATTGAGTCGTTCGATCAGCGAGGATTTCATCTGGTCGTCCGCGACAATCGGAATGTTGGCGACTTTCAAGCCATAGTTGCAGGCGAGGTACATGCTGATGGGCGTCTTGCAGGTTCGCGATGGGCCAACTATCACCAGGTCAGCTTCACCGATCTGTCTGCCGAGCCCGTCGTCATGCTCGACAGTGAATCCTATCGCGTCGACACGACGGTAGTATCTGTCATCAATGATTTGAAGAAGTCCGGGCTTGTACTCGGGATGGAAGCCGAGGAATTTCGACATTGTGCTGAGCATCGGTTCGAGAACGTTGAGATGGAGAATGTCGAGTTCGTGCAGCCGGTCGTGGAAGTGAGTGCGAAGATCATCCGAGATGATCGAGAAGATCACCAGATCGTCGCTGTTGATCTCCGGCATGATTGAATCGAGCTGCTGCGCAGTTCGCACGTGCGTGTAGGTGTTCTTGACGCGAAAGGCAACGGGATGTCCCGAATACTGCACCAGCACCGCATCCATGAGCCGCCGCGCAGTGCGACCGGTGCCATCGGAGATTACCACGATTTCCTTGGCGTCGTTACTGCTCATTGAGAGTCAAGATGCTGTTCCAAACAGATATGTCAAGACCGCTTTCGACCTAAGAGATTCTGAGGCGGTGTCGCAGTTCCTGTAGAGGCACAACATGTTGTGCCCTCGGCACGGCGTGCCGTGCCGCTACGGACACTCCGCACACGGCTCCGGGCCGCCTGCGAAGATGTAGTTTATCAGATACACAACGTCATCGATGTCAATCGAAACATCGTTGCCGCTGTAGTTTGCATCGCCGGACCCAAGAGGCGCAGGCGCGGGGTTGACTCATTCGGCTTACTTCTGTTGGCTTTTCGTTGGTGTCACTTCGGTTTTCAGCACCAGCGCCTTTACTTGCTCTGTCAACCGGTCAATCTTGGTTTCCAAATCGCCTTCCGAGTCGCCGTGAGGGACTTGATGGACCTGTATTGCCTTTGCGAATGTTCCAGATTGCTTGTTATGACCAGGATTGATAACCGCAATGACCGTTGCTTCAAGCTGGGCAAGGGCTTCCTTGACCGAGCACTGACCGTCGCACGACTTCCGGCCAAACCATGAAAACCGATCCCATCTACCGGAAAGTGTCTTTCGGTGCTCCTTCAGCCTCTGGAATAGATTGCCCTTTGTTGCCAATCCTACTTCGCCCACGTAAATGAGCTCCCTATTAGCGTATAGGCAATAGAGCCCTACGAAGTCTCGGTAGTTGTTCGCTTCAGACCGCTCCTCCTTTTTAGGTGCGCCTATTCGTTCCAGAAGCGGTTTCTCTCGTCCGAGTAGCTCTCCTTTACTGTTTTGTCTGCCCCAGTAGACATCCCGCTCAGACCAGAAGAGACCATAGTGCGTTATCATATCAGATCCTCCGTAGGTTCACGTCGTCAATCGCCCGTGCTCCCGGGTCGACGGCAGCCCATCAGACCTACTTCAACAATATCATCTTCTTGACATCCGTAAAGTCTTCAGCCTCGATACGATAGAAATACAGTCCTGATGCGACCACTTCACCACTTGCTGACCTTCCGTTCCAGACCACACTGTGCTGTCCCGCCTTCATACTGGCATCGATCAGTGTCGCCACTTTCTGGCCCATGATGTTGAAGATATCCAGTCGCGCATACGACGCCTTTGAAAGGCGGAAGTTAATCCGCGTTTCCGGGTTAAACGGATTCGGGTAGTTCTGCAAAAGATCAAATGCAAATGGAATACTCTCGTCATATTCATCAGAGACAGCATCTGTGGAAAACGAGCCCAACTTGGTCAAGAAGGCATCCGGGTTGCCGTTGTAACTTGCATCAAAAGCATTCTGCGTGGGGAAGTCCGAAGACCCAGTATATCCCGTCACATATGCGCAGCCAGAACCGTCAACGGCGATGCCCCAGCCTCTGTCATCGTTACTCCCACCAATATAAGTGCTGTAGACCAGCCTGTCGCCTGCGCTTGAAAGTTTGATGACAAGGGCATCAAGATACTCACCCTGCAACGTTCCCTGGTACGGATTGACGGTCGGGAAATCGGTGGAGTATGTATATCCCGTCACATATGCCGCCCCAGAGCCGTCCACCGCGATGTCCTCGCCCCAGTCACTGTCGCTCCCCCCCACATAAGTGCTGTAGACAAGGCTGTTGCCGGAATTGGAGACCTTCGTGACGAAGATATCCTCGGAACGCTGATCCGTCTGGTACGGATTGACGGCCGGGAAATCGGTGGAAAATGTATGCCCTGTGACATAAGCCTCACCGGAGCCGTCCACCACGATGCTATAGCCATGGTCATCGTTGCTCCCTCCGAGATACGTGCTGTATACAAGGCTGTTTCCGGAACTGGAAAGCTTAGTGACAAAGATATCCAAGCCCCCCTGATCTGCCTGGTACGGATTAAGAATCGGGAAATTACTGGAATATGTACATCCCGTCACATACGCCGCCCCAGAGCCGTCCACCGCGATGTCCCCGGGAGACTCATAGTTGGCTCCCCCCAGATAAGTACTGTATGCAAGACTACTTCCAGAACTGGAGAGTTTGGTGACAAAGATATCCCAGCCCCCCTGGTCTGTCTGGTATGGGTTTAGGGTCGGGAAATCCGTAGAATTTGTAGATCCCGTCACATACACCCTCCCGGAATCGTCCACCACGATGCCATCGCCGAAGTCATTGCTGGCTCCCCCCAGATAGGTACTGTATACAAGGCTGTTTCCGGAACTGGAAAGCTCTGCAATGAAGACATCAATGCCCCCCTGATCTGTCTGGTACTGATTGAGAATTGGGAAATCCGCAGATCCTGTATGTCCCGTCACATACGCCGCCCCCGAGCTGTCAACTGCGATGCCATCGCCGCCGTCGCCGTCGTTTCCCCCCAGATAGGTACTGTATACAAGACTGTTTCCGGAACTGGAGAGTTTCGCGACAAAGCAGTCACAGTCCCCCCCTTGATATGTCTCTTGGTATGGATTGAGAATCGGGAAATTGCTGGAATATGTTTCACCCGTAAGATACGTCGACCCGAAACTGTCAACCGCGATCGAACAGCACATGTCCTCGCTTCCCCCGCCGATGTAGGTGCTGTATACCAGTCCAACTGCCTGCAGACTGCGCTGCTCGGAGGCGCCCCCGTCAGCAACGGGGTTTGGCACGCCACTCGATGACAATGAGAACTCCCGAGAACCAAGGACATCGTCGATGGATGGGAAAGCGAGGAGGCCGCTAATCTCCCCCCACTTCGTCTGAGCAATCATGTTGCCGAATTCGTCCGGCGAGATGTTGTCAATGCCCTCATATTCGAGCTTGATCTGTTCGGCATCTGCCCCCGGCGCCACCGAGTACTGGTATATCAGCTTCGCGTCAGCGCTGCCAGAGAAGCACAAATCGACGCCGTCGTAGATGTTGTGAAGCGTTATCGCCTCGTAGTTGGGAACGTCCGTGTGCCAATTGGTCGGATCATTGCCTATGAAGTAGTTGCATTTGTATTCCATCATGCCTTCGGCGACAACTTCGACATTCGGGTTAGCGTCGACGAAGCGGGCGGTGATGACCAATTGATCGACAGAGTCAGGTTCATTGTTGAAGCGGTCGAGTGGATCAGTCATGCGTAGATATGGATTCCCGTTTTCACGGGAATGACACATAGCCGCGTCCGCGCTTGAACCGACCCTTCGTGTGAACTGGTAGACGACGCGATCCTTGCAGAACCACATCGTCGCGCCACCAGCATCCGCTCGGAACAACACCTGCTCATCCCATTGACCGCTGTTCTGTGTGAATGCAATCGACCGAGAAGCCATCTGCTGAACGGCGAGGCCGGATGGAGACTCGCTCACAGCAGAAGCCACCGCCGAGACAGTGAACATCGCTATCAATCCGAGAACTCTATGCATAGAGCAGTCCCTTCCCTTAGTGGATTAGCCTGTATATGATAAGGTATGGGATACTCGAAGATTGTCAACGCCTAATCGGTGAATCGCTACTGTTCTTAGCGGTTCCCACCCGGCCTCCTGCGTACCGCAGGAGTCTGGGTGGGGTACCAGTCAACGGCAAACTGGCGGCAGCGGGCGCAGACAGATCACCCGATCCCTCACCCTGGTCTTCGACCGTCCCTCTCCCTCAGGGAGAGGGAAACAGGGTGAGGGCCTATGGACATTCCGCACACGGCGCGGGGCCACTGGCGAAAATATAATTGATCAAATAGACGATGTCGTCGATATCGATGAAGCCGCTACAGTCGACTTCACCAGACTCGATGGGATCCGGCGCAGGACCACCGCCGAACACATAGCCTATCAATAGCACAACATCATCGATGTCTATTTCCAGAGAGCTGTTTGCATCGCCACAAATGTAAGGCGGTTCGGGCGGGTCCGTAATGAGTACGGAGAGGGATACCGTGTCGTAGTTGGGCGGACTGTCCGAGTCGCGGAGTTGGATTGTGACGAAGTACGTTTCTTTGTATCCCGGAGTGCCGCTGATGGTGCCGGTAGTGCCACCTGTGAACACGCAACCGTACGGTACCTGTCCGACGAGTTTTGTCCAATAGTATGGCTCAACGCCGCCAACTGCCCAGAACTGGTAGAAGTAGGGCACGCCGTAATAGCCATCGGGCAGCGAATAGCTTTGGATATGTATGGCACCGTCGCATGCGTCGCCGGTCCCGTCAATGTCTTCGTCAAACTGCTCTGGATTGTACGCGTAAAGGCAGTTGTCGCATGCATCACCCACGCTGTCGGTGTCAGAATTCTCCTGCATCGTGTTGAACACCAGCCAGCAGTTGTCGGCGTCGTTGGCTAATCCGTCTCCGTCGGCATCGATGTCACATGCGTCTCCGTCAAGATCTCCATCGACGTCACCTTGCAGTGGATTGGGCACATCAATACAGTTGTCGCACAAATCGCCGACTTTGTCGGAATCGGCATCCGCCTGTCCGGGGTTGTGAACTGTAGGGCAGTTGTCGAGAGAATTGGAGATGCCGTCGCCGTCGGCATCGGCTTCGGGAGCGATGTTGATAACCGCGTACTCTTCCATCGGATCACAGCCAGACCAATTGCAGTAAAGATTGTCAAGCGTGTACCATGCATTGTGACCGTCTGCCCACCCGTAGTTGAAATGATACTGCTTGGTCTCTCCCACCGTCCGCCAACCGTCACACACTATCGAGTGCGCGTAGATACGGTACTGAATCGGACGGCCAGCATTGATCTCGGTCTGAATGACTTCGAACCACGAGGTTGGAGTGTGATTTGGTCGCTGCTCAACTGAGATTGCGGGGTCGTACCGGAAGTAGGTCGGGTAGACATCGACTGCGTCCCAGGTATAGGCTCCCGAACCACATGCGCCGTAGTCCATGTCGAACGCAACTCCGACTTCGAAGCACAATTCCGCAACGGCTGCTTGCTGAGCCGGTGTGCATGCTCCGGAACACGTGTCCAGGATGTTCCCCCAATCATAGCTGTCGGAGAAAGTCGCAGAGAGGAGTTCGCCTTCGGTGCCGCTTCCGCAGGAATTGTCGCCCGACCAGTAATAACCGTGATTCCCTTCTCCGGAGGGAGGCCAATTCCAATAAGCCATGATCTGAGAGGCAGCCGTTGCAACGCAGCCAACAACACATGTTCCTCCGTCACCGTCTGGACAGTCGAGATTGAAGGGGTAGCCCTGATCCCAATACGAAGTCACGAGAGGTCCTACGGTTTCAAGCGGAGCGTACGAACCTTTGGAATAATCCGACAGGAACACCTCGTTGCTGACACCGAGCCTGTCCCATTCGGCGAAATTTGACTGGTCAAAAAGCTGAATGTCTTTCCCTTCTTGGACTGCATTGAGATCACCAAAGGCTTTCGCATACAGTCTGACATGATGCACGAGCACTTCGCGCACCATTGCGGCAAATCCGTCACGATCGTCAGGTTCGAATACACTCCACTCAGAACATGCCACAACAGGCGGCAGCTCCCTCAGCGCAGAGACTACCACATAACCTGTAGGTGAAATCGAGTAGACAATCGCTAACACGGTATCGCCCACCAGCATCTTCTCAGCGTTTACCAACTTCGGCGACACCTCCCCTGCCCAGCTCCCATTCTCCAAGATAATCTGGCTCAGCCAATTGAGGCAAACGCGCTGGCATTCGACTTCAGATGACACGCTGCCGACCGCCGCCGGACTCCCGATGAACGCCATTAACATGAACCACACCGCTGCGCCGAGTATGCGGTTCTGTCCAAGTATGGGCATACGGATTGTGCGGACGATCTGCCCGCTGCTATATGACAACAAGCTCCTCATAGAATTCTCCCGTATCAGATATGATGTGGCCGCGCGTAATGACATTACCCTATGCAAAATGTACCCAAAACCGTCCAAATGTCAACGTATTAAAGCAGTTGCGACCGTTCGGTCCATCTGTGAGGCAATGGAGCCGGCGAAGGGACTTGAACCCCCGACTGGCTGATTACAAATCAGCTACTCTACCAACTGAGTTACGCCGGCTTCGTGAAGCGCGCAGCTATTATATGGCGCTGGCTGAAGCTGTCAAGGTCAATTTGACAAGCTGCCTGGCGGTACGAGCATGGACAACTATTTGTTGACTCCACGTTGTGACGACATTAGGTTATTTCAGATCGATTCTGGAGGTGATGACTCGTGGGTAAACCAGCCGCAAGAATGGCCGATCCGGTGATAACGTGCAACGACCCCTCAGACCTGCCGGTCGGGAAGATCATCGCGGCAAGCACGGTCTTGATCAACGGCTTACCAGCGGCCAAGCAGGGTGACCAGGTGATGGCCATAGACATCCACATAGTCATGATCCCGTCCCCGGGCGGCCCAGTGCCGACGCCTCTGCCCCATCCCTTTGTTGGTATGCTCGACACCGATCTTAGTCCGTCGGTCCATATAGAAGGCAAGCCGGCTGCCACAAAGGACAGCATCGCACACAACCAACCGCTGCACATTCCGCAAGGGGGGCCGTTCCAGAAGCCGCCCTCCAATCAGGGAAAAGTCATGATGGGAAGTCTCGACGTGTTTATCGATGCAGGAGGCGGAGGTGGCGGTGGCGCTGGAGGTGGCGGGCAGGCACAACAATCAGCCGGGCAATCGCAAGAAGTTGAAGAGGGTGAGCATCACTATCTCGATGTCAAGTTCGTCGACGAGGGCGGAAAGCCGATATCCGGAGTCGGGTATTCGACCAAGTCCCCGGATGGGAAGGTCCAATCCGGAGCGCTGGCAGGACAGATCAGGTATGACGGAGCGATTGAAGGCGACTATGAGATTTCTCTTTCAGCCATCACGCTTGCCCAGTGGTCGAAAAAGAGCGCGCGCGACGGAGAGACCGTCAAGATCAAGATCGAAACGGCTGGAGTCCAGAACGGCACCAAAGCCGAGATTGACATCTGGCAGCGGAGTGTCAAACGAGCCGACAGAAAGATCGCTTCAATCAACGACAAGAACGTGCAGGGCGACAAAGTCGAAGCTGAATGGAAGTATGTTTACGTGAGCGAGTCCGACGAAGAGGAATTCAAAAAGGTCGGGTATGACGATCAAAAGTATGTCTGCCCTTCGTTCTACTTCACGGTCAGAATCGGAGCTCTTGCTGCTCGCTCACCGGTCCTTGAATACAAGGACTTCGTGGAGATAGATCTGAAAGATCAGGACGGCAAGCCATTGGCGAACGCGAGGTTTGTCGCATATCTGCCCAATGGCGAAGTCCGAGAGGGTCAGTTGGACGGTAGTGGTTACAAGAAGCTGGAGCATGTGCCGCCCGGCAAGTGGGCAGTCAAGTTCCCAGAGAATCCGGTTATCTATTTGGAAATGGGCGGAGCGGCCGTTGGAGGTCAATCTCCCCCCAGACACGATGGCTCCGAAGAAGACGCAGCATAAGAAGCAGGCCGTCAAGACGGTGGTCTACAACGACATCTGTTACGTGTCCGATGACGGAACCGTGAAGAGTCGCTGCAAACCAAGGCTACACTATTACGTTTCTGCGTGGCTCGGTCATACCGATCGAAGTGACGACTATTTCGACTTCTTGTACAAAGCGAAGGGACTTAAGCTCATTTCGCTCGGGGCGGTCGAGAGTTTCGAGTCACTCCTGCGAGAGCTTGAGACGGATCTCTCCAAGAAGGAAAACGATGGCAAGCTCGTTGGTGATGTCGTCATTCTCTCCCATGCGAGTGCACTGACAGTCAACAATCAGATCGTCGGCGTGCTGCTTGACCTGCCGCTCTTCTCAACCAACGATCCGCAAGGAATGCCCAGAAGCCTGCCTGCCTGGGACCTCCCAAAGACCATTGATTCGAAGGAGATCGACAAGCTTCGCGAGAAAGGGTCGGACTACTACGACTATGTTGACGGAAAAGGTAAAGAAAAGCACGGGCTGCTTTCAAAGATCGTTCCGAGTATCGTGAAGCACCTGGATGACTCGACTCATGTCTGGTTCGCCGGGTGCAACATAGGACATAACCTCAACTTTATGAAGTCCATAAGGAAACTGCTCGGCGACAAACCTAAGGTTTTCGGCTTCAAGAAGTACCATTACATTTCGTATACATGGTCGGGTGACACAAATGAAATTGACGGTGGTGAGGAGATCGTTTGCAGCGAGTATCACAGTCCTCTCCCCAGAAACAAAAGCAGACAGCAGTACTGCCCGGGAGCGCCCGATCGCGGCTTGCTCTGGACGGCTTCCGGTACAAAGGAGATCGCCAAGGTACCATGAGCAGCAGTGAGCAAAACGACCGGTTCCGGATATCCCTTCCCCCTGGCTGGGACGATCAGACGGTCTACCACTTCAAAGGCCCGGACGAGGATGGGCAAGAGCACAAGCTCATGCTGGTTGTTACAAGACATCTGCAGTATGAGAGTGTCAGAGAATTCGCCCGATCGAACACTGAGCCGATCACATCTTCGTTTCAGAGCGTCGAGGTCTTGAAAGATGAAGAGGTGACTATCGAACACGGATTGCCGACTTGGGAGTTCGTCTACCGATGGAACCTTGCTGATGACATGTCGATTATCGAGAAGCGAGTCTTCGTGATCAAAAGTGGATTGGGTTTCGCCTTCTCGATCAGTTTCAGCAAGAAGTCGTACAAAACCGTCGGAGCAGGGTTGGACGACGTGATAGACGCGATTCTTCCCGGCAGCTACAATCCCGTTGAAGAAAACTGATGCCCGACCTCAAATTCACCAAACATACGGATCAAGAGCACACGATTAAGCTCGATTCCTATCTCATCTTTGCGGCGTGGTGCAACCCGTTCGCGGTCGCAGGCCAAGGCGCCGAGCTGCAAGTCGGCACCGCCTTTGTAGGTCAAGGAGCTCAGATCAAGATCACCTGCAAGAGCGAAAAGGGAAAGAAGATCGGGAAGATCGAGGGGCTGATTTCAGGCAACAAGTACACCGGGGCGATAGATATTCCCCACGGGATTGATCCTGACGACCGGGTATACTTCGAGGTCGATTTGCCAAAGAACGGCATATCTGGTGAATCGAACATGATCGAGGTAATCGGACCGGTGGAGACTACGAACATGAAGTGGAGCGCAAAAGAGGCTCGCCGTGGAGACGTGCTCACGCTGTCTGCGGATATTCAGGGTGTCCGCACTAACACCGAGGTCGCGCTTGTGATCTACGAGCACGATCAAGACGGGGCGCATGATCGGATTACCGAGATACCAGCATTTGTGAAGAGTAAGAAGATCGAGGCAAAGTGGGAATACGAGTATCACGAAGACACTGATGAAATCGCCACGCAGGAGGAAGCTCAGCGATATGGCACCGGCTACAATCCTCCGGAGTATTTCTTCACGATCAAGATTGCCGATGTTGAATTGGGAAAGAAACAGGAATCGGGCTTGCTCAAGTTCAAAGACTGGGTGATGATCGAATTGAAGGACAAGGACGGGAACGCGATCCCGAATAAACGTTATACGATCAATTTTGCTGACGGTACGAATGCATCGGGTACTCTTGACAACAGCGGATGCGCAAGGCACGACAGCATTCCGCCCGGACCGTACACAGTGGAGTTCGAAGGAATTAGCGGTGTTTCGCAAACACACGTTTTTGTACAGCCTTGACGTTGAGAAGCGCAAGGACTTAGAAAGTGGTCGGAGATTCGTAGCCCACTCAGAGTTCCCCGTAGAAAAACGGGGAACGACAGGTGGGAAACGAAGCGCGAATCTTCAAACGCAAGAAATCGAATCGAGGAAACACAGACCCCACCTGTCGCTACGCTTTAGGTGGGCTACGAACTATTGGGCTTGACAGACGATTGAGCACTGAGGATTCAACATCAACAACCGGATCGCAGACTACTTTCGTCGATAGTTACGAAACTCGGCGAGTAGTCATAGCGGTCGGTCTGGAGTTCCACGAGGATGAATTGACGCGGGAACTCTCGGACTTCCAATACTTGGAACGGACTCTCGGTTCCGATTTCGCGGTCTCGTCCGATCGTCGGACAGCGGAATATGTCAGCGACGCGCAACGGGTAACTTACGAGTTCGAACTCAAGTTCAGCAAGAGCGATTACAAGACTGCGCTCGAAACCGAAGGGATCATAGCTGTCTACAGCGGCCACTCCAGGTACGGAAGAGGAGCCTGCCTCGATGACTATACTGGAACCGGCGCCCGGACCGGCGAGCAGTATGAAGACGGCAATGATACCAATGATGGGTTATTTCGGCTTGGCTATCCTTACATAGCCGTGCCGTTTGAAGACGTTCGGCACCATGAGTACCACTTTAGGCCGATACCGGTCGAGCAGGATCAACCGCCTCAGGAGCGCGACCACCCGTTCAGCATTCATCCCGAAGCTCGAGGCCGGATATCGCGAGTGACGCTCCCGGAGGATCTCAGGCAGTACGTGCGACCAGCTTCACGATCCGCTTCGCATTCCTACTGGGGGAAGCGAGGTAGAGAGACTTCCCTGCTCTTCAACGCAGGCTGGAGCGGGACATCGGCAAGTCCTTATGACCTCGGAAGCGTGAGCATAAGATGCAAGACCTTCTGCCATTTCGGTTGCAGCTCCCGTCAACACTTCTGGCAGATCGTCAGGCACGAATCATACAAAGCCTGGCAGCGCACAACTCCTCCGACTGACCGATTCGCATACTTCACGACTGCTCCCTCAGACTCGCGAACCTACTATTGGTTTCAATACCTTTTGCAGTATCCGACCCAGAACAATGATCAGTCGTGGTGGGAGTGTCTTGAGTGGGCAAAACGGAAGGCAAACATTAAACTCAACCGCAAGAGGGCGGGTTTCAATATCTACTGATGCGCAATTCATCATCTGCTAAAGGTTGTCGCGAGATGGCGCATAGCTACACACCAGGACATCTGGTAGCCAGATGCCTGTTCGCTTGCTGTATTGTGGCGGTCATGGTTCTCTCCTGCACTAACGAACCGAAGGGAGGCGATTCCTCAATGAATGACGATATATCTGTAGCGCTGCGAAATCTCAATCCTGACGATGACAAATCGATAGACACTCTCGCAGCAAAGGTGCGAGATCGGTCATGGAAAGACGCCAGGAGACTCGTGGAACTGCTCCACGGCAACGATTCGGCAATGGCCATGAACGCGTCGGCGGTTCTGATGGAAGTCGGCTCATTGATGCAGATTCCTCTGATCGATGGCCTCGACTCGCGCAAGCCGGAAGATATGGTCTGGGAGTTGCAACGCACAATCGACATACAACTTGAGACCCAGAAGAGGCTCTCGGATCTGCTTGAAGAGCTTCTCGCCGACAAGCGGCTTCTCAGGCCGCCGGCGCTTTCGGAGAAGGCCGAAGAACGACCGATCCCCATGCGCGTGTGTGATGAGGCTTATTTGATGCTGCGAAGGCTCCTCGCCGATGAAGACGACGACACTCTGCTGGACAACGTAGATGAGTTCCGCCGAATGACGGACGAAGAGAGAGATTCCGAAGTCGAGCGGTGGGTCAAGTCCGGTGTCTGGACTCCCCTCGGCACAGCCGATTATGGACGTGATAGGCAATGAATTCCACCTCTCCCTTCTGATCCAAACGACAAATATGCGCTTGACAGGGGATTTGTGGACTTTTATCATCGATGAGCAGCCGTACGGATTCTCGGTTACTCGGCTATTGCCTCTCAGGGCTGACACAAGCTCTATGTGGACCACTTAGCAGGGAGTGCTGAAGTCTAAGCTATGGACATAGCTAATTACTCGTCTGATTCGCGAGCGATTATCAAAGCTGCGAAAGAGATCGCATCTTCGCTCCGACATTCTGAGATCGACTTGGAGCATTTGCTCATTGCGGTAATCCGCCATGATGACTCCGACGTCGAGTCAATCCTTAATCAGCTCGGCAAGAGCAGAGTCTTCATAGAGTCTATTGCAGAGGAGCATCTCAAAGAGCAACCCAAGCGGTCGATGTCGAAAGACAGCCTGACAGTCTCCCCCGCTGTGCAGGCAGTGCTCGCCGAAGCGGGCGACGAAAAGGCGAAGCTGTACGACCCGCTTGTGGAGCCGCAGCACATCTTGATCGCGATCTTCGATCCGAAATCAAAGCTCTCATCGTATGTCAGAGAACAGACCGGAATCACCAAAGAAGATATCTACAGGGCTATCGCTGAGAGCAAGTCGGTTCAGGAGATCGCAACGGCGACAGCGCAGCCATCTTCATCGGGCGAAGCCGACACCCGACGGGACATAGCCGGTTCTTTGAAGTATTGCATCGACATGACCAACCAGGCTGCAGCCGGTGAATTTGATCCGATGGTCGGTCGCGAGAGAGAGCTTCAGCAAGTAATACAGATACTGCTCAGGCGACGCAAGAACAGCCCGGTGCTGGTAGGTGGCGCAGGAGTCGGGAAGAGCGCAATTGTCGAAGGCTTTGCAAAAGCCGTCGTGGATGCCGAAGTTCCGAAAGCGCTTGCCGGTGTCAAGGTCATGTCTCTCGACATGGGCTCGCTTGTCGCGGGTGCTAAATACAAAGGCGAATTCGAAGAACGATTCAAAGGCCTGGTCGGCGAAGTAGTGAAATCGGGCGGGAAGATTGTCCTGTTCGTTGATGAAATGCACTCGCTGGTCGGCGCAGGGAACGCGTCGGGCGGCATGGATGCCGCCAACCTCATTAAGCCCGCACTCGCTCGCGGTCAGTTGCGACTGATAGGCGCCACCACCGAAGAGGAATACACCAAGTACATAGAAAAAGACAAAGCCCTTGAGCGACGCTTCGAGCGCGTTAAGATCGACAAGCCCGGATTCGATGACGCTGTGAGAATAGTCAAAGGCGTAATAGCCAAGTATGAAGATCATCACAAGATAAGCTTCGATCCCGAGGCCATCTCCGGTGCAGTGAAGTATTCGCGCAGATACCTTTCAGAGCGCAATCTTCCGGATATCGCCCTTGACCTTGTTGACGAGGCCGCCTCGGAGTTCGCCGTCAAAGAAGAGCTGGGCAAAGTGAGAATCGCATCGATGGACGGGAAGATCGCCGAGTTGGAGAAGCTCATGCAGTCGCTTGAAGGCAAAGATCCTGAGCAAAACGCTGATGAGTACGATAGACTCAAGACGATGTACGAAGACTTCTCTCGCGATGTGCAGACTCTCAGTGATTTCTGGGGACATCGGGTGGAAGCGAGTTCCGGAGGCGCGGCATGAGTATCGATGTGACGAACCTCGATCTGCTCAAGAAGGACTTCGCAGAGAAGAAAGACCGGTTCACCCAGCTCCGTCCGATCGCGGAGGCTCCGGAGCGCAAAATCTACGATGCCGACATCGCAGCAGTCGTTGCCCGCAGGACTGGAATTCCTGTATCGAAAATGCTGACAGCGGAAAAAGACCGCCTGATCAACATGGAATCGTTTCTTGCGGGCAAGATCGTCGGACAGGACAAGCCGATTAAAGCGGTAGCCAATGCGATTCGAAAGGCCCGAGCCGGATTGAAGCTCCCGAACAGACCGGTCGGATCGTTTCTATTCCTCGGCCCTACAGGCACAGGAAAGACCTATCTGCCCAAACTTCTCGCAGAGTTCCTCTTCGATGATAAGAACGCAATGGTTCGGCTCGACATGTCCGAGTTCATGGAACCGCATTCAGTGGCCAAGCTGATCGGCGCACCCCCCGGATATGTCGGGTACGAGGCCGGTGGCGTTCTGACGGAGGCAGTTAGACGCAAGCCGTTCTCCATAGTCCTTTTCGACGAGGTCGAGAAAGCTCACCCGGACGTGTTCAATGTGCTCTTGCAGCTTCTTGACGACGGCCGACTGACGGACGGTCAGAATCGCACGGTCGATTTCTCGAACACGATCGTGGTGCTTACATCGAACTATGCCGCCGACAAGATACTCGATGCGGACCGCGAAGGGCGCGAAGTCAACATGGACGAAGTACGGTCATTCATCTTCACTAAGTTCCGCCCGGAATTCCTCAATCGCCTTAACGACATTATCGTATACCATGCGTTCTCTCAGGAACAGATCGAGACAATCGCGGGGCTCGAGTTCAACAACCTGTCCGGCATGTTACGAGATCAAAATATTGAAGCGGTGCTGAGCCCCGACGCGAAGAAGAAACTTGCGAAAGACGGGTACACATTTGAGCTGGGGGCGCGTCCTATACAGAGAATCATAGAGAAGGACATCATCAACAAGTTGTCCGTTGACATAATAACCGGCGCTGTGAAGGCAGGCGATCGCGTCTCTATCGGAGTGATGGATGACGCATATGTCTTCACCGTTGAAAAGAAAAAGTAAGGGTCAATTCCTATCCAGTCTGGAGGAATAGATGGCGAAATTCATACTCGGCGCAACGGAGAAAGTCCAGCGGGATGATTCAATTCCGGTGGAACTCCTTCCGTCGAACAAAATCCTGTACGCGGCCAAGCTCAACAACGACGAAGACGCGGACGTCGAACCGAAGAAGTGCAGCAACCTGAAAGAGGTTTTCGAGAAGTTTCAGCCGTCCTTTTCCGTCGATCTCGAGACGACGCAGGGCGAACCGGTCAACGCGGGCTTCGAGATCAGAGCTATGAAGGACTTCACTTCGAAAGAGCTGATCGAGAAGAATGAGTATCTGCAGAAGACGTATTACAGCCGTGAGATGCTCGACGATCTCGACAAGCAGATCAAGAAGAACAAGGCTCTGCAGAAGATTCTCGAAGACAGCGAGAAGAAGGAAGCTCTTCTCAAGGTGATGGCTTACTACGTTGACCTTCTGAGCGAATAAGAGAGGTAAAGACAATATGGGAGAAGACGAAAGACTGAAGCCGCAGGCGCAGCCGTCGGAAGCTGCTGAGGCCGCCCCGGCTAAGCCGGCTGTCGAAAAGGTCTCCGATGAGGAATTCGCCTCTATTCTCGGCGATGCCTTCGGTGATTTCAAGAAGCTTGCGAGCCTTCTGCCGTCGTTCAAGACTGCGGACGGTGACCTCGTGCGCGGGGTAGAATGGCTCGATCCAAAGAAGGATTTCCAAAGGAAGGAATTTCTGTCGAAGCCGGAGTTCGCCACTCAGCGCAAACTTCTCGCTGAACGCATGAAACTTTGGTCAGATCATCTGGGCAGCGACAGTAATCTTGATAATGTCCGCAAGAACCTGAACGAGCAGGCTGCCAAGCTCGAAGCAAATCTTCAGAAGAACATGAAGAAAGTGCACGAGGCGTCGCGTGATATGGAAACCACGTACCGCGCAATCGACAAGTTCTTCGCCAACGCTCAACAGGAGCCTGACGAAAAGGTGAATGCGCACTTCGCTAACGTCAGCGCGGAGCAACTGACGAATCCCGATGACAAAGAGAAGTTCGAGCAGCTTTCGAAAGCGGTTGCCGCCCTGTACCGCGAATGGAGCATCAAGGAGTGCTTCTCGCTGTGCGTGATTCCCGGCTATCTCGGAAGCGTCGAAAACGTCGATAGCGTCGCAAGGCAACTTGGTTTGCCCAACAAGCTCCATATCATCACTGATCTTCCGAACTTCGAAAACGTCGAGGAAGTGATGGAGATGCTGGACGATCCCAACTACGCCAACCTTCCGGGGATCGATTCTTACAAGCAGTACGTGGCAATCTTCGCGAATTGGCTTCTGGCCCGCACGCAGAACCAGTATGAAAGCGAGGACATGTGGATTCCTCCTTCGGCGGCGGTTGCCGGAAAGATGTACCAGGGCGATACTACTGTCGGCATGCAGCAGCCCATGGCTGGCTACAAGCACGGCAAGATCTCCGATGCGAAGTATCTTCGATTCAAGGCGAATCAGCCTGACGCGAGCAAGATCAACGAGAAGGGCGTGAATCCGATGGTGAGCTTTGAGGGATCGGCCGTGGCGATGGGCGCCGCTACCCTGTTCAGCAAGGAGACGTTCAACGTCTATTCCATCAGGCGCACATACGACTATGTCTACAAGACGCTGCGCAACTACCTGAACAAACAGACATTCTCAGTTATTGACCAGAAGTTCATCGACACGATGCGCAAGGACATCGACAAGTTCATGAAGGCGATCACCGGCGGTGACAACATTCTTCAGGACTACAAAGTCGATATCTTTGCGGACGAGGAGATGCGCAAGCGCCAGGAGATCGACATAAAGGTGTCTCTGAACCCGAAGTACCCTGCGAGGACATTCAATATTGAATTCGTCGCATGGAACGACAACAATCAGACGAATGTGAAGGACAAGTAGAAGCCGAAAAGGGGCGTTGCGCCCAGCAGGCCACCGTCTCTTGTCAACGAATCATGATGACCAAAGCGATTAGTAACTATCAAGCCGAGACTCCCGGAACGGGAAGAGCGGTGCAAACCAAGGAGGGATACTATGGCACGCAGACCAATGCTTGAGGTCGACGGCGTAGTCTACAAAAACGTTTACGCGGTCGCATACGAGCTTTACACTGCGAAGGATGAGACGGGGCGGCCATCGGATCGTGCACATGCCGGTCTGATCAAGGTCACGAGGGAGTCGGACGAAAACACCGATATCGCTCGCTGGGCGATGGATTCAAGTCAGCCAAATTGGAAATCCGGCAAGGTGTTGTTCAAGAATCCCAACGATGCAGCAATGAAGGAACTCGCATGGGAGGAAGGTTTCATCACGAAGTACGAGGAGCACATCCCGCACATCAAGGACAAGCCGGACGATCAGATCTACGAGTACTTTGAGATTTCTTGTCACAAGCTCGCGATTGGGGATGCCGAGATAGACAACCGCTGGGAAGAGTAACGAGTCAAACGTGAGCGGGGTGGTGTACCAGCGTCACCCCGCCCTCACAATCCGGAAGATGCGAGAGTATGTGCCCTGATATTTCGTCGGACAGACCAGAGTCAAGATCAAGGTTGTCCCTAAGGGAGAATGAGCAGACAAAACCGGCTGCGCGGGCAGGCGATGTATGGGAGACGCCGGTAATTGAGATACCCGCGCAATTTACGATACGGATTGCGGGCAATGACGTCAGGCATCTTGTTTCGAGCGTGACGCTCCACCAGAGCATCGACGGACATCACGTGCTTGAAGCGCGAGTCAAGCAGATCGGGGCGCAAGCGCAGGCCTTCGCCGACTCGAACACTCACGCCTCGTTTCTCGGCGAATCGCTGGCAGTCTCGAGTTCAACCAGCGATGATGCCGCGCTCGAGTTCATTGGAGTTGTTACGAACGTCGGCCTCGACAACAGCGTCGACGGCATGAACACGGTTCTGATCACCGCCCACAGCCCGACGATCGCGCTTGACGGAGCGAAGAAGAATGCCTTCTTCGTCGATTCCAAGGCCAGCGACATCGTTTCAGGGATACTTGGCCTTTATTCGATCACGGTGGGCGACGTGCAGCAGACCGACAGGCAGTATCCTTACACCGTACAGTATCGCGAAACGGACTACGAGTTCATAATGCG
>JAGVNY010000142.1 GCA_020053015.1 Candidatus Zixiibacteriota bacterium | reverse complement strand
GGTGATGACGTTAAAGAGCAGAAGAAAGAAGAACAAAAGAACGAAAATGTGTCAACCATCTCTCCGGTCTAATCTGTCAACTATCTTTCCGGTTGCACCGGCGGAGGCGGGCGCGTCGGGTGGGTATTCCTTACAAAAAGACGCGCTTTGTAACCGGGAGCAAAGCTCCCGGCCGTGCGTCCCCTGTCTCCCACGACTGGTCAAACGATGTCCGGATTCAGCCTTAGCGATTGACAATTTCGGCATCTAACGTAGATTGTTGTCATAGCCCTTTTGAGGTTTAGTGCCTTGAGAATCTTGCAGAATCTGATGCTAACAGCGCTGGCGTTAAGTCAGATGGCCTCAGCAACTCACGCCGCCACGCCGTTGGACTTGATCACGGTGTTAGAGAGCGATTCGACGGGAGGAAGACTGCTCAGGGATTGTTTCTCGCCGGGTGATTTGAACGCGGACGGATACAGTGAGATGTTCGCAGGTGAGCTGGCACTGCCCAGGCGGCTACTGATGTTCTCAGGCGGCTACCCGCCAGACCCGAGTGTTGTCAAAGACTTCGGTACTGCCAGTCGTTGGGTTTGGGTGTCGGATATCAGCAATGATCAGGTGCCGGACTTCGTCCTCAAGAGGTGGAAGAATACAATTGACACAATCGAGATATGGTTCGGGGAACCTGACTTTGTGCTGAAGAGCACCCCTGATTTGAGGCTAACTCGCTCGTCCACCTTTGAGTCGGCCTTTGGTCAAGCACTAGGATCTGGTGATATCAACGGTGATGGTCAGAACGACCTGATCATTGCTGATCCAAACGCTGGTGAACAGGCCTGGTATGGAGGGCGATTCTACATCTACTATGGTGGTTCACTGCTTGACACTCTTCTCGATGATTCCGTCAATGTGTTCTACCCGCAAGGCAACGTTTTCATCACAGGTGCAGTCCTCGGAGACGTAGATGGGAACGGTTTAGTTGACCTCGCATACTGGGGACAATCAGCAGCATCGGAAGAATATGTCGCGATTCTGTGCGGATATATTCCGATGGATTCGATTCCAGATTACACGCTCTGGAGTCCTACAACTGAAGGGTATTTTGGGCAGACTATTGTGCCTCTGGGTGATCTCAACAAGGATGGATATGATGACTTTGCGGTGGCTGGACAAGCCTCTGGAGCCTGCATCTTCTATGGAGGAAAACCATTTGACACAGTTCCTGTCACACTCCAGGAATCAGGAGATAGGATTTCCAACATAGGCGACATAAACCACGATGGTTGGGATGACATTGGCGTTGGTTTCCCAGACTGGGACTTCGGTCGTGGCTTTGCTTACATCTACTACGGTTCCAGATTGCTGGATACAGTTCCCGACTTGGTCTTTCCGTGGGAGGATGCGTATCCGTATTCCGGAACGCAGTTTGGTTACTCAGTGGGTCCTGCGGATGACTTTGATGGGGACGGGATTGACGATGTTGCGATCAGCGCCTTTGAAGGCAGTGGTTCGCAGGATCCGGGGTATGTCTACATCTACGCTGGCAGTGACACACTTCCGAGTGACGCGGACGAGGTTGAAGATGATGAGCAACTGCCCGCCATGTACTGTGTTCTTCACCAAAACTACCCGAATCCGTTCAACAGCTTGACAGCGATTGAGTACACGCTCTGGAGGGTCTCGGAGCGTCAGGTCGAACTGGTCATATACAATATGCTGGGTCAAAGAGTGAGAACCCTGATTTCGGGTCGGCAGACCGGAGGAAGACATGTTGCCTATTGGGACGGAACGGATGAGATCGGCGAGCCGGTGGCTTCGGGGGTATACTACTACATACTTCGTTCAGATCATCAACAGCTGTCGAAGAAGATGATCCTTCTCAGGTAGGGACGCACTGCATCGAGAGAACGCGGGAGAGTGATCATTGTAGGGACATGGTGTGCCATGTCCTTTTTCACATGGATTGGACATGCCACGGCATGTCCCTACGGTGTTATACGAGTTGTAGCATGGCCGTCTCGGCCATGATTCTCCACGGGCGAGACGCCCGTGCTACAAGTACTTTCAATCTATGAGACGGTGATCATTCCGTCCCCTTCACCAGTGATGTCACCAATCACGCTCGCGTCCGTTATTCCTACTTGGTGAAGCTCCCGCACTATCTTCTCCGCCACATTGGCGCTCACCGCTACGAGCAGTCCGCCCGATGTTTGAGCATCGCAGATCAGGACTCTCGTGACGCGATCAACTGATTTTGACCATCTAACCTTGTTCTCGACATGTTCCATGTTCGACACGGTTCCGCTGGGGACTGTCCCGCCCAAAGCAGTCTCTCTTGCGCCCGCAAGAATCGGTATCTCAGCTGCGTGCAGCTCGGCGCTGACGCCACTCGACGAGGTCATCTCCCAAAGATGCCCTGCCAGTCCGAATCCGGTGACATCGGTGCAGGCGTGAACATCGTAGCGTGAGAGGACATCGGCTGCGGTGCGATTAAGAAATGCCATCGTCTCGAAAAGCGCCTTTCTGACCGAATCGTCAAGCAACCCCTGCTTGGCAGCAGTCGCAAGGATGCCTGTTCCAATCGGCTTAGTCAGGATCAAGCGATCTCCCGGTCTCGCCCCTTTGTTTCTCCAGACTTGCTTCGGATCGACAATCCCTGTAACCGCAAGGCCGTACTTAGGCTCGGTGTCGTCGACCGTATGACCTCCGATTATCCCGATTCCTGCCTCCGCTGCTTTGTCGGCAGCTCCCCGGAGAATCTCTTCAAGGGCAGTCTGAGGAAGCCGATTCGACGGGAATCCGACGATGCTGAGTGCGAAGAGTGGCTTGGCTCCCATCGCGTATATGTCCGAGAGTGAGTTTGCTGCCGCAATCTGTCCGAACTCGTATGGGTCGTCGACAATCGGCGTGAAGAAGTCGACGGTTTGCACAATGGCAGTCTTGTCGTCAATAAGGAAGACCGCTGCGTCATCGGAGGTCTCTGTCCCCACGAGAATCCGGCTATCTATGGGTCGAGGTAGCTTATTCATCACCGCCTCAAGCAGCTGCGGCCTGAGTTTGCACGCGCACCCCAGACCGTGCGTGAAGCGGGTCAGCCTTATCTCATCATCAATTACACTGCCTTGCACAGATGCGCCTGCCTTATCGGTTATGCGCTCAGTAGACGTTGACTCCCAGTCCGTCAGGGCACTCATATCCGCGACTTGAGAGACCGGGGTAGTCTCGTGATGACTCTCGGCCATCGGCGACCAATCGGTGTTGATCCCTCCGAGCCTGTCGACCACGTTGCTAAGCTGCTCAAACGCAGCGTCGATTTCATCATCCGTCGTGTCTCTGCCGGTAGTGATTCTGATCGTGCCAACAGCAATCGACTCGGGAATCCCCATCGCCTTCAGAACGTGGGACATTGTGACGGAACCCGAATGGCATGCCGCACCTGCCGAAACCGCGATGCCGACGGCTTCGGAAATGATGATGTTCGCCTCGATCCCGGGAAAACTGACGCTTAGCGTATTGGGGAGCCTGTCCGTCAGATGGCCATTGATCTTGGCGTCCGGATAGCGACGTTCGAGGAGTGATTGGAATCTGTTTCGACACCGCGACATGTTCGATGCAAAATCCTCAAGCCCGCTTGCGGCAAGCTCGCAGGCTGCACCGAGACCGACAATTTCCAACACGTTCTCGGTTCCGGCTCTCCGGTCGGATTCATGGCTCGCGCCGAGCATGAGTTTCTCGATGTCGGCGCCGGTACGCACATAGAGAGCCCCGATTCCCTTGGGAGCGTACAATTTGTGACCCGCTACACTGAGCATGTCAACGCCAAGTTCATCGACACGCACCGGTATCTTTCCGATCGCCTGCGCGGCATCAGTATGAAAACAAATCCCGCGACTCTTCAGAATCTGCGATATCTCAGCAATGGGCTGGAGAGTTCCGACCTCGTTGTTGGCGAGCATGATTGTCACGAGAATCGTATCTGGTCGGAGTGCGCGCTCAATCTCGGAAACATGCACTCTTCCGTGCTCATCAACAGGTAGATAGCTGACTTCGAATCCATACCGCTCAAGATATCCGCAGACTTCGAGTACAGCAGGATGCTCGATCTGAGATGTGATGATGTGTCTCCCCTTGCTCCGATTCTTGAAAGCATAGCCGCGGATAGCGTAGTTATTCGATTCCGTGCCACCGCTCGTGAACACGATCTCCTCCGGCTTGCAGCCAAGCAGCGACGCAACCTGGAAGCGAGCTTTCTCGACCGCCCGCTTGGTTCGGAAGCCGTAGAGATGACTGCTCGACGGGTTTCCGAACTCTTCCCTGAGATACGGAATCATGGCCTCAGCAACGCTCGGAGCGATCGGAGTGGTTGCGTTGTAGTCGAGATAGATAGGTTTCATATTCTGTCAAGCGCCCTCGAAAGCCGCTCTTTTGCCTCAGTTCCGACTTCTGCCAGCTTCTCGTTGCTGACGAAGCCGAGAGCTGCCACCGGGTCAATAATCGATACAGTCGTTTTCCCTTCATCATTCTCGTACACTATGACGTTGCACGGAAGAAGGGCGCCTATCTCATTCTCAACGGAGAACGCTTGGTGCGCAAGCCGAGGATTGCAGGCTCCGAGAATCTTGTACTTCCTGAAGTCGACCCCGAGCTTCTCTTTCATGGTTGCCTTGACATCAATCTCAGTCAGGACCCCAAAGCCTTCTTCCTTCAAAGCAGCCTGTACTTTAACAAGCGTTTCCTCGAAGCTAAAACTGGTTGCTTTTCCAAATGTGTACTTCATGCTTCCTTCTTCTGTCCATTGTCCTCTCTCAGCAGTTAGCGAAAGCTTGATCAAGATCGGCAATCAGGTCCTCCACATGCTCTATTCCCACGGAAATTCTGATCAGGCTATCCGACAACCCCCGACTTCGCCTCTCTTCCGCGGGTATTGAAGCATGAGTCATGCGCCCAGGGTGTTCGATAAGAGATTCAACCCCTCCGAGCGATTCCGCAAGCGAGAAGAGCCTCACGGTCTCGACGAAACGTATCGCATCTTGCTCGCTGCCGTCGAGTTCGAATGACACGATGCCTCCGAATCCGGTCATCTGCTTGCGAGCAAGGTCATGCTGTGGGTGTGATTTCAGGCCGGGATAGATCACCCTTCTGACTCTGGCGTGGGATTCGAGCCATCTCGCCACTGTGAATGCGTTTTGCTGGTGACGCTCCATACGAAGCGCAAGCGTCTTGATCCCGCGCAGCACGAGCCAGCAATCAAATGGTCCCGGCACCCCTCCTACGGCATTCTGGCAGAACTTCAGACGCTCAAAGAGCTTTTCGTCCGAAGTGACAATCGCACCGCCAACCGTATCTGCATGACCTCCGAGATACTTCGTGACGGAGTGCAGAACAATGTCGATCCCGAGTTCGATCGGCCTCTGGAAGTACGGCGTCGCAAAGGTGTTGTCCACGCATGATACTATTCCTTGCTTCCTGCAGAGAGAGGCCACGCCGGATATATCGGTGATCTTTAACAGCGGATTGGTCGGTGTTTCAATCCACACGAGCCTTGTTGTCGGCCTGATCGCGTTCTCAATAAGCTTCAGATCGGAACTGTTCACGTAATCGAAAGACAGGCCATAGTCTCGGTAGACCTTCTCAAAAAGCCTGTAGGTTCCACCGTAGAGGTCGTCAGACGCAATGACATGATCGCCCGACTTCAAGGTATTCATCACGGTAGAAACGGCGCTCATGCCGGACGAAAACGAAAGACCGTGCTTCGCTCCTTCAAGCGATGCAATGCACTCCTGCAAGGCTGTTCTGGTCGGGTTATCGGTGCGGGAGTATTCGTATCCCTTATGGTTACCAACACCATCCTGAACATAGGTCGATGTCTGGTAGATCGGGGTCGTGATGGCCCCCGAAGCGCTGTCCGGAGGCTGTCCGTCGTGGATAGCTCGAGTCTCGAATTTCATAGTCTGCTCTTTCATACCAGGGATGGGCATTTAGGTGGGGTCTTCCTGTCCGATTGATCTTCAGTCTCACACTTCGTCAACTATCGATAGAAACGCAAGGCAATATACTCAATAAGCGGCGTACAGACAAAAGGTTCCGCCACGAGCTTGCTCGTTGAGTGGAGGTTAGATGGTGAAGCAGCGTAGTGAAGCAGAACTGGAAAATTCCGCCTGCAAACAGGCAGACCACTGCTCCGAGAATCGTCAGTTGCGAATGAGGCTATTTATGATCTGTGGGCCCAGCAGATCTACGCCCAGTGAACTTCTCAATTCTCTCCTCAGTTTCAACCTCGCTCGATGAACATACCAGCGCACCGTAGCCTCGGGCATGTTCAGGATTTCCGCAACTTCGCTCACCTCATGGCCTTCCATATCCTTAAGGATGAACGCCGCCTTCTGCTTCGCGGTGAGTCGCTCGGCAGCCTTCATGACAAGATACCGGATATATTTCCTGTGATATACTTCAGCCGGAGAGGCGTCAGAATTCTCGAGTGAATCGGCGTAGTTGTCCAACAACTCGTGCGCATGCCGTTTGTGCTTTCGGATGTAATCGATTGATGCATTCACCGTTATCCTGTACAACCATGTAGAAAACTTCTTTGATGAGTCGTAGGAGGAAAGGTTCTCTGCGGTCTTCACGAAGACGAGCTGCGTGATGTCTTTGGCATCGTCGTAGTCGTTGACCATTCGATACGCAATGCCGGCTACCTGCGATTTGTACTTGTTGACGAGCTTAGCGAACGCCGCTTTGTTCCCCCGCCTCGACTTCTCGATAAGGCTCGCCGTTTCCTTGTCCGCGTCTTCCGACGCAGGTTCGCGGCTGGATGTAGAAGCAGCAGATTCAGAAGTATCTTCAACTGACTCGTGAGGCGCGTCCATTCTCTTCCGTGAATTCTCGGATGATCGTGACCTCATGTACCCTGACCCTTCTGCGAATCCAATTCAAATGAGTTAATAGATTCAATTCCTCTAACTTATCAACATCGTGAACCCCTCTTTGTTTCTTCAGCGGGAGAGTCAGTTTTCGCGCAAGAGCTCGGGCCGCAGTTCAAAACCAGAGGAAGTCACTCCTGTTTAGCTTTGTGTAATAAACTGCATGGGTGTGATTATGTCAAGGAAGTAGTACTTCGCGATTGGTCAAATGTTTGTTTCAGTTGAAGCGACTTACCGGGAGAGATCGAGCATGGGGAGGGCGATGCAGGAATCGCTTTCTGTCAGGCGAACTCGGAGACAGAAGTCCAAGCGTTGTAGTCGCTAAGATAGCTCTAAGGCGTGTTCGTGCATCATTCGACACGGAATGCGAGTATAGCTGATTGCTACCGCTGGAAAGTCCGATGCTTAACGAGCAGACAGCTGCTGAAACTCGTTTTCGAACGGTATGATGTATTTCTTGGGATCGACAGTCTGGTGATTGAAGGCGACTTCGTAATGCAGGTGAGTTCCGGTTGAGTATCCAGTGTTTCCCATCTCACCTATCTTTTCGCCTCGCGCCACCTTTTGGCCCACCCTGGCGGTGAACTTGCTGAGGTGACCGAATCTGGTAATAAACCCGTAGCCGTGGTCGATTTCGATTGTCTTGCCAAGTCCGGAGCTTACGCCGGCAAAGGACACCACGCCGGAAGCCGTCGCATAGATCGGTGTTCCGGTTCGATTGGAGATATCGAGTCCGGAATGAAGGCACTTATAGCCGGTTATCGGATGGGTCATGACCCCGTAACCGCGGGTAAGATATCCGATACAGGGCATGATCGAGGGAGTGTGGTCAAGGCGATCCTTACGGCCGAGAAGCTTTTCGTAGATGCCCTTGAATTGCTCAGTTTCGAACGAAGACAGTCTGACAAGTTCGTCGATTTCCGATTCTGTTTGATACGCAAGGACTTCGCCCTTCGATCCACTGAGTTCGAAAAGCTCAGGACCGCCGACGCCGAGCATGCGCTCCTGGTCGTCGAAGTCCGGCAAGTCGAAGATTACTCGAATGGCCTTTTCCTTCTCGACGATGTTTGCGAAGTTCTCCTTCAGTTCTCCAACGACCGATTGCATGGATGACATCTTGTCAGCGAGAAACCGATTCTCGTGCTCAAGGTCAGCCATCCTGTCCTTGTCCACGAAGTCGGAGAAGTAGTCATAGGAGAAGAATAGAGTTGAGGCGGCGAATATCACACAGAATGCCGCGAGCGAAACCAATACAAAAGAGTCTATCGTAAACTTGATTGTCTTGCCATGTCCGCTGGGGATGACAAGGATCGTGAAATTCCGTTTTCTCATCTTACCGTCCTTTGACCAGCCGAAAAATCCCGCCCAAGGTAGGCGAGTTGAATTTTTTTGTCAAGATTTTTCTGCCGGTCTGTGAAAGCCTTCCTTCAGCTCGAAAGCCGGTCGACTACTAACGAGGACTTGGGCGATCAGAGGATGAGAGATGGTCACGATCGGAGCTATCTCATTTCAAGCGATGAGATTGCACCGAAACTTCGGGTGGTCCCGGTCTCGATTCCATGCCAACTGGCAGCCACACAGTCACTCGTTTTAGTTGTCGCATCACAGTGCCCTGAAAGAAGGCGTCCGTATCTTGAGCGAGCTTTGCGTCATTCTCGAGCTCTCGAAAGCTCCTCAAAGGACCCTGCGAAGAAGCTTATGCCGTCGTATCCTGCTGTGTCTGCGCGGTCGGTAGGCTCTACTTGATCAACACAAATTCTTTACGAAGAATCTTATTGACCACTTTTGCGAACTTCTCCGATTCCAGACCCTGCAGGCTGTACAGATGCCAGTAAGTCTTCTTCGGCAGCTTCGATGTCTCCTTACCACGTTTCCCCATTCGACTCCACCCTTCCACAGCCGATCTGTCAGGGCGAAGTTCCTGACAGATTTATCGACTATCCAATCCTGATACTTGACCTTTCAGCAGTGGAAAACAGCAAGCTGGCTGCCGTCTGCTTGTTCGATTCTGGAACATTTGGCTTGTCGCTTAATTCGCTGTCGCAAAAGAGATTACCTCACGCCAAGCAGCCGCAGATTGCTCACGGTTAACGAGAATCTGGCGCCTGATATTGCCTCAAGTCAATATGAATGGGGATAGCGTCTACAGTTGAGCTATGGGATGTCTCAGTCTCGCAGCGAGAAATGGGGATCTATGGCAAGTTCCTTTTCGGACGGACCTGCATGTTCTGTCAACGAACGCTTCTTGAAGGCTTCTGCCATATCCTGTTTTCCGAGAGCGGCATAACATCTCGCCAGGTTAAGCAAGACCTCCCCTTCGTGCTCGGCGCTCGCAGCGATGCGAGGAATCAGAACCTCCGCTTCGGGCAACTTGTTAAGCATCGCAAGGCACAGAGCTTTGTAGCTCGCCACGAGGTTATTAGCCGGGTCCTTCTGCGAGCACTCTTCGCTCATCCGGAGCGCCTCGCGAAAGTACTCGGCAGCGACGCCTCTGTTCCCGGAAAGGCGCTCAGCTAAGCCCATATGGTATACAGCGATAAATGAGAGGCAACCCTCCTGTCTGGACTGGAGAAATTGTTTTTTCGCAGATTCATAATCGCCGTTTGCTATATATATGTACCCGGCGTCAATATAGCTGTTGGGCTCGCCCTTGTACTTGATGGCGAGAAGGAAGTTCTCAAGAGCCAATTCGAGTACTCCCAGCTTGAGATACACTGTGCCCAAACTATAGTAAGCGCGCCCGTAATCCGGTCCGAGTTCGGTAGCGCGCAGCAGTGTGGAGAGCGCAAGCGTGTACTTCTTTTCATCCATATATATAAGGCTTAGCAGGAGGAGCGTTTCCAAGTCAGTGGGAGCGAGTTCAAGCGACTTCTTCGCCCATTCTAAAGCAGATTCATGATCTCCGATCGTCTCTTTTAACCAAGCCACGGTTCGGTAACCGACTGCGTACTTTGGGAATATCTCAATTGCGGTCAGGAAACAATTCTCGGCCTTCTTGAAGTCCCCAGTGAACATGTAGTATCGCCCGAGAGATCTGTGCGCTTCCGGCAGCCGTGGATTCATCGCGAGCGCTCTCGTGGCTTCAACTCTGGCAAGCTCGATCTTTTCGGGAGTCCTGTCATAATACGCCATATACTGGAAGGCGTGAACATCGGACAGGCCGGTGAGAGCGAGCGCAAACCCGGTGTCTAACTCCAGTGTCTTGCTAAACATCTTGGCTGCAAACTCCAGGTCCTCCGGTCTGTTAGTCTGGTAGTAGGCTCTTCCCTTCAGGTAGTAATCGTACGCGGTGACATCCGCCGTGATTGCGCCGCCTATGTCGATTTGGGACGCCCCACCTCTCTCCACAAATGCGACCGAGACGTCTCTTGCGGCGCTTGTGAGGATATCGAACAGAGTTTCGGAGGCTCCTTCGTATTTCTCCCCGAAAAGCACTTTGTCACCGCCTTCGGAGTAAACGCTGAGAGAAAGCCTGAACTTATCGAGCCACTTCATCAAGGTGCCGGTAATCGCGAAGTCAGACCTGCAACGCTTGAATACCTCACGAATGTTTCTTGATTGTGAACCGGCCGGCTCTGCCGACACTATGAGATCGGTTCGACGGGAGACTTCTCTAATCAGGTCCTCGGTGAAACCGACGCAGAAGTACTCCCAGGCGGGATCACCCGAAAGATTCTTCAGGTCGATCACTGTCACGGTCTTTCTCCTGACTTTGACGGGCGAAGTCTCGATAGCAAGAGCTTCTTGTTTACCGGCAGACTTCAGAAAGTCGCTGGCAGCGCGCATGTCGCTAAATCGATCGGCAGGATTCTTAGCGAGGAGTTTCAATGTGAAATAGTCCACCCATCGGGGAAGATCGCGGTTGTACTCAGAAGGCGGCTCGGGATCTTCATGGAGAATAGAGTACATTATGGCAGTTGCGCTGTCCCCTTTGAAAGGACGAGTTCCCGAGACGAGCTCGTACATCACGACCCCGAAGCTGAAGATATCGGTGGAAAACGAAAGTTCCCTGCCGGAGACTTGCTCTGGTGACATGTACATCAGCGTGCCTTCTATCCGCCCTTGCTCGTCAACAGAGTCCGCTGTTAGAATCTTAGCAAGGCCGAAGTCCAGTATTTTCACCCGGCCACTATCGGTCATCTTGATGTTCTCGGGCTTGAGGTCTCTGTGGACGATGCCTGCGGAGTGAGCTTCAGCAACTCCCGCGGCTATCTGGAGAGCGCAGTCGGTAATCGAATCAAGCGACGTATCGCGGCTCTTGATCAGCTCTCCTATCGACTTGCCGGACACATATTCCATCGCGAGAAACGGCACGCCCTTATCATCGCCAACTTCGTATATGGTCACGACGTTGGGATGGTTGAGCTTTGCAGCTGCGCGCGCTTCTCTGATGAACCGATCCCTGAAGGCTGTGTCACTCAGGTAGCTCGGCGCCAGGAATTTAAGAGCAACCATCCTCTGAAGCAGAGTATCCTCCGCAAGGAATACCTCTCCCATGCCGCCTGCTCCGATTCGTTCGACAATCGAATAATGAGATATTTTTGCACCGGGCAGCATACTCCTCGACTGCGAATCGGGACCTTCACGACGAGGTCTTCCAGCACCAGTTTGCGTCCGCGACTGGCTCTGCTCCAAGCCGTTCGAGTTGTCGTCGGATCCGGGGACTAATCTCGTGTTGTCGTCGTCTTGAGACTGATCGATCACGTCTGGCTCTTGCGAATAGAATTCTGCTTAAACACAGCGAACAGGTTAGGGATATAACCTACATGCCTATTATAGAGCTGCAGGAGGAAGGTAGCAAACAGAATCTGTTAGAAGCTTGGTCGTAGAGACGAGGAGGCCTTGCGGCGAGTCTGTCCGGCGCAATCCGCTATTGTCCACGCAGCCCGGGTCAGTGCGAGTTTCGGCGAGATATTCCGGTAGAAGAATTTCTGGACTTCCAGAAGTCCTATGAGGCAGGTCTCGATAGCCCCGGGGTCGGGGAATCTGCGCGACATTTCATACACCTGATCGCGGCTGTCAGCGTTGAGGAGGGAAGTCTCAGGCAAGCCGTGTGAAAGAACCAGCGAGTCTCGCAGATAGCTTTGCCAGAGCCGGATGAAGCTCAATGCTTCATCGCGGTTTCGCCAGTCTCCCGTCGAGAGCAGTTTGGTGACACTCTCGGCGCGGTTGCCCCGTGTGAAACAGTCAAGGAGGTCAATCGCTTTTCGTCGTTGGCCGGTAATGTCGCTTTGGGACAGACGATACGCCTCGGTGAAGCTCCCTCCTGATATTTGCGCAAACACTTTTGCATCTTCAACGCCTGTTTTTCTCGACTGAACCAGATACTGCTCAAGAAAGCTGTCCGCCACACGAGCAAAACGCACTTTCTGACATCTTGAGAGTATGGTAGCCGGTAAACGCCTGATATTGTCTGTCAGAAGGAGCAGCGTGGTATCTGCGGGAGGCTCCTCGATCGTCTTCAGCAGAATATCGAAGCTCGTGTCTGGCATTCTCTCAATTTGGTAGAAAAGGGCAACGCGGTCTCCGCCCTCGACAGGCGTTCTGTAGAGGTTGCTCCTCGTTTGCCTTACATTGTCCATCAGAATGTTGACCGTACGACCGTACTCGACAGGTGCGAATGGATCATCGGATTTGGACTGACGAAAGAAGCAGACCAACTCCATGTTTTCGTCATCATTCTTGGGCGATGGCATGGGAAAGACGATGTGCAGATCGGGATGGATCAGCCTCTGCACCTTGCGAGCGCATGCTTCTTGTTCAATGGGAGTCTTCCACCTGCGAGAGATAATCGAAGCGGCAAACGATACGGCAGTATTCCATTTGCCGGAGCCTTCGGGGCCGGTGAACAAGTATGCCGAATGGATTTTGCCGGAGCTGAGAGCTCTTGACAGCAATCGTGCCACAGCAGGTTGATAAACAATTTCCGCCAGCTCTTCCATATGCTTATGTTACAGCGTGCCCGCATCCGGGTCAAGGACACAGGTGAACTGAGGGTGGCTGAAAGTAAACTTCTTTGTCAGCGTCTTAACCATTCAACCGGATCGAGTTGTTCCTTCTTGTGTCGAATCTGGAAGTGCAGCGATGGCCCATCCTTGACATCGCTGTCCCCAAGATAGCCGATCGCTTGTCCAGCCTTAACCGCGCTGCCCGAATCCACCGCAAAACCGGACAGATGCGCATAAAGAGTATACCAGCCGCTTCCGTGGTCGACGATCAGCACGTTCCCGTAGCCTCGGAGATACCCTCGGAAGTGCACGAGGCCGTCGTAGGCAGCGCAAATCGGGCTTCCGAGTTCACCTTTGATCTCGATACCTCGCGAAACGATTACAGTCCCTGTTCGCTCGTCGCGTTGAGGGCCAAAACCGGAGATTATCCTTCCCTTTATGGGATACGGGAGATTTCCCTTCTGCAGCTCGAATAGAGAAGCGTCATCGGATGTAAGGGTCGAAGCGAAAAGCGAATCGGTTGATCGAGCCTCGTCCTCAAGCTGTTTCAGATGCTTGCGATAGAGGGCTTCCTCTTCTCTGATTCTGTCCATGAGATCTCCACGCCTACTGTGTTCGACGCGAAGCAACTTCTCCTCGAGGTTCTTTTCCTTCAGGTACCGGGTGACCTGTGATCGCGTGTCTGCAAGTTGCAACTTCCTGTGCCCGGCTTGTTCGATGAGGCTGTCTGAAAGATCGATCATGTTTCTGAGAGACTCTGCTGACCTGCGAGTGTAGGTGATCTGGTTGACGAAGTGCCGGATGTCGGTTGAACTTGCCAGGAGATCGGGAGCCTGTCGTCTGCGCATATAGAATTTCCGCAGACTCACCGCGAGCCTCATCTTCTGGCGCTGAAGGGCGCTGTCAAGCTCGGCGGACTCCCGTACGAGCGCATCCTCTTGGGTGGAAAGATGGTCAAGCCTTCGATTAAGTCTGAAGAGCAGCTGCGATGTGAGTTCGAGCTGGTTGTCAAGACTGCTAAGCTGATCGAGTTCGCTTCTCTTGATTGTTGTCAGAGAGTCAAGGCGAAACCTCTCTGATTCGAGTTCCCTGCGAATCCTGCTGATGGTGGTTGAGTCATCCTCGTCAGCAAGAGCGGCGCACGCAATGAGGCCGAGCAAGAGGATAAGAAAGAGAGTGATCGGTGCATCGAGATGTTCGCATCGTTTATGCGTCCCGATGGTCTTGTCGCTCATGACGAATCTCTGGAGCTGCTGACTGGGCGAGATGCGAGAAACGCAACGCAGGACAAGCCGACGGGTAGGATCAACGCCGCGACTAACAATTCAGCGCTGAGAAACGGCACAGTCAAAGAGTATGCCTGACAAGTCTTCCACAGGGAGTAAGTCACAGCCAAGGCGAGTATCGCAGACAGAAGACCCGTCAGCAGCGAGACTGAGAGGCCGGAGACATAGATCGAAGAAGGCTTCATCCCGAGGAGAAGGAGGCCCTTGTTCACGGCGCCTCGCCTCGAACTTATTTGGCGATTCATGCCGGCAAACACGAACAGGGCGCAAGCGCTGATCAGCACGCCGAGGATCGAGGAGGCAACCGCCGAAATGCTGGACAACTTGTGCAAGCTTGAAAGCCATTCCGCAGCGAAATGCACTTCCATTACCTCAGGCTGCATGGCAAGGTTGGCCGACACCTGGCTCAGGTACTGCTCGTCGTGGTTTTCCATGTCGAATTTCACTTCGAGGCTGTATGGGAGAGGGTTGAAGCCAAGAACTTCTGTCAGATCAGTCCCCATAATCGTGCTCATCTCCTTGAGGGCGTCCTCCGGGCTTCGCTTGACAACGTCCGTAACTCCGTCAATCTCCCTCACCGACTGGCTGACCCGCTCCACGTCACTGCCCGCAACGCCGTCCGCGAAGTAGACTTCCATTGTCATTTCTTTCTTCAGGTCAGATGTCAGCGCAAGCACATCCTGAGCGGTAAGCGCCGCAATGTCACCGAGAGTGAATAGCAATCCTGCAACGAGCGCAGTAAACAGCAAATCGAAAGCGTTATTCCTGATGAGTCGAAGCGTCTCGTGCAGCATCATCTCACCATTGGTATCGCGACATGGCGCCACGACAGTGGCAGGTACAATTCGGGGGATGAGGTCAGAAGCAAAACCGCGGAACCGCTAAGATACCTCTCCCTGATAGCGTCAATCGCAAGCGTAAGCGACTGTGAGTCAAGAGCCGAATCAAGATCATCGAGCACAAAGAGAAGAGGGGATCTTGCCCATGCCATCGCAAGCTGGAGTAGGAACTTCTCTACGGAAGACAGCGAGCTCGGATTAAGAGATCTTCTGGCCGCGAGTCCGAATCGCCTGAACGCTGAGTCTATGTCGTCATCGGACACTTGGCCACCATGTGATGAAATTCTGATTGAGGTGCGAACATTTTCTCCTGCCGACCGATCCAGGAGGAGTGTAGAGTCATCCGAAACAACCCCCCAGCGAGCCAGAATCTCAGCCCTTGCTGTAGCGCTTGACGCAGAGAGAGACTTCCCGTCAACGGATATCTCGCCAGAGTCGGGGCGAAGTTTCCCTGTGATCACTCTTGCAAGAGTTGTCTTGCCGATGCCTGCCGGTCCGTGAACGACAACACCTTCTCCCGCGGCGACTCCCAGACTGAAATCGGAAATGATGAGCCTGCTACCTCGGTAGGCAAGATTCAAGTGTGAGAGGTTTAGGTACTCTGAACTCCGTCGAATCACTCGCGGAATATATGATCCTGGCATGTCAAAGAAAATCCTTTTCTTGACTCCAAAAATGAGCGAATATAGGTGTTAGCTCCATCGCTCACCTGTAAGACGGAGGATTGCAGATCATGAAACTGAGCACCGCTCTATTAGCACTGGCAATAATGGCGATCGGCTGCGAGCAGAAAGCGCTCGTTCAGATGAAGTGGGACAAACTCCAGACTGGCACAGACAAGAACATCACAGGCATATTCTTCGCGAGCGATGAGCTCGGCTGGGCAGTGACCTCAGATGGCGCAGTGCTTCGAACTACGGACGGCTGCAAGACCTGGCAGTCATCGCAATTGAGTGACATCTACTTCGAAGACGTGGTTTTCGCGGACGATGATAACGGAATTGCCGTGGGATCGCACGGTTCTGTGTTCCGATCGACCGATGGCGGTAGCTCATGGGCCGATGCTTCATTCGATACGACTTTCTGGCTCTATGATGTGGCCTTCTGGGATGATGAGTTAGGATTGCTTGTCGGCGTCAAGCCTGATGCCGAGGGGGTCCTTCACGGAGCTCTGTTCGCTACTCGTGACGGCGGGTCATCATGGCAGGAGGTCTATATAGATATGATTGGCGCATCGAGCGTGTTCATTAGGAAACCATCGCTTGCGTGGATAACTTGCAAAGGCTCCGTTGGCTCGACTACAGACGGCGGCGACAATTGGGAAAAGAACATCCTCGATCCCAAGGACACAGTTAGAGGCGCATATTTCGTCGATGCGAGATACGGCTGGATAGTGGGTCATCAGGGACTCCTCGCCTTCACTCGGGACGGGGGCTGGTCGTGGCAGAAGAAAGGTAGTCTCACCGACAAGAATCTGTACAGTGTGGGGTTCATCAACGCTTTTGAAGGTGTCGCCGTAGGGGAGGGTGGGAGCGTGTTCTTGACCACAGACGGTGGAGTCTCTTGGAAGATTGATTCCAATTTCGTGAAGTCAACGCTGCGCGATGTTCAGGTAGACGAGAGAGTGATGTGGATCTGTGGCGACGGTGGAACGCTGATTAAAGTGCACGACTAAGTCCGGATGCAGTACTACTGATTAGTTGCTCCGAATGAATCAACTGAGGACAAGTCGCGTCGATTCTGCAATCGATGATCCGAGGGGCTGGCCGCATCTCTTACCATCGACATACGTAAACCGCTATCGAATAATAAGTTGACATGAACAGTGCTGAGTCCCATCGAATGGAGACCAATTATGGGAGCCAATCATTGCTTGGAACCAAAACTGGACTTAAAGTGTTCAATATCGAGCAAATGATCCTCAAGAAAGGAGACTCCCCATCTGAAAGCACCAAAAGCCAATCCCGAGAAATCTTGCGGTTGCCCGCATGTCAGGCCCGTATTCCTCAAAGCGCGCTATTTGTCTGTCATGCTGCTCACGCTCTTCATCATGCTGCCATCCGCATTCGGAGGAAATCCTCCCGAGACATGGGCGGCGATTGACTCAGCGCTCGGCGGTAAGATCGATTTGAAGGACAAAGTCGTGTATGTCGATTTCTGGGCATCTTGGTGCCCTCCGTGCCAGCGGTCGTTTCCGTGGATGGAAAAGCTACTTGCCGGACACTCGAAGGATGGTCTCCAGATTGTGGCGATCAATCTTGACAAAGACCATGCGGCTGCGCAGAAATTTCTCGACAAGCACAAGGTTGACCTGCCAGTGATTTTCGATTCAACAGGAAGCCTGGCAAAGCTCTATTCGATCGAGTCTATGCCCACATCGATATTGTATGGCAGAGATGGCAAGTTCAGAAGCCGTCATGAGGGTTTTGTTGTCGGGGAGACGGCGGAGACTGATTCATTGATCCGACAGTTGCTTGGGGAGCATTCGAAATGAGAAGCAGACTTCGTTTTGCGATTCTTGGCTTGTGTTCGGCTGTTTTGATGCTGTCCGCAAGTGGATGCGCGACGATGGGAGTCGAAGCCTGGGAGCGCGACATTCTGGCAAAGCCGGAGATGCAGTCCAGCAATGAAGCGTTGGATCGTTCACTTGACGATCACATCTACTTCAGCAAGGAAGCCTCCAGCGGCGGAAGGAGCTTCGGCGGCGGAGGATGCGGATGCAATTGACGAAGAAGAGCTCGATCCGTCCGGCTGTTGCTGCTATGACTGCCGCTCTTCTCGGGGCCGGGACTGTACCCGCGGCTGATAGGGGAAAGCTCGAGACCTCGCTGCTGCTCTACTCTGAGGTGGATCGCGTTAGGGCGCTTGAGGGGATAGTCGGCTTTGAGAGAGCCATCTGGGGTGATCGGCTTCTAAACGTGCGTTTGACATACGACGGGCTTACAGGCGCCTCTCCAAATGGCGCTACTCCTGCAGGGCGCTTTCAGACTTTCACGCGGCCTTCCGGCAATGGATCCTATTCGGCGAAGCCGGGGGCCATACCGTTAGATGACACTTTCCGAGATACACGGTTTAGTATCGACGCGGGACTTGCGCAGCCGTTAGGTCGTCTGACGCAGTTGTCTGTCGGGGCCCACTTCTCGTCTGAACACGACTACTCGTCGATCGGTCTGAACGCCGGAGTAACACGAGATTTGTTCCGAAAGAACACGACTCTCGGAGTTTCGGCTGCTTACACGCATGACGTGGTGTCGCCGGTGGGTGGGGCGCCAATACCGATGTCCGCTCACGTGGGGCATGCAGACGACGAAGAAGAGCCGCATGAGCACGAGGATGATGACGACGAGGGTGAAGGGACCGGACCAGGCAAGGGCAAGGACGTATTTGATGTCGTACTGAGCATGTCGCAGGTGCTCGATCGAATGACAATTGTGCGTCTGAATTACTCTTTTAGTCATTCGTCAGGCTATCTCAATGACCCGTACAAACTCTTGAGCGTTATTCAGGGCAACGGCGCCACTGATCCTGGTGAACCGGTTGGCTACTTGTACGAGAGCAGGCCTTCTGTTAGAAACAAGCATGCTTTGTTCGCGGGTCTGCGCCGCTATCTCTGGGGCAACACGGTGGATCTGTCGTACAGGTTCTTTTGGGACGATTGGGGGATGACTTCGCACACCGCGGAGCTCTTTTATCGTCAGCAGCTTGGAGGGGGTCATTTCCTCCAACCTCATTTCCGCATCTACAACCAGACTTCAGCCGATTTCTATTATTGGTATCTTGTAGATGGCCAGACGCTTCCGCAGTACGCATCGGCCGATTATAGACTTGCAGATTTCAATGCCTACACTATCGGATTGCAGTATGGGATTCCGTTTGGCGAATTAGGTCACCTGACCCTCGGTGGCGAGTACTACATGCAGCTCGGCAAGCGGGGACCGCCGAATGCGATCGGTGTACTGCGGGATTTCGATCTCTTTCCTGACATGAAGGTCTTCATGATCAGGCTTGGATTCTCGTATGATCTCTGAGACAGACTCCGGAATCTCGCTCAGGTTGGTCGACCACCAATGGGTCGCATCGTTTGGGGCGATGGCGAGCCCATGCGAGATTCAAATTCACGACACGAACAAGAGCGAAGCCGAACGATTGGCTTCGCTTTCTTATGCCGAGGCGAAGCGGATTGAACAGAAATTCAGTCGCTACCTGCATGATAATGTAGTCCATCGTATCAACAACTCAGATGGGAAGCCGGTTGTCGTCGACGAGGAAACATCGAAGCTTCTGCAGTTTGCCGATCAGTGCTTCCAGCTTAGTGAGGGGCTATTCGACGTGACCTCAGGCGTGCTCAGGCGAGCATGGGAATTCAAGGGAGGCCACGTGGCACCGGACGATAAACTGATCGAGTCACTGAGGATTCTGGTAGGTTGGGAGAAAGTCGTCTTCGACGGCGATTCAGTGAAAATGCTTCCGGGCATGGAGATCGATCTTGGCGGGGTTGGCAAGGAATACGCCGCAGACAGAATCGCAGAGATGGTGTTCTCGAACTGCGGCCAGTCGCTAATGGTGAATCTCGGTGGTGACATACGAGTCCTCGAATCGCAAAGCAGCCCTCGCAGCTGGTTGATCGGGATTGAGGACCCGACTACGGACGGATCTGCTGTCGGGCAGATACAGCTCAGCGAAGGCGCTGTAGCTACAAGCGGGGACACGCGTCGATATTGCTACGTCAACGGCGTTCGTCTTGGGCACATTCTCGATCCCCGAACGGGCTGGCCCGTAGTCGGCGCTCCACAAAGCGTCACGGTTCTGGCAGACAGGTGCCTTGAAGCCGGCCTATTCGGAACGTTGGCAATGCTCCAAGGCGCTAAAGCCGAGAAGTTCCTTTCTGAGCAGGGTTTGACTTATCATTGCGTTCGCTGATCCAACATGCCAGTCGTAGCGTGTGCGGTGAACTTCCCGTCCGCGACGAGGGGTTGGCCAATTACCGGAGAATGGGCAAGACCGCTCCGTCCCGCTCGGCGCGACTTCGGGTCTTGCCCTACTCTTACTTACTGAAGCCGCTAAATGTTTAGGTGCTTCCTTACTCCGTCGGCATAAGCCTTGTCAGCTTTTGCGAAATGTGCGAGCTGGCGTTCGATGATGTCGTGCGGTACACCGGTCATTGCCTGTGCAATAGCCCGATGGAGGCGGTCGCGCTCATCAGCAGGCATCAATCTGTACAGATTGCCCGCCTGCGTGTAATCGTCGTTGCCCGCACGGTGGTCGTAGCGGTCTGCATCGCCCGAAATCTTGAGCGGAGGCTCTTTGAATCGTCCGTCTTCTGCCGGTCCTCCGAAGCTGTTTGGTTCGTAGTTGACCGATCCACCGCTGTTGTCGTCGAACCGCATGGCCCCATCCCGATGATATGTGTTCACGGGGCTGATCGGGCGGTTGACAGGCAGGCTCTCGTAATTGACTCCGAGGCGGTAGCGATGAGCGTCGGCGTATGATAAGATTCGGAATTGGAGCATCTTGTCGGGGCTTTGGCTGATCCCGGGTACGACGTTTGCCGGAGAAAATGCCGACTGCTCGATCTCGGCGAAGTAGTTCTCAGGATTGCGGTTCAGCTCCATTACGCCGACCTCAATCAGAGGGAATTCCGCGTGCGGCCAGACTTTGGTAAGATCGAATGGGTTGTAATTTGTCTTTGTAGCCTGATTCTCCTCCATGACCTGCACCTTCAGTCGCCATTTCGGGAAGTCACCCTTCTGGATTGACTCGAAGAGGTCGCGCTGATGACTCTCGCGATCCTGCCCGACAATGCGTTCGGCCTCCTCATCGGTCAAACACTTGATGCCCTGCATGGTCTTGAAATGGAATTTGACCCAGAATCTCTGGTTTGCCGAGTTGATGAAGCTGTATGTGTGGCTGCCGTATCCGTTCATGTTGCGGTAGCTTCGCGGCAGGCCGCGATCAGAGAACAGGATCGTAACCTGGTGTATGCTCTCTGGCGAGAGAGACCAGAAGTCCCACATCGCCGTGCTGCTGCGCAGGTTGGTTTTTGGATCACGCTTCTGCGTGTGGATGAAATCGGGGAACTTGTACGGATCGCGAACGAAGAACACGGGCGTGTTATTGCCCACCAAGTCCCAGTTGCCTTCTTCCGTGTAGAATTTCATCGCGAAACCGCGCACGTCGCGTTCGGCATCTGCGGCGCCACGCTCTCCCGCCACGGTCGAAAAACGAACCAGGCAGTCGGTCTTCTTCCCGATCTTGGAGAATAAGCCAGCCTTGGTGTAGCGAGTGATGTCATTCGTGATGGTTAGTGATCCAAACGCTCCGGAGCCTTTCGCGTGGACCACGCGCTCCGGTATCCGCTCTCTGTTGAAGTGAGCGTGTTTCTCGAAGAGCTGCCAGTCCTGCGCGAGAAGGGGCCCGCTCGGCCCGGCAGTAAGCGCATTCTGATTGTCTCCGACGGGAATACCCGCGGCCGTCGTTAATTGCCGTTTCTCTTTCATTTCAGTCCTCCATTCTGTGACAATACTTACAACTTGTCGAAATCAATGATGTCAATTACTTAGACAATGTCCTGTTTTGGACAAAATCCAATCTTCTGGCACAAGAAAAGTCACTTCCCTTTCCTGCGGCGGCCCTTCATGACAACCTGCATCTCTCGAATCTCGAAGTCGCGAAGCGACGTGCCACAGGTTATCTGCACTGCATCCCATGAAATATCGTATATCTTGCCGGACTCTTCGTCGATGAAGTGGTGATGCAGTTCTATATTCGGGTCAAATACGATCGTTCCCTCCCTGAGCACCTGCGTTCTGAGAAGCCGCTTCTCGACCAGCAGATTAAGCGTGTTGTAGACTGTCGCGCGGGAGATCGTCGGGCACTCTTTGCGCACGCATTCGAGAACGTCGTCGGCGGAAGGATGACTTGTGGTATTGAGAACGAAGTTGACAACCGCGATCCGCTGGGGAGTCGGCTGAATTCCGCAATTACGAAGTATGGCCTGGGCGCTCATAGCGGGATGTAGAATAAGTATGGATTTAGACATTGTCAAGACAAATCTGACGTGTCTTCGTCTTTGGTCAATGTTGCCTATTCGCAATCTGGATGTAGCATCAGCAACGTGTCAGATCACACTGCTCCCCGCGGTCGGGTAACCGCAAGACCTGACACAACTCTCACTGTCGCCACATGCTGCGAAGCAATAGAGAATCAAACAAGGCAGGACGATTGTTGAATCATCCTGCCTGAGGGGGCAGCAAATCGAAAGGAAGTCAGACGAGTTGATCGAGGAACGAGCCGATTAGATCAACTCTGCTCGAAGAGGTTGGGTCCTGAGAGTAGATCGCTCCGGGGGAAGAGCCGGAGTTCTCGTCCGGTCTCGGCGGTGGTTTCATGGCGTCGAACTCGTCACGGCTGACGATTCCGTCTCCATCTGTGTCCGCCGCAGAGAGAAGCTCGTACAGATCCGAGAAGCCGGAGGAAGCGGTCTCCGAGCTATCCGTTGAAGCGAGCAGCTCCGAAAGAACGATTTGACCATCTCCGTCCGGGTCGAGCTCTTCGAACATCTTGTCCCGCATCTCAGCCATCATTTCATCTGACGGCGGCTGCATCGGAGGAGGAGGCGGCTGCATGGCATCGAATTCTTTACGGCTTACATTGCCATCACCGTCTGTGTCCGCTTTGGCGAGATGCTCGTAGAAGTCGACGGCCCGGCTCGATTCCGCCGATTCCGTCTTGAGTTCAGTGAGATTGATTTGGCCGTCGCCATCGGGATCGAGACGCTGGAACATCTTCTCTCGCATTTGCGCCAATGTCTCTGCGGAGAAGCTCTGATTCCCTTGAATCGCACTTACCATTAGGGTCTCCTTTTTTGGAACCAGTTTGGGTTTAGAGTTACTTCATGAAGTGCATTCTCTACCGATGTCTTCGGCAGGCAAATCGCTTGGTGAACGGTCAGGGACGGTGTTTCGTGTATCAGTTTGTATCGGATGACGTCATGAATGAGTGATCATTAGATGGAAGTGATGCAATGCAGCCGGTCGCTCCGAGGAGCGATTGGCATTGCGGAAAGTGCGAGCAAGTCAACTGCGATAGAGACCATCGACCATGGTCAGACTACAGCTAACAAGTATCCGTCACCGCGAATCGCTTTGATCAGATGGGGCCGGTCGCTGTCGTCTCCCAGCTTGCGTCTCAAGCGGGAGACTCTCACATCAATTGTGCGATCCAGACCGTTATACTCGATGCTGAGAAGCTGCTTGAATAGCTCGTCTCGAGTGATGACATTCCCCGCTCGACTCGCCAGACACCACAGGAGATCGAACTCGCCTGATGTTAAATAGACAGCGTTGCCGTCGATCGAAACGGTTCTGGATCTTCTGTCGACATGGAGCCGTCCAAGGCTGATGCTCCCGTTCGACTGTGTGTCAGATGTGGAAGAACCATCGAGCTGCATAGTGAGTCACTCCGGAATCGGGTTAAGAGTCATCTCGACCTCCGACTGCGGGCGAGCGCAGAGCCGGGAAGGACCGAGTCTGTACGTAGATGCTCCAGCACACGCGATCGCTCGCATGAAATTGAGGATCGCTTTCCCAAGGGTTTGCCAGTCCTCCTCTACATTGCCGCCTTATTGGACATCCGGCGTCGTGCTTGTTGGGGCCACCTGCAATTCGGCTTTCATCCAGATCTCCTTCTTGGTTGGCATGTCGGGTCTTTCATGCCTTCCGCCGCCACGACCGCCACCAGGACCACCGCCCGGGCCGCCCCCCATTCCGCCCGGACCACCACCCATGCCACCGGGGCCACCGCCCATGCCGCCGGGACCGCCGCCCATATCTCCGGGTCCACCGGGGCCTCCCGAACCACCAGGATCCTGACCTTCGTTACCTCCGTGCGACATCAGTGCACTCATGTCTCCCCACACAAGGCCTATGCCCAGCTTGCGCCCGAGTTCGGCTCCGACGCCAAGCTGCCCATTGGAATCAGCGGGGATGGGGATGCGGAATTCGTATATGTAGAATCCAGCAGATGTGTCAGCTGCAACTGCGGGGCCTTTCGATCCGCCGAGCGGAATCGATGTCTCTTCAAGTCTATTCTGAATGTAGCAGGAGAGAGCGGGCTCTTTCCTCTTTGGTGGGTGCTGCTGTCCCGCATTGCTCTTCTGGAATGATTCTCCGCCTGGCCCTCGTCCCGGCATTGACATCGCAATTCCTTCGACATCCGGTCCGCCGACGAATTTCACGTAGAACCGGTCGTTGCTCTTGCCACCCTTCTTGTCCAGGTAGACTGTCAGGCCCGCAGCGTTAATCAACCTCGCAGATTCGATGTCATTAGTCCTGAAGAGCAGATAGATGTAGTTGCTGTCATTTGCGGCTGCAAGAGCTGCCTTCTGCTCTGAGAAGACCACACTCGATCCGAGCTGCCAATCGACAATCTTCCCGTCGATGACGATGTGTTCTGTATCCCATAGGGTCTCAATCTCACATGTTCCTGCGAGTGATGCAGCGGGAAGTGCTGTCGCGGCAAGGGCTACTGCGAACGCCAATGCTATAGCCTTGCGATTCTTGTTCCTTTTCACAGAGCAAGCTCCTTCTTCTGGATGATTCATCTTGACCACTATTCGTGTCTGAGTGCCTCAATCGGATCAAGCGCCGCGGCTTTGCGGGCCGGATAGAATCCGAAGAAAACTCCGATGGCAGCGGCAAACACAAATGACAGCACAACAATCTCCGGTGTGATGGTTGGCTGCAATTCTGACCACTTGTTCAAGAGCGCCACCGCGAGGAAGGAAATCGCCACTCCAATCAATCCGCCCGCCAGGCTCAGTGACATTGCCTCGGTCAAAAACTGGATAAGCACATCGCTTTCCCGCGCACCGACGGCAAGTCTCACACCTATTTCCCGCGTTCGCTCGGTCACAGAGACAAGCATGATATTCATGATGCCGATTCCGCCGACAACGAGGCTGATTGCTGCGATCGATCCCAACAGATACGTCATCGTCTTCGTCGTCTCCGTCACGGCAGCGGTTATCTCTGCCTGGTTCGCGATGGTGAAATCATCATCCTCGCCCTCGCGCAGATTGTGAGACTGCCTGAGCGCCTGCCGAAGTTCCGCAACAGCCTGGGTCATCAGGCTGGTAGATACTGCGCTGGCGTTTATCATGTCTACCCAAGTCCCGCCTTTGAGGCGGTATAGTACTGTGGTGGTGGGTGCGAGAATGACATCGTCCTGATCCTGGCCCATGCCGCTTTGCCCTTTGGACTTCAGCACACCGACCACCTTCATCGGGACATTCCTCACCCGGATATCGTTGCCGATCGGGTCGTCGTTCGGAAACAGTTCGTCGGCAACTGTTTTTCCGATTACCGCGACTTTGCGATTAGCGAGCACGTCCTTCTCGGTGAAAAACTCACCGTTGTCCAGCTCCCAATTTCTGATCTCGAAATACTCCGGATCGACGCCGTATATGCTCGTTGCCCAGTTCGTGCCCCCGCCGATGACCTGTGCGCCAGTTCTTACTACTGCCGACACAGCGTCTATAGCAGAGGAGTTTTCCGCGATGGATTTGACATCATCCATCGTGAATCGGTTGAAACTGCCCGCTCCCAACTTAGCTCCGCCTGATGTCGCCGCGCCTGGGAACACAATGAGCAGGTTCGTGCCGAGCGAGTTGATAGATGCAGAGATTCTTCGCTGCGAACCTTCGCCGATGGCGACCATTACGATCACCGCACTGACGCCGATGATTATGCCCAACGACGTGAGAAGGCTCCTCATGCGATTTCTTGCGATGGCGGTGAATGCGGCGCGGAGCAGTCTAAGAATCGACATACAGTTTACTCCTCAACCACGGGCATTTCGGACAAGTCTCTCGTAGCGTCGCGCTGTTCTGGCACATCTTCGTCGGAGGTCACGTGGCCGTCACGGAGTCGCACTATTCTCTGCGTGTAGAGCGCAATATCTCTCTCGTGAGTCACGATCACGACTGTCACGCCCTCTCTGTTGAGTTTCTGGAGAAGAGAGACGATCTCAACCGACGTGCGACTGTCGAGATTGCCGGTGGGTTCGTCCGCAAGCACTATCGACGGGTTATTGACCAGCGCGCGAGCTATGGCAACACGCTGTTGTTGACCTCCGGAAAGCTGGCTCGGAGTGTGATGCAGCCGGTCTTGCAGTCCTACTCGTTCAAGAGCTGCGACCGCTGCTGCGCGGATATCTGTTCCGTTCGTGTCACGGGAGTAGAACAGAGGCAGCTCCACGTTCTCGATTGCATTGGATCGAGCAAGCAGATTGAACCCCTGGAAGATGAACCCGATCTTCCTGTTCCTCACGGCTGCGCGTTCGTTCTTGGTCAGGTCGCTGACTCGCTCACCGTCGAGGTAATATGCGCCTCCTGTCGGTGTGTCGAGACACCCGAGGAGATTCATCAGCGTGGATTTGCCTGACCCGGATGCGCCCATTATTGACAGCAGCTCGCCTCGCCGAATCTTGAGGTCGACACCTTTCAACGCCGGAACTTCGATCTCGCCGACTCGGAATGTTCGTGCGAGCTTCTCTGTTCTGATCACCACTTCCATATTGCCACTCATTACATCTGTTTGCATCACGGCCGGTCTCAGAACGGGCGGAATCCCGGAGGACCCTGCCTGGATGATGAACTGGACTTGGAGCTGGAGCTGGAGTTGGAGTTGCTATTGTCGTTCGAGGCGACAATGACCTTCAATCCTTCAGCGACTTCCCGGCTTGCAATGACCTCCGTGTTTGTTCCATCGGAGAGCCCTGGTTTGAACGGAGCTGCGCTGAGCTGACCCGATGAGTCGAGATACCACACAAGGCTGCCGGTCTTGCTTCCGAGCTTCTTTTGGGTCCCTGAGTCGATCTCAGGCCTGTTTGCGTTGCTCGCGACCACTGAGTCTCGTGCTGGCGGTCTGTTCTCACGATTGTCTTCGAATTGTTGCTGGCGTTTCTGCCAGTATTCCTGCACTATCTCAGTTGACGGGCTGAAGCGGAGCGCCTTGTTGGGAACCAGCAGGACATCTGTACGGTCGTCGGTGATGATTTCAAGTTGGGCAGTCATGCCCGGAAGCAAGAGACCTTCGCTGTTGTCGGCCTCAACGATTACCGTGTACGTGACTACATTGGAGACTGTCTTCGGCTCAAGCCGGACTTGTCTCACCGATCCGACGAATTTCTTGTCGGAATACGTCGTCACCTGGAACCTGACCGCCTGGTCTTCGCGTACCTGGCCGATGTCGCTTTCGTCCACATCGGCGTGAATCTCCATTCGAGAAAGGTCCTGAGCGATCACGAAAAGCGTTGGTGAGGAGAGGCTGGCCGCGACCGTCTGGCCCTCCTCCACGTTCTTCGATATGACAATGCCATCTATCGGAGAGCGGATGATTGCGTAGTCCATGTTCTGGTTGGCGCGAGCGAGTGCTGCGTCAGCGGACTTGAGCGTAGCGCTCTCGGATTTGACTGATATCTGGCACTGCAGGTATTCCTCCTCGGAGATCATCCCGCGCTCGAAAAGGGTTTTGCAGCGTCTGAACTGCGATTCTGCGTTCTCGAGTTGAGCCTCGGCTTTTTCAAGATTCGCCTCAGCGTCAATAACTGCCATCCTGAGCGTGAATGTGTCGAGTACTGCCAATACCTCTCCAGCAGTCACTCGGTCGTTGTAATCAACGAAAACAGAATCGAGCATGCCGGAAATCTGCGTTCCGACTTCGACCGAAGTCATCGGCGACAGGGTTCCGGTCGCAGAGATTGTGCTCTCAACAGTCCCTCGCTCGATCGTGGCGAACTCGTACTCGAGCTTGCCGTTCTTAGGGAACCCGAAGACGACCATGTATGCACCCAGAATGATCAGGACTACTATTGCGGGGTATAGAATCTTCTTTCTTCTCACAACAATCCTCTCATGCTTGTCACTTCACGGCATTCATGTCACCAACAGAGACACCTGCCAAGGTCTAATCTTGCAGCTTTTTTTGTGCGTTATAGAATGGTGGGCTACGGCCCCGACCTGTATGCGTCAGACGGTCGGCAAGTTGTGTCCGGAATGCTGGCGCAATATGGACACGATTGTGTCGAGTCCAGTCTTCAACATAGCATGACTCAGCGGGTTCGAGATGGAGAGTCTGATCGCTTCGATGGACGCTTTCCGGTCTACGGAGAATACCTCCGCCGGTGCGACCGCTACGCCGCTGAGCAAAGCCTGTCCAGCGATCTTGGCGCTGGTCCATCCGTCGGGAAGCTCTAACCAGATATGATAGCTTGATTGATGTCCGTAGAACTTGAATCCTCGAAGCGCTTCTGCCGCAATACGTTGACGTTCAGCCGTGTCGGACCGTCTTCTCTCGACTGTCGCGTCCACGGTGCCATCAGCGAGCCAAATCGAGAATATCTCTGCCGACAGAGGAGGGATTCCGAGGTTGGAAGCGTTCAGGCACTCGATCAGCTTTCGTTCCGAGCCGGCAGGTGCGACAATGAAACCGATTCGAAGGCCGGCGGCCACCGCCTTGGACACAGATACGACCAGATAAGTCTGGGCTAGGAGAAGACTTCGGATATAACCAGGGTGCTCAGCCATAAGTGGCCGCATGATCTCGTCCTCGAGGATCAACACTCCGTACTTCTCCGCAATCTCGGCGATTGCTTGTCTGCGGGTGAACGAAGACACTGTATTGGTTGGGTTCTGAAGCGATGGATTGCAGTAGAGGAGACGCAGCCGCCTCTGTTTACAGGCAGTCTCAAGTGCATCGGGGATGATACCCTCCTCATCACAAGAGAGACCTACGACCCGGAGGTTGAGCTGGTTCGCAACAGCGAGAATCCCCGGATAGGTCAACTTCTCCGCGGCTATTGTGTCTCCTCTGCTCGTTTCGGCGGCCACGATCATCGACAGCGCATGCTGTGCCCCGGACGCCAAGAACACGAGACTCGGGATTGCATCGACACCGAGACCCTGTAGCCATCTCGCACCGGCTTCTCTGTGTCGGCGAAGACCGCCAGCCAGTGGATACTCCAATAGCGACTGAGTTGATTTGCTTCTGGACAACTCGCGCAATGTGGTTGGCAATTCCGGATCGAGAGCATAGCAGGGATGATTCCTGCTTAGGTCGATACCTGTCGGATGCCTGTCCGCAAGGGCTGTTAGCGATGAGCTGGACACATGGCTGCTTCCGACAAACGTACCACGTCTGCCCTCGCTGCGAATCAGGCCGCGGCGCTCAGCTTCGGAGTACGCTCGTGTTACAGTGCCGGTTGCGAGGTGAAGAGAGTCTGCTAACTCTCGATGAGTCGGGAGCTTAGAGTTTGTGCAAAGCGCCCCGGCAGCGATGTCGGCGTTCAGGGCTGATACAATGGCCAAGTAGGCGGGCTTGTCCGTCTCAAGGCGTGAGGGCTTCCAGGATTGATCCATGACATCTGACTCCTACCGCTATTCCAAGCCGGAGGAAGCTTCCAATGGACTTTATTGTCCTAATGACAATAAAGTCATAACTCTATAATTCAGAATAATGTATCATAACAATGATGTCAAGACAAAACTGTTTGTCATAGTATTTGGCATATCGATGGAGTTGTTGGCATGGCAGAGATCAATTTTTCGACGATGGCATTGAGGTTGCGGCGGACTGAGATCAGAGAGCTGCTCAAACTCACCCGAAAACCGGGTACGATCTCATTTGGCGGGGGACTACCGGACCCTGCCATCTTTCCTTACGATGCGGTGGAAGCCGCTTCGACCAGAGCAATTCGGGAGCTTGGGAGGCTGGCGCTTCAATACAGCCCCACAGAAGGGGAGCCATTTCTCAAGGAGCAGGTCTCCGCGTTCCTCGGCAGGCAAGGAGAGAAGGCTCAGCCGGATGAGATGATCATTGTATCCTCCTCTCAACAGGCGCTCGATCTCCTGAGCAAGATACTGATCGATCCGGGAGATCCTGTCATCCTTGAAAGACCATCTTACGTCGGAACGCTTCAGGCCTTTCGCGCATTCGGAGCTGACTTCCATTCGATCGAGATGGATGAAAACGGGATCAGACCCGACAAGCTCGAATCTGCTGTCGCCAGCCTTGTCAGCAAAGGAAGGAAACCGAAGTTCGTCTATTTGATTCCGGACTTCCAGAATCCTTCGGGTGTTAACCTGACACTGCAGCGGAGGCACGAAGCGCTGGCAATCGCATCGAAATACGATCTCCTCATAGTCGAGGATAGCCCCTACCGTGAGTTGCGATTCGAGGGTGAACTGATTCCGTCGATACGATCGCTCGACACGGAGGGACGGGTTGTGCAACTGAAGACCCTTTCCAAGATCTTCTGCCCCGGATTTCGGCTGGGGTGGGTGACCGCGCCACCTGAAGTCCTGGAGAAGATGGTGATGGCCAAGCAGGGCACAGACCTGTGCACGTCAGCCTTCGTCTCTATTCTCGCAGCTTTCCTGTTCAAGGATGGGCACATCGAGAGACAGATCGAAATCAGCAAGAGACTCTACGCCAAGAAATCAGCGACGATGATCGCTGCGCTGACAGAGTACATGCCCAAAGTCGAAGGGCTTTCCTGGACACGTCCTGAAGGGGGGATGTTCTTGTGGCTTAGGCTCCCCGAGTATATGAACTCCCTTGAGATGATCAGCGACGCGATCGAATTAGGAGTTGCGTATGTGATTGGCTCATGCTTCTATGCGGATGGGTCAGGCGGGAACGAGATGCGGCTCAATCATTCATATCCCTCCGAAGAGCAGATAGTGGAGGGAGTCAAGCGTCTGTCTCGGTTGGTGGAACGCAGAGTTGCCTCTGGTGCGCTTGCCGTAGGTTGACGGCCGCTGGATTC
>JAGVNY010000141.1 GCA_020053015.1 Candidatus Zixiibacteriota bacterium | reverse complement strand
GACTGGGCTGGAAAGGAAGTCGTCATCGAGACGCAGGGGCCGGGTACCTGTTACTTCTACTGGCGCGCCGATGGACTGCCGTCGGGTCTAAACGTTGCCGAGTACGATAACGATATCATCGTGCGAAGGAGATATCTCGGCGAAGATGGCAAAGCAGTCAACTACAGAGACTTCAAGCAAGGCGACCTCGTGGTTGCGGAAATCACAGTGAAGGCGCCGAACCAGTCTGTGGATAATGTTGCGGTGGTCGACCTCTTGCCCGCGGGTTTTGAGATTGAAAACACGAGGTTGCAGTCACGGCAAGCGATAAGTTGGATTACGGACTCGGCATATGAACCGGCGTACGCAGACATCCGCCACGACAGGCTGGTGTTCTACGGCAGTTTCTCACACGGCCAGGAGCGGAAGTTCTACTACGCACTTCGCGCGGTGACCAAAGGGAGCTTTATTCTGCCGCCCATCATCGCCGAAGCGATGTACGCTCCGATGAAAGCATCCGTCGCGTCAAGCGGGAGGATCGTCGTCAGTGCGCCGCGGTGATCTGCATTTGCGAGCAACGAGCTCGCTGTCGGCAGTTGTCATCACAGTACTTGTGATGTTGGCGATGTTGGACGTGCTTTTCCCGCTGCCTTTGCAGAACCTTCGCCCGAAGCCATCGCAGATCGTGTTCGATCGCAACGGCAGAATACTGCGAGTGTTTCTTGCACCTGATGACATGTGGCGCATACCGGTCGAGCTCGACAGCATCTCTCCGGCACTAAAGCGAGCGGTACTCGCTCACGAGGACAAGTACTTCTACTATCATTTCGGGATCAACCCAGTCTCGGTCATCCGTGCAATGATTGCCGACATGAGTGCGGGGAGATTCGCCCAGGGAGCCTCTACGATTACTATGCAAGTGGCGCGGATGATCGAGCCCAGAGAACGGACGCTTGGCGGCAAAATGGTTGAAGCGTTTCGCAGCCTCCAACTCGAGCTGAAATACTCGAAGGATGATATCCTCGCATTCTATTTCAATCTTGCGCCCTACGGCGGAAACATAGTAGGCGTCGGCGCTGCATCTTATCTGTACTTCAACAAAAGTGCGATACAACTCAGCATCGGAGACGCGGCCCTGTTGGCCGCTATTCCAGAATCTCCGAACCGGCTGAGGCCTGACCTTCGTCATGACTCAGCTCTTAAAGCACGAGATCGCATTTTGTGCGAGCTCGTTGCCGAAGGGATAATCAGTCCTGATCAGAAGGCGGAGGCGCTTTCAGAGCCGATACCGACGGAGCTTTGTTCCCTGCCATTCGAGATTCCACATCTTTCGACTTCGCTTGCGCGAACCTGCCGCCGGTCGGATCGGATAACGACAACGATTGACGCTGATGTCCAGCGATTGGCGGAGGAGATGCTTATCAAGGAGCTTGTTCCGCTCAGGTCGCAAGGAATCTCCAACGGATCGGTTGTGGTCATCGACAACAAGTCCTGCGATGTGCTCGCCCTGGTCGGTTCGGGCAATTTCTTCGATAAGGCCTCGCACGGGGAAGTCAACGGCGCTCTCTCTCGACGATCTCCTGGATCGGCTCTGAAGCCGTTCGCCTATGCTCTTGCGTTGAGCCGTGGTTTGATATCGCCTCTTAGTATCTTGGGCGACGTCCCGGTCAACTACTGCGGCTACAGCCCAAAGAACTATGACGGGAAATGTCTGGGAGCTGTCACTGCCAAGGATGCGCTCACTCGCTCACTGAATATTCCAGCGGTGAACCTCTCTGCGGCCCTTGGTGAAAATGGTGTGTATGAGTTCATGCGCCGTGCAGGCGTTTCCACCCTTCCGCATCCGAAGGAATACTACGGACTCCCGCTCATACTCGGTGGTTGCGAGGTTACGCTGCTGGAGCTTACAAGCATGTATTCGGGATTCGCTAACCTCGGCGATTTCAGAGGCTTTAGACTTGTCACTACCGATCAGTTGCCTGCTGAGCGAAGGTTGCTCAGCGCCGAAGCCTGCTACATAGTCTCGGAGATGCTCGCCGGGCGGAACCGTCCTGATCTCCCTGTGTCGCGGGAATTGGCGGCTGACATCCCGAAGGTGGCGTGGAAGACCGGAACTTCATACGGTCGCCGCGATGCCTGGAGTATAGGATATACTCCTCGATTCACAGTCGGCGTCTGGGTCGGCAACTTCAACGGTCGTGGCGTGCCGGAATTGGTCGGCTCCGACGCTGCAGCGCCGGCGCTGTTCGGCATTATCAGCGCTCTCGAAGAGAATACGAATGGTGCATGGTTTGTCGAGCCGCCGGGCGTAGATCACCGCCAGGTTTGCTCGGTGAGCGGCATGCCTCTGTCCGAGTATTGTGCTTCGGCGAGAGACGAGCCTTGCATTCCGGGGGTGTCGCCATCGTCAAGATGCGATACGCACCAGATGATCACGGTCGACAAGAGGACCGGTTACGTACTTTGCAGACACTGTCGCACCGGCCATGATTGCGACGAGCGGATTGTTGAGCAGTGGCCTGTTGAAATGGCGACTTGGATGCAGCGGAACGGGTATCCGGTTGACCGGATACCGGAACACAATCCCCGCTGCCCGAAAGTCATGGCAGGGTGTGCTCCACTCATCAACTCACCTCAGGCTAACTGCGTATACAAGCTCAGGCGCGGTGTTGAGACCGACTACCAGAAGATCCTTCTCGATGCTTCTGCGTCCAATCGTGCAGGGAAAGTGTTCTGGTTCCTCGATGGCGAACTTGTCCATTGCGGAGCATCAACTCAGAGGGTATTCATCGAACCGAAGCTCGGTGTACACTTCGTGGTCTGTACGGACGATGAAGGGCGCTCGTCGGAAGTCAGATTCTCCGTCAAATAGCTCACGCACGACGGCTCCTTCGACGCTGACTGTCATGACCGAAGAATCACAACGGATACGCGAGTCGTTTGGGCTGCACTCTGTTGGCGAATGTGCGCTAATCCTGGTGACTGGAATCCGCGGGACGCTGCGAGGCACACTGTCGTTTGAAGGGAGAAGAGGCCGGAAAGATGACTTCGATCTTGGTTCCGTCCGCTTCTGAACTCTGGATTCGAATTTCCGCGTTGTGAGCTTTCGCTATCTGTGAACACGTATGCCAGCCGAAGCCGTGGCCCTCCCTGCTGGTCGTGGCTCTTCCGCGGAACAGCTTCTCGTGAATATCAGGCGTCATTCCCACGCCGTTATCTGCAATTGAAAGAATGATCGAGTTGTCAAGAAGCTTGGTTGCGACTCTTACTGCTCCGTCTGAGCGGTGTGCTTGTCGTATTGCTTCTGCAGAGTTGTTGGTGAAATTGAGCAGAAGCTGGGCTACGTGATCGCGATCAAACTCGATGTTTGGGATCAGCGGATCGAGGTCTTGAGTCACGATGATGCGAGAGAACCGTTTCTGAACTCGTGCGAATGACAGCACTTCTGAGACAACATCGTTGATGGACGATATCTGCTTTGAAGCTCCGATTCGTCCGAACTCCGTGAGACCATTAGTATATGTCCTCATTCGCAGTGCAGCCTCCTCAAGTTGAGAGAGATTGCGGCTAAGTTTGTCTTTGTCACCCGCTTCAAATGCGAGTGAGGCAAGCTGAACGCTGCCCATAATCATGCCGACGTAGTTGTTGAATTCGTGTGCAATTGACGTAGCCATTACGGCCTTGTCAGCGAGACGGTTTAGTTCGAACAATCTGCCCTCAGTGAGCACCTTGTCCGTGACGTCTTCAATTGTCACGATCAGGTCCCGATTGTCATGATTGACCATGTGCATAAAAGCCGTCTTCAGATTGAACACTCTCTCGGCTTGCCCATGTCTGATGATCTGATTGTCGAGAGAACCGAACGCGCCTTCTTTGCACAGGCGGATGATCCTATCTGCCCATCCGCTAAACACGCTATCAGGGAACACAGTATCCATTGGCGCGCTTATCAGTGACTGGGCTTCGAGAGAATGCACGTTATAGTGTGCGAGCATTGCCAGAGCCGCTCTGTTTACGCTCTTCAGCCGCAGATCACTCCCGAAGACAAGCACTCCCTGATCCAATGTGTTTATGATCTCAGCATGCCATGCATGCAGATATGAAATCTCATCGAATTGCAGTGCATTGACTATGAACGGGGTCAGAGTGTTCGCGAACGTGAAGATGTAAGCGGCATCTTGTTCCGTGAACTGCTTGTTACCGACTCGTGATCCGAGCCCGATAATCCCGCTGATTTGAGTGCCGTGTGTGAGCGGGCAAATGAGCCCGACGTCTATCGCCTTCAGCTCGGTCGCGAGTGAGCCTATGCTTGACCTCCGGATAAGACCATCGATCTCATGGACCCCCGGCCTTTCCAGGAAGTAGTCAAAGAAGTCTGAAGTCCACGCGATGTTCTTGATGTGATTCTGAGCATCGAAGCTGCCTGTGGCCAAGCTAAGCAACCCGGATTCATCCCCCGTCATCGTCCTGATCACTGCAAATGTGTTCGGAGTTGACAATTGACCGGAGATAGTCCAGAGGAACATCATGACGATGTCCTCAAGACTCTGGTTCTTCGTGAACTGTAGGACCAGATTAGCAAGCGAATCAAGAGCCATTAGCCGCCTTTCCTGATTCACTTCAGAGAATGGAATCCTGGCGGTGTCAATGTTCACGGTCTTGTTGATGACACTGCTCACGGTGATGGAGATCTTTCTCTATGTCGTCGGGCCAGCAGCTTCGCCGTTCTTGATGCTCAGGTATTCCCCCAAGTCAAGAATCTCGAGAACGTTTCTGACTTTCGCAGATGGATTCCACAAAGTGATATCACCACCCTGTTGTCTGGAAATCTCCACCGATCCGAGGATCGCGCCGACGCCGGCCGAGGAGAGCATCTGCAAGCCTGACATGTCTATCCGAATATCAAGGTATCCTTCAAGCTGGGCAGCCCCTATAGCCGAGGACATATCCGCGGCGTTTTCATTGTCAAGCTTTGGACCGGGAACGATCAGCACCGTCTTCTCATCAATCGTTCTCTGCTGTATCCCGCGTGTGGTCATCTGTTCCTCCAGTACCGGGTCATCGTCAGGACATTGGAATGGCCGTCTTGGCGCATATATGAGATCGAATCCGCCAGTTTCTTGACCAACTCTATGCCGAAGCCACGAGTCTGACCTTCCTTGATGGCCTTGCCAGGGTCAAATGACGAATCTCTTTCTGTCAAGTCGAACCGCTCCCCAGGATCTGTGAACTGAACGGTTACTCCGAATGAGTCGACTTCGGACGTGACATTGATCCAATCCGACGCGCTTAGCGATGAATGCTCTCGGATGTTCGTCGCCGTTTCGTAGAACATGGTCTCCAGCGCTCCGGTTGTTTCGGGGTCGATCCCAAGCGCCAGCATGAAGTCCCGGAATTCATTCAATGCACGGTTTATATCTTCAATAGTTGGATGGAATTCGAACGCCAGGAGTCGAAGATCATCCGAATTGGTTCCCTGGATCCGTATCACGGGAATCTTGGCGGCGCTTGTCTTGGCCGGGATTATCAGATCATGAAGGTCCGCAGTCTTCAGAGATTCCTCAAGGTTCGAAGTGGCCGACAGGATATTCAAGTTGACACCTGCGTCTTTGCATTTCGTGTAAGCAAACCAGAGAGTTCCAATATGAGAAGACGTCACGCGCATTAGACCGGAGCAATTGATCGAAATAGCAGTCGTCCCATTTGACAAGCGCTTGTCGATTTCGCTCTGAAACTTAGTGAGTGAACCGGGAGATGAGTCTGCCGGCAATCTTATTTCAGCTTCGGTGTCCCGCACGATCTGCATATAGAATGGATTCGCTCCCTTTAAGTCTATTATCGGACGATGCACCTAACCACTTCAATATTAACAATGTAATGTCATCATACTGTTTGGCATCGCCAACGAACTGCGCATGTTCCTCTATGAACCGCTGCACGAAGACGCCGGGTTCCAATTCATGATGCGACTCGACAAATCGCGCGAATCGGTCGAATCCGAATTCTTCTTCCGATGCGCTTAGAGCCTCGTTGACGCCGTCCGTGTACTGAAGGAGGATGTCACGACTCCGGAGTCTGATGTTCCCCTGCTCCAGCCTCGATGCAAAGGCCGAGGTTGGCATCATGCCGAGCGGAAATCCCTTGGTCTTTATATAGGAAGCTTTCCCCGAGTCTGACGACAAATGCAGAATAGGATTGTGCCCTGCCGATGCGTAAGTCACTTGTCCGGTCTTAGTGGACAAGATGCCAAGAAACATGGTGACGAACATCCCTTTGCGGATGTTCTCCAAAAGCTCGTCGTTGACTTCCGAGAGGATTTCTTTGGGCGACTTGTCTGGACGAGCCACGCGTTTCACGATATCTCTGGTGATCAGCATGACGAGCATGCCGGGCAGCGACTTGCCGGAAACGTCGGCTATCAACATCATGAGATGATCGTCATCAAGCTGAATAAAGTCGTAGTAATCTCCCCCCACCTCAAGCGCACTACGGTATGTAACCCCGATGCCGAAATTGGTCGACCGGGGAATAGATTTCGGTAGAATGCTTTCCTGAATCTCCCTCGCTATATCCAATTCCTGGGCGATTCTGTGCTGCTCGATCAAATCCTTTTGCGCGATGTTCAGCTTGCGTCCCATCGTGCGCAGAGTGTCCGCCAGATACGCGAACTCGTCTCTGCCCTGTAGACTTATATCAATCCGAATGTCATCGATATTCGCGTTCTTCAGGCTTTCGATGATCAGCCCGAAAGGACGCAATTTCTTGTGGAGCACAACCATTGTCAGAGGAACGCCAATCGCAATCATTCCGGCTGTAATTATAGCTATCAATAGCGTCGAAGACCGCCGAGCCGCTTTGATTGGCGCGGTTGATGCGGCGACCGACAGGCGCCCGACTTCGACGTTATTCTCGACAATAGGCACGGAGATGTAGATCGTATCATCGGTTGAATGGACTCCTTCACCGGTCATGAGCAGGTCGTTGTACTGTCCCGACTGAGGCTCTGCTGCAATCTCCGATGTCAGCACTTTCCTCATATCCGTATGCGCGATAAAGGCGCCGCCCCGGTCGGAGATGCCCGCCCAGTAGACGTCGTGATTTGCGCCTGCAAGCTGCTTGCATGTGTTACTCAGGAGCAGGATATCAGGCGTACTGGAGCCTATAATGAGTTTTCCTGCGGGGCCCGAATATGATCGTGCCTGCGTCACCATCTTGTCAATGACCGAACGGGTCACTGTGTTGACATAGCGGTTCGACACTATGTATCCCGTAAACAGCATCATACCGATGACAACTGCAGAAACGTAGAGGGTGAACTCGAATCGGATTGATTTCTTGAAGTCAGACGGCTTGGGCCAGTCCATTGTAGTCTTGTCGTTCTTATCAGTACTCATATGATAGCTCTTTCAGCTTCGAAATCTCGCTTTCGGTACGCTTGATATAGTCCGCTATCTCTTCGTTTTCGGGATCCAATGCGGAAGCTTTCCTCCATATAGCGATGGCATCATCGAGTTTGTTCTTCCCATAGAGTTCGACGCCAAGATACTTGTAGGCTTTGATCAGATAAGTCCGGACAGACTTGTAAGCGGGAGCGATCAGATCGACAGTTTCCCATTTCTCTATGGCGTTTGAAAGATCACCCGATTCGAACAGCTGTCGACCCTCAAGGTAGGCGGCGTCAGCTCCGGCTATTATCTCACTTGAAGGCGCTACCGCCTTTTTGGCAACTGCTGTCTCGACGGACGGGGCCCTCCGACTCATCTCACGTGATATCCGATTGCGCATCTCGGTACACCAGGGATGATCGGCGTAGATTGCCGCCGCCGAGTCCACAGTCGAGAGAGCGGTCTTGAAGTCTCCTGAGCCGTAGTGCATAGCAGTTCTATCACGCATGACTTCGAACAT
>JAGVNY010000109.1 GCA_020053015.1 Candidatus Zixiibacteriota bacterium | reverse complement strand
TTGTTGCGGCCGTCGGCCGCAAAGAAAGAACAACATTGACACCAATGACCCAAAGTGTTACCCATGTGACGAGTCTATTCTGTTACCCATGTCCCGGAACGTACACTCAGCCCACCACGAGACGACAAAGAAGACTATACAAGTCGCAATTTACCACTTGACAAATGGACTACTTTAATCGATAATTCTCCTTAGAAATACGACAGGTTCACCCCTATTTCTTTACGGAGGATCCAAATGCGTACTAATCGACTGCATCTCCTCTCAGCGGTGATTTGGCTCATCATCGCCGCTGTTGCCTTTCAAACATCGATAGCGTCGGCGGTCACTGTCGATGTGTCGATTCCCGGATTTTCGTTCAGTCCGAGCACGGTGGTCGTCAAGACAGGGGACACGGTGCGCTGGACTAACAACCACTCGGTTCCCCACACTTCAACCTCAGACACTTTTGTTTGGGACTCAGGCACGCTGTCGCCCGGCCAGCAGTACTCGAGGGTGTTCTCGACGCCGGGAGTGTTCCCTTATCATTGCGCTATTCACCCAATGATGATGGGCACTGTGATAGTGCTCGAGGATTTGTATACGATCCCGAAGCTCTATGACAACGCATCGCTGGTCGAGGGTCAGCAAGTCCGAGTATTCGGAGAGTATCTGCATCCGGGAGACAGCAAGTTGGTGACGTCATACAGCAGATATCAGCAGCGCAGGCCAATGCCCCCGTTCAGCGCTGCGTTCCTTGATGGCGCGCTTCCTGATCCAATCTATAACTACGGCGGCAATCTGATAGTAACGGGTGTGATTTCACGTTCTCCGAATAATCACCCGGAGTTCCCCGGTGATTCGATTTTCATTCATATATCCGCGATTTCGTACGAGTACTTGCTCCCAGGCAGTCCTCCGCCGCCTAAGGTGCAGGGCTTGTACGAGTCAATCGGCGTAGACAAAGACGGTGACGCCTGCGACCCCTGCAAGTTCGCGATTCTGGTCAGCGGAGGGGGTGACTCACTCGGCAATGATCCCGGCTTCTGGGAGGACATAGAAAATCTTTACAATCACAAGGTAAACAACGAGAATTACTGTCCTGAGAACATCAAGGTCATCTACTTCGAAGGTAACAGCGGTGATGCCACCGCTATAGCTGACTCCCTTGTCGACGCGGCGACCGAAGCGAATGTGAAGGCGGCGCATGAAGAGATCGCCCGAAAGGTTGCAGAATGTACTCGCAACGGTGACAGCGCAACCGTTCAGAAAATGTTCTCCAACCATGGCGCGGACGGCGATGGCGTTGTGCTCACAGGCGACGAGTTTCTCGGTCCGGACGAGCTTCGCGCGATGCAGCAGATGATAATCGATTCTTGCTGCAAGTTCCTCTATGATGAATTCACTGAATGCTACGGCGGGCAGATGGCAGATTCGCTGAAGAACCTCGACGACAAGAAGAAGACTGAAATACACGCGAACTCCGCCGCGGGCAGCTCCACAATATCTGTCGGCGATGAAAATGGCAGCCCGTATCTGCGCGAGAAGATCAATCAACTCGCAGGAGGCTCTGATTATGAATCAGCCGTCGACAGCGCCAAGAAGACTTACAAGAAGTTCCTTGAGGACGTTCGCGATCAGATTCAGGATGAGATCGATGAGATTCAGGGAATTCTCGACACCTTGACCGACAACGATTCGCTCCGCGCTGCTCTCGAGGACCAGAAGGCCGAGAAGGAGCAGGAGAAACAGGATGTCGAGGATGCACTTGCCGATGGCTCAGTAAGTTGGGTTCGCTTGCAGTTCAAGGAGTACTGCGACTGGAAAAAGATCGTTGTCCCACCGGGCGGTCAGGCAAAGATCACATACACCGGAACCGGTGGATGTGGCAATTCGTCGGTTTATGAAGAACAGCCCGACGGATCAAAGAAGAGGGTCAAAGTGTGGAACTGGAATCTCCCAGGGAGCTCCGGTTATCAGCCAGGTAATGAAACGCGCGTGATAAACGGTGACAACGATTCGACACGCGTCTTCTGGATACATAACGACAATGGCGAGTTCACGGTTACAGTAGACGCTCTTAACGATCAGTCACTGCCCGAGACGATCTCCAACCAGCAGGAGTTTGCGGGATTCTCTGTCGGTGGAAGAGACAACTCCCCGGCGGAGTTCTCGAACATTGTTGCCCCGTTATACTTCGTTCCGGCTATTGATGCTGTCGGCCTCAATCTCATGGCAGTTCCGGCTCTCTGGGGACCATGCGGGGTATTGCAGTTCGAATTCGATTTCACGGTGTTCCCGAATCCCTGGTGGAATGACATGGAATTCGTGTTAGACGTGTCGCAAGTCTTGCAGCCCGGGCCTATATCAGTCACATGCGAGCAGGCTGAGATTCCGGTGACCAACCTGAACATATCCACTCCCGGCAGGTACACGGTTCATCTCGGCGCGATACTCTCGACTGGAATGGCGCACATGATGATCGACATGCAACCGACTCCGGTTTGCTTCACTGTTGATGCATGGGGTCTGCGTTCTCTCGTTTCGACTTGGCCGGAGTTCATCTGCGGTGACGCAAACGGAAGCGGCGGAGATCCCGCGGTCGATATCGACGACATAGTGTACCTGATCAACTACGTGTTCGGCGGCGGTCCTGCTCCGGTGCCCTTGGAGTCGGGAGATGCCAACTGCAGTGGCGGCGATCCGTCTGTCGATATCGACGACATAGTGTACCTGATCAACTATGTGTTCGGTGGCGGCCCGGCTCCATGCGCTGATTGTTTGTAGTTGGACGATGTTCACCCGCTGCACCGGGTGAATCGACAAGAGTCTCAGGAGAAAAGAGGGGAGTGGAAGGCGGCAGGCGCGAAGCCAGCCGCCTTCTTCTTTGGACTGACTTCGCATTCGTATCAGACGGAACATCACAAAAGTTCTGCGGTTTACAAATAATACAAAAACGAACCTGTTTCCCATGGAGGGATGCTATGTTCACTCACCAATCCAAAGTCGCTTTAGGTGCGGCACTCATGGTGCTTCTCTTCGCGATACCAGCCATGTTCGGGCACGCCAGCGCGGTGACTGTTGATGTTTCGATTCCCGGCTTCTCGTTCAGTCCAAGTACCGTCACCGTGAACGTCGGTACGACTGTCAGGTGGACAAACAATCACTCGATATCTCACACGACCACATCGACTACGGCTTTGTGGGATTCGGGCATTCTTGCGCAGGGCGAGCAGTTCTCGCACGTATTCTCATCGGCCGGGACGTTTCCTTACCTGTGCACACTTCACCTGGGCATGACCGGGACTGTTGTCGTATACGTTTGCGGTGATGCTAACGCGAGCGGCGGAGATCCGGCGGTCGACATCGACGACATCGTCTTTTTGATTAATTACGTGTTCGGTGGGGGCCCGGCTCCTGTGCCGCTTGCAGCAGGTGATGCCAACTGCAGCGGTGGTGACCCTGCTGTCGACATCGACGATATTGTGTATTTGATCAACTACGTCTTTGGCGGCGGCCCGGCTCCGTGCGCTAACTGCTTGTGATTGCTGCTTCTTAGATCATCTGACGTCTGCGGCAGGCCTGGCAGCTTGCCGCTTTTGCTTTCCACCTAACTGCGCTAACCTTCCGCAGCCCTGACCACTGCCTGTTAAATATCTTTGTGGCACCGGAATCCTCTGCTGCCGGTCACTCTGAGCGAACAGACTGTGTCGTAATTCATGCTTGCGGGCAGGTTTGTGGGTTGTAGAATGTAGTGGGATTTGGCTTATGGTTTTTTTGGAGAAGCAGGTATGGCATATCGGTTAGGTGAGCGTCGTCAGATACAGATGTTGCCGCCGAGTATTGAGGAGTACATATCGGCGGACGATCCGGTACGGGTTTATGATTCGTTTGTGGATCAGTTGGATTTGTGGGAGGTTGGGATTAGATGGGATAATCGTCAGGTTGGGCCTCCGGAGTATGAGCCACGCGCGATGTTGAAGTTGTTAGTATACGGTTGTTCGTATGGGATACGGAGTTCGCGGAAGCTGGAGCGGGCGACATATCACAACGTGAGTTTCATTTGGTTGCTGGGGGGGTTGAAGCCGGATCACAAGACGATAGCGGAGTTTCGTCGTCGGCACCGTGAGTCTTTGGCTATGGTTCTCAGACAATGCGCGCATCTGTGCATCGAGTTAGATTTGATAGCTGGGAGCACTTTGTTTGTTGATGGGAGTAAGTTGCGGGCGAATGCTTCGCTGAATCAACACTGGACGGAGGCTCGTTGCCGGAGGCGATTGGAGCAGATCGAGCGGCGGATAGAGGAGATTCTGGAGGAATGTGAGCGTGCAGATGCGAGCGAGTCAGACGCTGGTTCGTTGGTGAAGTTAGAGGCGGAGTTGCGTGATCGGGAGAAGCTGAAGAACAAGGTTCGGGGCGTGCTGGCGCGGTTGCATGAAAGCGAACAGGTCTCGATGAACTCGACTGATGAGGATTGTATTCGGACTCGCGACCGCCACGGTTCACATGCCGGTTACAATCTGCAGATGGTTGTTGATGGGAAAGAGGGGCTGATTATTCACAGCGACGTGGTCAATGATAACAACGATCTCGGTCAACTGGCCGAGCAGGTTGAGCGGGCTCAGGGGACGTTATCGGTGGCGGCTGAGACGGTGTGTGCGGACGCTGGTTATTGCCAGTATGAGGACTTGGAGAAGCTTGACGGTCAGGGGTTGAGAGTGATTGTACCTTCGAAGACTCAGGCCGGCCACAATACGCCTGGGCCTTTTGCGAAGTCGGAGTTTGAGTATGAGAGCGAAAGCGATGTCTATCGTTGTCCGGCGGGTCAGATACTGAGTTACCGCCGTCCGATCGGGGAAAAGCGGAAGGAGTACCGTACTGGTAGAGGAGTTTGTCGGCAGTGCGGCCATTTTGGTGAATGCACCACGGACCGAAAGAATGGTCGGTTGCTGGTGCGTTATGTCAACGAGGAGTTTCGCGAGCGTTTGGCCGCCACCTTTGAAGAGCCCGACTCACAGGCGATCTACAGACTGCGCAGGCAGAAGGCGGAACTTCCCTTTGGTCACATCAAACGAAATCTTGGCGCCGATCACTTTCTGCTGCGAAGATTGGTGGGGGGCCGGGCCGAGGCGTCCCTGTTGGCTACTTGCTTCAATCTCGCTCGTCTGATCACTTTGATCGGGGTACCGACGCTTCTTCAAAAGCTGGCTCACTGAACCATCGGGTCTTGGCACAACTGCTCAGAGATCAAAAATATGACTGCGAATTGACCAAAATCCGCTTCGCCAGACGAAACAAAGAGAGAAAACCCGACCACCGACCTCCTACAATGTTGTCCACCACTCAACAAACACAATTACGACACAGTCTGGTAGCGAAGAGTCTCAGACACGAATGGCTACGGCAATCGCCAGTATGCCCTTGACAATCCCCCCGTATCTGGTAACTTATTATGTATAGTTTAATCCAATAAGGGCGGGTATTGCTCTATGCAGACGGTCCAAGGCTATTGGCAATGTTTGCCAATATGTACGTGAGCAGTGCCGTAGGCCGGCTTCGGAGCTCGAACTACAGAGGCTCGGAGCTACGAAAGCTGAAGTGCAGTGAGAGGTTTTCTCAGAGAAGGATGGCGCCATGAAACAATCGCTTCTATTAGCTGTGATAGCTGTAGTCTTGGCTGTTGCCATATCGGCAACCGCCGGCGAACAGCAAGGGAGTTTTATCAGGCAAGAGCCGAATCGAATAGACAGGCCATTCTCTATTCCTTCTTCGTCTGATTCAGATAGAGAGTCCTGCTGGTGGAGAAGCTACTCTGGAGACGCCTACTACAGTCTTCAGATACCTGATCAATACGGCGACGATTTCTACAACGAGAGATTTACAAATGGGTGGGTGGATCGGCGCTTGCGTCGAGTTCGCGTGTGGTTCACAGACGACTACCCGGAGTTCTCTGACGCATCCGGGCTCGGTGTAGACATAATAGTATGGGACGATGATGGGTCCGGCTTACCGGGCAATGAACTCGCGCGAATCAACGTTCCCGCAGTGGCGATGTCTTACTCTCCGGATTATGTAGAGGTGGATTTCTCTCCACTTTGCATTGGCGTGGATGCTTACGGTGATCTCCACGTCGGTTACACAGTTGTCGATCAGGAGAATGACAACATCGCAATACTCTCCGACGATGGCTCTGGCTCAATCTTCCATCGAAGCTCTGGATACTATGAAGGACAGTGGCTTACGATGTCCAGCCTCTGGGGTGTCGACGTCGATCTTCTTATTGAGGCTGAGATCTGTGACGCGCCGACGCCAGAGGCGGAAATTGAATGCCCGACTTCGTTAATGCTAATTCCACGGTGCCAGCCGACTGAGGCTTGTCTAGAGCTTCCGATTGAAAATGCGGATTCCGTATTGGCCGGAGAACTCGCCACTTGGGAGAATGGCTCTCTATGTTTTTTTGCGGACACGGCGGGGACGTATTCATTTGAGGTTAATGCATTCAGCGTGTGCGGCGATGACATGTGTTCCGTCTTCGTGCAGATTCTCTTGGGCGAAGAGCCGGAAATCGCGTGCCCATCTGATACGTTCAGAATCTACCCAAATGAACCGGGAGACATCTGCGTTCCGCTTTCCGTGGTCAACTACGACGGTGTCGATGTCTCCGGCGCTGTGTGGGGAAACGACACACTCTGCTTCTATGCTGACACAAGTGGCATGTACGTTTACGAAGTGACAGCGGCCAATGACTGCGGCGAGGATGTGTGCACGGTATACGTGCATGTCGAAAGTCCACCACCCATTCAATCGACATCTCCGGCGCAGAACGAACTCAACATCCCGGTCTCCGCGAATATCTCTGTTACTTTTGAGAACGATATGGACGAAACGTCATTCACTGATTTGACCTTCGTGGTCACGTCGAGATCGGGAGGGTTCGTTCAGGGCACGCTCTCGTACGATCAGCCAACTCGAACAGTGACTTTTGACCCCGCGACAGACTACTGCTCAGGTGAGTTGATTACCATCACGCTTACGCCGGAGATAAGAATGTCAACGGGTGAACCGTTGGATCGCAGCTTCACCTGGTCGTTCACAACTGCAGTGAGCCCGGAGAGTCCCGGTGAGTTCCCAGTGAGTGTCGATTACACGGTTGGCAGCGGCACACAATCCCTGTTTAGTGCAGATCTGGATGGCGATGGAGATATCGATCTTGCGACATCAGCAGCCAATATCGATTCCAGCACGACAATCTTACTGAACAATGGAGACGGCACATTCGTAACAGCCGCCGCTTATGCAGTTCCAAACACCCCCCCACAGACAAGCTATGGGACGGTCTATGCGGCTGATCTTGATAGAGATGACGACATGGATCTTGCAGTCACATGCGAATCCATCTCCTACCTCTGGGTCTTGAGAAATGATGCTTCTGCAGGTTTCTCAGACTACACGAAGTACTGGATGCACGGCCATCCCCGGGGATTGGTCGCTGCCGATGTGGATGGCGATGGCGATCAAGATTTGGCAACCGAGAATCCCACGGAATCGGACGTTGAGATCAGGTTCAATGACGGCTCCGGGTATTTCGGGCCAACGCAGCCCTCCCCGCCGTACTATGACGTAGGTAAGTATCCGAGCTACATCTGTGCCGCCGATCTCGACAACGACGGTGATCTTGACCTGTCGATAGCAAATGCCGGCAGTGCTTACGTCGTGCCAGGGAACTTCAGAGACTCTACTGTCTCTGTGTTGATGAACATTGGATCCGGACTCTATGCTCCACAGACCAAAATCATCGTCGGACGTGCGCCGGTTATGGTGTGTGCTGCGGATCTTGACGCTGACGGCGACCTCGACTTGATCACTGCAAACGAAGGCTACTACGATGTTTCTCCGATTGATTCGACTCTCTCTGTGCTGGTGAACAACGGCGATGGGACGTTCGCACCGCAGGTGCAGTATCAGGTTACTATGAGGCCAACGAGCCTTTGCACTGCCGATGTCGACGGTGATGGTGATCTCGACATTGTCACAACAATCATTGCTGAGTATGGGCAGTTCATATCAGTTCTTCTCAACGATGGATACGGCTCTCTTGTCCTGCATGAGACATATCCAACAAATGGCTTTGGGGTATCAGTATTCCCTGCGGATTACGATGGTGACGGTGACGTCGATCTCGCGGTAGCCAACAAGTATTCAAACACTGTGTCGATACGGCTGAACCAAGTCTGCCTTGACTTAGATGGCGATGGTTACGGCGATCCCGGGCATCCTGAGAATGAGTGCCCTGATGACAATTGCCCGTCAATCGCAAATCTCAGCCAGACCGATTCCGATCAGGATGGTCTTGGCGATGCCTGCGATAACTGCCCCGGTGTCGCAAATCCTCTGCAGGAAGATCATGACAGTGACGGTGTCGGCGATAGTTGTGACAATTGCCTTCTCGCTCTGAATTTCAATCAGGAAGATGATGACAGCGACGGAATCGGTGATAGCTGCGACAACTGTATCCGTGTCTCGAATCCGGATCAGGCAGACTCCGACGGCGACAGTATCGGCGATGCTTGTGATTGGATCTGCGGAGACGCAAACGGCAGCGGAGGCGATCCGCCAGTCGATATCGATGATGTGGTCTACCTGATCAATTACATCTTCGCAGGCGGTCCTATGCCCATACCCATCGAATCAGCGGACGTCGATTGCAGCGGCGGTGATGTGCCGGTGGATATCGATGATGTAGTGTACTTGATCAACTACATCTTTGCCGGTGGCCAGGCGCCGTGTGCTGACTGCACATAGATAGAGCTCGTCAATACGCCCAGCGATTGACCGCGCAGCGACGTTCCCGAGCTCGCGAGGCCGGTTACGTGTGGCGCGGCCATAGAGGTACCCGCCAGGAATTCGTATTCAGTGCCATACTCATCCCAGTAGCAGGACAGAATTGTGCTGCCGTAAGTGAAGTACTGACCACCGGGCGCTGCCACGTCAATGGTGGAACCGTAATTGGAGTAGCTTGCAACTTCGTCTCGATTGGTTGTCGCGCTGACGGAAATGACTTTGGGGTACGCCGCAGGATATAGAGGCTCGCTTGTGGCTTCGTTTCCCGCTGCCGCGACTGCTAAAACATCCATGTTGTAAGCGTATGTGAAGGCTTCCCGTTCGACGATCACGTTGTCG
>JAGVNY010000175.1 GCA_020053015.1 Candidatus Zixiibacteriota bacterium | reverse complement strand
GTGACGGTGCTCACCGGAGAAGGACGGCTTGCTTACTCGTTCGGGTCGTCGGGTTCCGGAGACTACCAATTCAGACAGCTGCACAGTCCGGCAGTTAGTGCAGATGGATGGCTGGTTGTCTCGGACTACGGCGGGGACCGCGTAATGGTGTACCGCCCGATCAAGCGGTAGCGTATGCTTAGAATCTGCGCGCTTGCGCTGATCCTGACGACCGCTCTGCTCCAGGACGCAGCAGCCTCACTTCCGTGCTTTTCCGAGACTCATCATTACGATCAGGTTCCTCCGACGCTGAAATTGTCTCGCAACAATGTAATCCCGGGAAGTGTTCGAATCCTGCTGAATGGAGAATTGCTTGCGGGAAATTCATACGCGGTCGATCGCAGATCGGGAACGATCAAGTTCATCAATTCCCCAGCCGGTCCTGCGACGGTAGTGGTGACTTATAGCCGTATGTGGTTCGACATTCCAGAGTACTTCGCGAGGCGGAAGCTGGGTGGAGGGGCATCCGTCCAAAGAGCCGAAATGTCCGCCCTGCCTGGTCCTCCTGCCGACCGTCTGCACAGGCAGAAGTCAGAGAGTTCGCTGCGCGTCTTCGGCAGCAAGTCGATAGGACTGAGCGCCGGAACCGGCACGGACATGGACTTGAAGCAGACACTGAATATCAACATCGATGGATATCTGACCAAGGACCTTCGGGTGTCAGGCGTGCTCTCCGATCAATCGCGTCCGGAGATCGGCGGAATCTCGACATCGATTGGGGAGGTTGACAAGATATCGCTACAGTTGACATCTCAACATTTTGGTGCAACCGTCGGAGATATCGATTTCAATAGGAGAATCGGCAGAAACGCTGAACTGCGCAAATCGCTCAAAGGCGGGACAGTGTCGGTGCAAACGGGCGATGTTGCTTCCAGCGCCACAGTGGGCGGGATCAAGTCCAAACACGGTCGCTTTGTCGGCAACGGGCGGGACGGAGTGTCCGGACCGTACAAGCTGATTCCGAGCGATTCGTATGGCACTGTCTCGATAATACCGGGGACTGAGAGAGTTTGGCTCGATGGCCGGGAACTGGAGCGCGGATCAGATGCGGACTATCAAATCGATTACTTACTCGGGGAGTTGCGATTCCCGCCAACGATCCTGATTACGTCTCAGACGAGGATAGAATCAGATTTCGAATACCTAAATGAGAATTACCGTCAGGACTTCATGGCCGGAGCGGTTGGATTTGGCGACTCAGTATCCCACGTGAGCGCAGTCTTGGAGGTGTTTCGCCAGGAGGACTCCTACGGCAATCCGTCACGATTCTCTCTCGCCGAGACAGACTTGGCGACTCTCGCAGCTGCAGGCGATTCGTCTGACAGCGCGGTGCGATCCGGCGTGTCTGAGGTCGATTCAGGCTCCGGCAACTATGTGCGGGATGTCGTCGGAGTTGACACAATTTACGTTTTTGTCGGCGAGAACGCAGGAAGCCTCAGAGTTAGCTTCTCGCACGTGGGGCAAGGGGAAGGAGACTACAATTACATCGGCGGCGGTGTCTATGATTTCGTGGGCAGAGGAGCCGGCGCGTATTTGCCGATTGTCACGATCCCATTGCCAGAAAGATCCGATGCCGCCTCGCTTTCAACACGTGCTGCGTTCGACCGTATCGACTTTCGCGCAAACATGACAGTCAGCGATTGGGATCGCAACACGGTCTCCACTCGCAATGACGAGAATAATCTGGGCTCCGACTTCTCTGCGGCGTTCTCGGCGCTCCCCATGAAATCCGCTGACAGCACAACACTCTGGGCAGTTGATGTCGAGGGCACCAGAAAGGAGTCCGAGTTCCATCTGCCGGGCAGGACGTTCGAGCCCGAATGGGGGCGCTATTGGGGTTTGCAGAGTGACACTGTCTATTCGGTGGCCGAGCATGCGCAGATCGGTCAGCGACTGCGTCTGAGTGACCGTGCGCGCGCTTCTCTGGAGTATGGGGGATATCGAGATCGAGGACACGCTAATGCTGAGCGCTACTCTCTTGGATTCGGCTGCCAGCCTCTGTCTGAGCTATCGGTCGATGTGATGAGAAGCGACCGGTTATCAGAAGATAACGTTGCTAAACGCAACGCGAGACTATTCGAGAATCGCCTTTCGATGTCTGCAATACTTCTGCCTGTCAGGTTGGGAGTATCCTGGAACGACGAGCTTGATAATCGCAAAGCTGACTCGGTAGGATCTGGCAAGAAGTTTGACAAGTACAGCTTCACGGGCGGCATCTGGGGCCTAAACGCAGGTGTAACGTATGATGACCACAAATTGCTGACCGAATCGTGGACTCGCGAATACGATTCCAGGACAACTGAGATTCGATATGACGGAAGCGGTTGGCTGCGGGATTCCAAGTTCGGACTGAGCCTTATCCACCGCAGAGTGCACCGCGAAATCCCGAATGCAAGCAAGGAGTCACAGCTGGCTATCGCCACTGACTATCGGGCTGGGAGTGCGATGGCAGTATTCGATCTTTCGCTCAATTATAGAATCAACCGCGAAGGTACGTCGCGCGCGGTCGAGAACTTCGTTCGGGTTGGCAAGGGTGAGGGAGACTACCGATTCGAAAACGGTGTCTATGTGCCGGATGATCTCGGGGACTATATTCGTGTCGAAGAAACTCTGGCGGCGGAAGAGACCGGCGTCCTGGTCGCTCGGTATTTTAGCCTCTATACAAGGTTAGCGAACTGGAGTCGATGTCCCCAATCTCTCTCGTTCCTCAGAATCCTCGCGTTCGAGAGCTCAGTCAAATCGAGCGAGCAGGGATCGGCAGATGAGCGGTTCTCAGCGGATTGGCTTGTGCCGTTCGCAGGGTTGTTTGAGCGGACTCGTTACGGCTTCGAGAGGTCGATTCGACAGACGGTGCGTGCCGCTCTTGACAAAGACGCTTCGATGTTTCTTTCTTTGGAGGAAGAACGAAGTGAACGGAGGATGCAGCCGTCAAGCAGATTCAGCTACTCGCTCACCCTGGTCGAAAGAGGCGACGTCAAGCTTAGTCGATTCGTGCAGCTGACAGCGGAGCATAGGTTCAGGCGGATTGATCAGGATTCGAGATCGTTTGGCAGCGCTTCGTTCACCGAACATCACCTCAAGCCCTCGTTGAAGTACTTCCCGATTTCACAAATCGAGATTGTGATCAAGCCGTCGTATCTGATTGACCGGAGCAGAAACAGCGATCTTGTCGTCCGCCTGAGTGAAGCTGCGAGTGACGTGAATCTCAGATTTGCGGGCGCCGGTCGCCTTAATCTTAGGGCGGCCTTTCAGTCAGTGAGTTCTTCCGACGAAGGCGCTGCAGTTCCATACCAGTTCGCGCTTGGTCGAAGGGTCGGCGAGAATTCACAATGGGGAGCGAGTATTGACCTGAGGATGTCGGAGAGCCTGAGCGTAGGGCTGTCCTACGACGGCGAGAATATCCCCATGATGGACGTCCGGCATATGGCGTCGGCAACTGCAAAGGCGCGATTCTAATGAGAATTTCGACTCTCATCATGCTCGCGTTTGTTATCTGCGGAGTGAGCCTTGGTGGTATAGCGGAGATTGCGATCAATGGCAGCTGCGATGTATCTAAGTCCGAGATTCGTCGGGCTGTGAGAGTTGAACCGAGCGATTCCGGGATTGTGGACAATGTCCTGCGACTCCTGAACTCCTGCGGCTATCCTGAAGCCGTTGTAAGCTTGCAGCTTGGTGACACGGAGGATACTCTGAACGTGATCCCGGGAGTGAGATATCGGATCGGAAGCGTCCGTGTCGACGGCGAACTGGAACCGGCGTGCAGGGACCTGCTTGAGGAGATTGAATTCAGGCGGATGTTCGCCGATTCAGTGTCAATTCAAGTGATTGCGGAAAGAATGATAGGTGTCTGCGGAGACCTCGGGTATCCGTTCGCGCAAGTGTCGATCGATAGCCTGGAGATTGGAAACGGATATTCTGTCGACGTGAAAGTGCGAGTGACCATGGGGCCCCTTGCCGAATTCGATACCTGTCTAATTGTGGGAGCAGATCCTCGTACGGCCAAGCACCTCGCGTCAGTACTGCCCGCCAAGCCGGGTGCGGTCTTCAGCGAAAGCAGAATAGACGAGTCGATCCGACTGCTGAAGACGTGCAGCTACCTTAGAGTGGACGACAGCGCAACACTGGAGTTCAGCAACGACAACTCCATTTGTACTCCGGTATTCAGCGTGCACCAGTTGCCTGCCTCATTTTTCGAAGGGCTTGTGGGTTATCAACCGGGTCAGGCCGGAAAGCCGGGCTACGTGAAAGGCTCTGTTCGGGCAGACTTCGAAAATCTGCTCGGCAATGGGCTTTCGTTCTCATTGCGGTACCATAAGAAGGACCAACTCTCACATGATGTCTCGCTTGCCGCCCGCCAGAGATTCCTATTCGGGCGGCAAGTCGCAGTTGGCGCGTCTGTGCGGCAACTGAAATACGAAGATCTGTATCAGTCTCTGCAAGCCGAAGGGCAAATCGAACAGGCAGCAAGCGGGTCTGCGACCGTGCGGCTCACAGGAGGCTGGACCAGATACACGCCATCCGGCTCCGAGTACCGTGGAGTCTTCCATTCGCGCAAGTGGACATGGGGGCTCGGATCTACGATACTCTTGTCGCTTGGGAGCATATCGCAGAGCGTGTCACTTGATGTCGCCTACGGTCTCAAGAGGCAATACAGTTTTGCAGGAGTGACTCCCGATGCAGCGCGTGTCGACGATACCCGGCTGCTTGCCAAGTACAGCCTGAATATCTTCGCAGGCAGCGGACTGGGCGGCATCATTGCGCTCTCAGGCGCTGCACTCAACACAGGCGAGTCGGATGTGCCGCCGACAGATCTGTTCAGACTTGGTGGGGCGCGCAGTCTCAGGGGATACCGCGAGGACCAATTCCTTTGCAGACGCTATGCAACGGCAACGATCCAACCCGAGTTGGCTCTGACGAGCGGCGCTCTGGTCAAAGTGTTCGCAGAGGGCGCGTGGTTTCGCGATTCCAGCGGCGACCTGTTTCGAGAAGGCGCGGGTTTTGGATTCGGATTCAGTCTCCCGACTGGAAGCCTCTCGATAGACGTTGCATGGGGTAGAGATGATACGTTTGGAGAAGGCAAACTCTACGTCATTCTGGAGAGCCGGTTTTGATCGAATCTGCGTTAAGTATGATCCGCATAGGCAGGCCACTCAACTGCTTGATTACGGCTCTTTCGGTAGTTACCGCCGGTATGCTTCTGCGTGATATCCCGTCCCTCGGTCTTCTGGCTATGGCCGCGGCAGGCGCCGGTCTCGTCTGCGGATTCGGAAATGCAGTCAATGATTGCGCTGACCGAGCCATTGACTCGATCAATCGCCCCGACAGGCTGATTCCGTCGGGTAGGCTGACTCCGAGACAGGCCTATGTTGCTGCACTCCTGCACGTTGTCGCCGGACTGGCGTTGTCGTTAGCTGTCGGGATTTTGCCGCTGTGTATCGCATGTGTGACTGCATTGATGCTTGGAACTTACGCTTTGGCCGTCAAGCGATTGCCCGTACTCTCAAATGTGTGGGTGGCATTGCTGGCAGCGATGACCTTTCCGTTTGCAATGGCAATAGTCGGTGAGTTCGGTTTGGAGCAGTCTGGACTTGCCTGGTTTGGTGCAATTCTTGCCTTTCTGTTCCATGTCGGTAGGGAGATTATCAAGGACATCGAGGATATGCCCGGTGACGCAGCAGGGGGAGTTCGCAGTTTGCCGTTAGTGATCGGGAGAGACAGAGCGAGATTCACAGCGCTCACAATTCTCACGTTGCACTCACTTCTCGCAATCGCAGCTTATCCGCTGCTTAATCTATCAATCTGGTATCTTGCGGCATCGAGCGCATACTTGGCTATCTGCGCGATCGTACTCAGGCGACTCTCGAAAGCGAGTGATGTCGCGGGCTTCAGGACTGGGCAGCGGCTGCTGAAACTGCTCATGCCGCTTGGACTGGTGTTGCTGCTAATTGCGCGGTTCACAGTTTAGAGTTGACAGACCAAGTGTGTGCTTCGTACCTACTTCGAATTATGCGTGTAGGGTTGATGATCTGCATCTCGGCTATTGCGGTCGGTTGTATGGCATCGGTCTGTGCCGCTTCGGTGGAGTTCGACGTCAAAGCGTCGCCTGCGGAACTCGCGATGGGCGACACGCTCACCGTTGATGTCTCGCTCACCTTCCCGGAAGGCGATACTTTGTATGACATTGCGGAAGTGCCCGTGCCGACTGTGAACGGTTTCGTCATGTTGTTCACATCGAATTCCAAAGAGAGAGTATACTCAGAAGGGTTCTATCGGTATGTGATGTCTACAAGGTATCTGCTGGAGGCGGTCGATACAGGCAGGACGGCGGTACCGGTCATGACTGTCGACTATGTGGACAGGAGAACCGGCATGCTGACGAGTCTTGCGTCTCAGAGAGTTGCTGTTCACGTTGGAGGCAGGCAGACATCTTCGCTATCAACAATCTGGATTGTTGTCGTGCCAACGGTGATAGGGATAGCGACGCTTCTATCCATCGTCATGCTGCGTCGTAGGCGTGTACGCTTGGACGAAGCGCTGAAAACCGCAGCATCGCAAGACCCGAGTGAAGCACTCCGGCGTTCGCTATCGCGTTCAGAAGTTGTGCTTGCACACGGGAGAACCGCTGAGGCTCAAAGCATTTTGTATGAATCCCTCAAGCAGTACTTGAAGGATGCACATGGACTATGTGCTGGGGTGGGTGATGCAGTCCAGGAATCAGGTCAACTCCATCCAGTTATCCCGACTGCGCTGCTGGATAGCTACCAGAGTCTGGAAGGCTGGAATAATGATCTCAAGTATGGAGGAACCGCTCGAAGCGCCAAGGAGTTAACGGAGCTATGTGGGCGGCTTCGCAACTGCCTGGAACAATGAAATCGATAGTCGGTAGAATACTCGATATGTGGCGGAGATAGTGGAGGAATGATGGATCAAGATATTAAGGAGATTCAGAAAAGGGTTGAAGAGGAGTCTGGCTTTATCAGCAAGCTGACTACCGAGATGCGAAAAGTCATTGTTGGTCAGAACTACCTGATAGAGCGTTTGCTGATCGGTCTGATCGCAGATGGGCACATCCTGCTGGAGGGCGTACCTGGATTGGCAAAGACCTTGTCGATCAAGACATTGTCTGATGCAATCCAGACCAAGTTCCAGAGGATACAATTCACTCCGGATCTCCTTCCGGCGGATCTTGTCGGGACGCTTGTCTATTCGCCGCAGGAGGGTAAGTTCTATCCCAAAAAGGGTCCTGTGTTCGCAAACATAATCCTGGCAGACGAGATTAATAGAGCCCCGGCGAAGGTGCAGAGTGCGCTTCTTGAGGCTATGCAAGAGCGTCAGGTGACGATCGGCGAGACGACGTATCCATTGGAGCAACCTTTCCTCGTACTTGCGACCCAGAACCCGATCGAACAAGAAGGCACGTATCCTCTTCCAGAAGCGCAAGTTGACAGGTTTATGCTAAAGCTTAAGATTACATACCCTGACCGCGACGAAGAGCTTGAGATCATGGACAGAATGACTAAGTCGGACAAGCCTGTCGCGTCGCCCGTAGTGAATCCCGCGGAAATCCTGAAGGCGCGCAGGCTCGTAGCAGAGATATACGTTGACGAGAAGGTCAAGGACTACATCGTTAATATCGTTATGGCGACACGGCAACCAAAGAAGTTCGGACTCGACATTGCGGATCTGATCGAATACGGAGCCTCACCCCGCGCCACGATCTATCTCAACCTCGCGGCTCGCGCTCATGCGTTTCTGAGGGGAAGGGGATATGTTACTCCGGAGGATGTCAAGACAATCGGCATGGATGTGCTCCGACACCGCATCATACTGACCTATGAGGCGGAGGCTGAGGAGCTCGCTGCAGAAGACGTCGTGCAGAAGATATTCGATACGGTTGAGGTTCCGTGATCAGTGGCTATTGACACCAAAGAGATTCTAAAGAAAGTCCGGCGAATCGAGATCCGAACGCGGAGACTCGTGAACGACCTGTTCTCCGGCGAATACCATTCTTCGTTCAAGGGACAGGGAATGGAATTCGACGAGGTAAGAGAGTACTTGCCGGGAGACGACGTTCGGCAGATCGACTGGAACGTGACAGCGAGATATGGCACGCCGTTTATCAAAAAGTTTGCAGAAGAACGGGAGCTGACGGTCATCATTCTGATGGACATCTCGGGATCTAAGGCATTCGGCACGGCAGGCTATTACAAGTCAGAACTTGCCGCTGAACTGACGGCGCTGCTGGCGTTCGCCGCGATCAAGAACAATGACAAGGTCGGAATGATTGCCTTTTCCGATCGCATCGAGAAATTCATTCCACCCGCGAAGGGGAGGCACAACGTGCTGCGCCTCATTCGCGAGGTTCTCTACTTCCAGCCCGAAGGGGGCGGCACAGACATTGCGGGCGCAATAGAGTACTTCAACAGGGTGATCAAGAAGCGAGCCGTCATGTTCTTGATTTCCGATTTCATCGCTAAGGACTTCCGGAAGCCGCTGCTGATTGCGAGAAGGAAGCATGATACGATCGCGATAAATGTCACCGACCCCAGAGAGATGTCGATGCCCAACGTCGGGCTTCTGTACACCGAGGATGCAGAAACCGGAAGGAGACTCTGGCTTGATACAGGATCTGAATCTGTCCGGAAGGCCTATGCCGGCGCAGCCAGAGTCCGACAGCAGGAGCTTGTCGAGCTTTTCAAGAAGCTGAACGTCGACCATGTTGTGTTGTCAACAGCAAGCGACTATATCGATCCGCTCGCGAAGTTCTTCAGGTTACGAGACATGAAGCGCGGACGCTGACACCAGGGGGGATATCGGCTTGGGCATTGCGAAAACTGGATCGGAGATGAAGGGCGCTTTTCTGAGACTATTGGGTCGAGGTGCAAAGCGTCGAAGCAGGCCGGTTTGGGTCTTCTTGAGTTTCCTGATTCTTGTGGCTTCAGCGCTTGCACTTCTTTGCTCCTACGGACTTGCTTCAGCGGCCCAAGTATCGGTCAAATCCGAAATAAACAAACAGCAGGCATACGTTGGCGACAGGCTGACATATACACTTACGGTTGCAGCGGACTCCGGGGTCTCGCTCGATTCGATTCCAATTGCTGAAGATCTGGGCAAGTTCGAAGTCAAGGGTCGGAATTACTCTCTCTCGCCAGTTGGCTCGGGAGGGCTTGTCCACAGATTGGAATTCACGGTGACCGCCTATGAAACGGGGAGGCTCTGGATCCCGTCCGTCCCTGTTTCCGTTGTCGAGCGCGACGGATCAAGGGCTGAATTCGAGAGTGATTCTCTTGAAGTCACGATTCTCAGCGTTGCAGGCGCTGACTCGACCGCAGACATAAAAGGTCTGAAGCCCCCTGTGTATTTTGGGCGCAAGTTTCCCTGGTGGTACGTGGTGGCAGCTGCTGTCGTCGTCGCCGCAGCGGTATTCTGGCTGATACGAAGACGGAGAAAGACTGTTGAGGTGGCAGCGCAGGAGCCTGTCGACACACGGCCGCCTTGGGTGATTGCGCAGGAGAGACTGCGAAAACTCCGAGAGTCGGATATGCTGCCCGCAGGCGAATACAAGTTGTTCTACTTGCAGCTCACCGCAATCCTTAGAGCCTATCTGGAACCGCGATTCGGCATAGACGCGCTTGACAGGACCACTTATGAGCTGCGCGGCGAACTGAAGCGCGCGAATCTCAGTGACAGTCACTTGAACTTAGTCATGGAGTTGTTCCAGAGCGCCGATCTTGTGAAGTTCGCCAAACATCGGCCAACTGTCGGCGAGGTGGAGGCCGATTTCCAGAAGGGTTGGCTTTTTGTGCAGGAAACAGGTGAGAAGCGTCCGGTGGAGGTCTCGGGAGCATGAACCTCGGCTTCGGAACACCGACTGCGTTGATTCTTCTTCTTCTGATTCCGCTCATCGGTTTCTGGATATATCGATTCGGCAGAAGGCGTTCGTCTGATCTGCTCTTCTCTGATTTTAAGTTGATTCCATCGCATGGGAAGCTCGGTGGCATATGGTCTGAGCTTCTGTCGCCGGGAATGAGGCTGCTCGGTCTGACGCTGCTGATCGTGGCCCTCGCACGGCCGCAGTCAAGCAGCGTAAGTTCAGAGACTGAGACAGAAGGGATCGATATCGTACTGACTCTCGACATCTCCGGCAGCATGAAGGCGGAGGATTTTCAGCCTCAAAACCGTCTCTTCGTCGCCAAGGAAGTGATCAGGAACTTCATCGAAAGCCGCACTAATGACAGAATCGGGCTGGTTGTGTTTGCTCGTCAGAGCTTCACTCAGTGTCCCCTGACTCTCGATTACATCGTATTGCAGAATTTCCTCGACGAAGTGACGTTCGGCATGGTGGAGGACGGAACAGCGATCGGCATGGCCATTGCCAATAGCTGCAACAGGCTGAAGGACTCCCCCTCGAAAAGCAAAGTGATCGTGTTGCTCACCGATGGCGTCAACAATGCTGGAGAGATCAACCCCGTGACAGCAGCCGAGATCGCCAAGACGCTTGGGATCAGGATATACGCGGTCGGAGCAGGTCGACCCGGGACGGCGCCTTATCCTGTAGATGATCCGGTTTTTGGACGGAGGTATGTCAATGTCGAAAACGAGATTGACGAGGAATCGCTCCGCAAGATCGCGGACATTACGGGCGGAAAGTACTTCAGAGCGAAAGATGAGACGGGTCTGAAGGAAATTTATGAAGAGATATCGTCTCTGGAGAAGACGAAGATCAAAACCAAGCAGTATATGCAATACAGCGAGCTGTTCATCTACTTTCTTGCGTCAGGTTTTGGATTGTTTCTGGTTGAGGCGGTTCTGTCACAGACGCGGTTTAGAAAGATTCCATGATGAATCTCGGACGATTGGCAGTGAGGTTGTTGCAGTTTCCATGCGCAACGAAACAAGATTGGCTTTCAGCCGGTATAAGACTATCGTAGGAGCGGAGCAACCGTGAAATTCGCACGACCAGACATGCTATTAGCCCTTGTGCTTGTGCCTGCGCTTACTCTGATGTTCGTGTGGGCTGGCATTGCACGGCAGAAGGCTCGAGACCGCTTCGCGCTGCCGGCGAAGTTCGCAGGGCTTTCACCGGGATACTCCAAGACTGGGCGGGTCGCCCGTTATGTTCTGTTTCTGATCGCCGTGATCTTCTTCGTGCTGGCCGCCGCTCGACCTCAGTGGGGAACCCACGCCGTTATGCTCAAACGGCAGGGACTCGACATAGTGATCGTTCTTGACGTGTCGAACTCGATGAATGCGGAGGACATGAAGCCTAATCGGCTCGAAAAGGCGAAACAGGAAATACGAGGAATCTTGGAGAGGTTGTCTGGCGATCGGATTGGACTGGTTTTGTTTGCAGGAAAGAGCTTCGTTCATTGTCCGCTGACGCTGGATTACTCGGCATTTAACATATTCATGGACGTGGTTGATACAGACATAATCCCTGCTCAGGGAACAGCGATTGGTGACGCTATCAGAACTGCAAATGCGGCCTTCGATCAATCCGAGAAGAAATACAAAGTGGCGATACTCATGACCGACGGCGAGGATCATGAGTCAGATCCCGTGAAAGCTGCCGAGGAGGCACATGAGCTGGGCGTCAAAGTGTTCACGATCGGCATCGGTTCGGTACGCGGTGAGCCAATACCGATAAAGAACCGACGAGGGGAGATTGCCGGTTACAAGAAGGATGAGAGCGGCGAAGTCGTGATGACGAAGCTTGACGAGGCGACCTTGCAGAGAGTAGCGGACATCACCGATGGAGAGTACTATCGAGCTACGGCAGGCGAGCTCGAGCTCGATCGAATCTACGATGAAATTCTCGGCATGGAGAAAAAGGAGCTTGAAGGCAAGCTTATGACGCAGTATGAGGACAGGTTTCAATATCCGCTCGCAGCCGGGTTGTTCTTCATTGTGATTGAGTTCTTTGTCGGCGATAGGAAGATCGGACAGTACCGACGGAGGTCTGCGTGAGGGTAGCCATAGTTGTCTTGCTTCTGCTTGCGTTCTGCATGGGCGAAGTCTCCAGCGGGCAGGATGAGTACAAGAAGCTCAACGATCGAGCTAACAACGCTTACAAGAAGGGCGATCTGCAGAAGGCAAAGAGCCTCCTCGAAGAGGCGAAGCAATCGAGCCATGGAAACCCCGTAGTGGACTATAATCTCGGCAGCGTCTATCATCAAGAAGGTGACTATGAGCAAGCCAATGAGACTTATATGGACGCAGCAACGTCGGCTGACAGCAGCCTCAAGGCAAGCACCTTCTATAACATAGGCAACACAGAGTTCAGGAACGGCGATTATGCCAAGGCGATCGACGCCTACAAGAAGAGTCTCGATGTGGATCCGTCGGATCGGGACAGCAAGTACAACCTCGAACTGGCTTTGCGTAAGCTCCAACAACAACAGCAGCAACAGCAGAAGCAGGATCAGCAACAGAACCAGCAACAAGATCAGCAACAGAAGCCGGAGCAGCAGAATCAGCAGGACAAGAAGCAACAAGATCAACAACAGCAGGAACAGCAACAGAATCAACAGCAAGATCAGCAACAGCAAGACAAACAACAGCAGGATCAGCAGGCGCAAAGCTCAGATGAGACTGAAGAGGATCAGCAGCAACAGGGCTATGCTCAGGAGATGGAGATGAGCAAGGAAGATGCCGAGCGTCTCCTCAACGCCGTGACCGGCAACGACAAGGAAGTGCTTCGGAATCTCGTCAAGCAGAAGGTCCAAGGTGAACCGGCGAGCGGAAAGGACTGGTGAGGTTCGCATGCGGTGGCTCACGTTCATAATCGTTTTGTCGCTCATATCGACTGCGCTTGCCGATGACATATCGTTCACTGCCAAGGTTGATCGAACAGCGGTGAGTCTGGATGAGCAGATTACGCTCGAACTTCTGGTTTCCGGGGACATACAGGGCTTGCCTGAGCCGGCGAGTCCAGAGATTCCCGGGTTTCAGGTTTACGGCGCCGGACGATCTCAGCAGTTTTCCTATGTGAACGGTGCGGTGTCATCTTCGGTGAGCTACAAGTACATCCTTATGCCACAGCAGACGGGGACTCTGACAATCCCGTCGCAGCAGATAGCGCACAAAGGGCGGACTTACGCGACATCACCGATCAGCATTTCTGTAACGCAGGGCGCTCCTCCGCAGACGCAATCGGGTCGACGCCAGGAAGCGCAATCTGACGATCAGCAGCCTGTTCGGTCCGGCAATCGAGACTTCTTCATTGAGGCACTGGTCGGCCAGGACACGGTCTTCGTGAATGAACAATTGACCCTTACATTCAGGTTCTACCAGGGGAAGAGAATCTACTCGCAGCCTGAGTATAGTCCTCCGTCTGCAACAGGATTCTGGGTCGAGGACCTCCCGCCTCAGAAGAACTACTATCGCACGGTCGGCGGGCGGGATTACTATGTTGCAGAAGTTAAGACCGCGCTGTTCGCCACTGGTCCCGGCAAGAAGACGATAGGGAAAGCCACGCTTCAGATCAAGGGAGACGATCTGTTCTCCATGTTCGACAGGGACCCGTTCGGACTATTCGACAGGAAAAGATCTCCTGCCAAGCCGGTGCTACTGGAGACAGAGCCGATAGAGGTCGTCGTATTGCCGCTTCCTGCTGAAGGCAAGCTGCCGGACTTCTCGGGCAGCGTCGGTGATTTCAAGATGTCGACTTCCATTGACAAGACCGAAGTTGAGGTTAATCAGCCGGTGACCGTTACGGTAAAGCTGTACGGAACCGGCAACATCAAGACTCTTGCCGAACCGGTTTTGCCGGACTTGTCGGACTTCAGAATATTCAGTTCGGGGAAGTCGGAGAATGTGTCCAAGGCAGGCTATGTTGTCGGCGGTTCAAAGGTATTCGAAACTACGTTCGTACCTAAGAAACCGGGAAGCTTCACGATTCCAGCCATTGCGACCAACTTTTTTGATCCTTCAGACCGGGCATATCGCGAGCTTGCGGGACAGGAGTTCGAGATTCATGTGACCGGTGTGTCAAACGAAGAGATAGCGTCGCGTGGGACGACGTTTCCGGGCAGATCAGATCTCGTTGCCACGGATATTCGCCCGATAGTGTATTCGGAAAATGGTGCAGAAGATGTCGGCGGCCTGTTGGTCTTCAGCTTGGTTTTTGTAGCGATAAATGCTATTCCGGTCCTGTCGGTCGCGGCGGTTGTTGCTCTTAGAAGGCGCCAGGACAGGCTTCAGGGAGACGTGGCCTATCGGAGGCTGCGCAGGGCAGTCAGATTTGCAAAGAGCAAGTTGGCGAATGCTCAAACTCATCTTGGACGACACGATGCAGATGCGTTCTATGCTGAAATTGCGAGGGCGTTGCTGCAGTATATCGGCGACAAACACAATATCTCCGCTCCAGGCATGACCAATCCTCAGATCGAGGCTCTGTTCGCTGAGAGGTCAGTGCCGGAGGAACTCCGGCAACGGTTCTTCGGGCTGACCGCGTTGTGCGACGAGGGTCGATTCTCAAAGGCGAGTCACGGAAGCGACACGATGACGAAAACACTGGGCGAGGCCGAGAAGTGGATTGTCGATTTCGAGGAGAAGCAGAGATGAGACCCGTGATTACCGTTTTCATTGCGCTCTTCTTTTTCGCATTCTCTGCAGCTCAGGCTTCAGAAGCGCTCAAGCAGACGTTCGCATCGGGCAACGAGGCTTATCAGACGGGTGATTTCGATGCCGCGATCGAGGCTTACAGTACTCTCGTTGGCGCGGGCATAGACAATCCTGTGCTGCACTACAATCTTGGAAACGCGTATTTCAAGTCGGGGCAGCTCGGAATGGCGATAGCGAGTTATAGTCGTGCATTAAGGCTCGATCCGCGAAACGACGATGTCAAAGCCAATCTTGAATTTGCCAAGCAATACATGGCCGACAAAGTCGATCCGACTGCGATCAGCCCCATCTGGGCGTGGTACAGATCATTGGCGCTCAACTACACAGCTAATGAGTGGAGCGTCTTAGCTTCAGTCCTGCTTATCAGTCTCTCGGTCGTCGTAGGATACATGGTCTGGACGCGGAACAATGCAGCTGCCTTCAAGGCGGCGGCGATTGTTTTGGCATCAGTTCTGGTCGTCGTCGCGACTTGTGCGGGCGTGAACATTCGCCTCAACTATTTCTCACCGCGAGCGTCGATAGTCGTTCCAGAAGTCTCCGTCAAGGCGGGTCCGGGAGAAGATACCGGCGAGCAGTTCGTGGCGCACGAGGGCCTCACCTTCAATGTGCTGAAACAAGAAAGCGGCTGGTATCTCGGGGTGTTCGACAACCGCCTCAAGGGCTGGATCAAGGTATCAGACGCCGTGAAGATTTAGCTCAGTCTCTGCCAAACGCATCTTAATGACCTCTTCGCAGATCCAAGTCCGGAATCTACCTGCGCTGTCAGGAGTCCTGAAGATGTTCGATAAACAACGAAATGCTTGATTGGCGTAGGCCGGGTTCCGGATTGCGCGAAGCGGAAGAAGAAACCCAACGCCGAGTTGCCGACCTTCTGCGTCACGCGAAGCGTGACTCTGGAGGCCAACCTACTCACTTGTGGGACAACCTCGGGATTCCTGATGCCGCTTGAAGGCAGCAGCAAAGCAGTCGTCAGCTGATTCTGCCCGGGAGCTAATACCAGACCATTGACAACCAGGGCTTTTATTGTTTGACTTGGGACGCAGGGGCGGATATCATCTTATATTGATGGATTCTATCCGAATGGCTCCTGTGCTAATGGATGACGAATGAAGTGGATATTCAAATACAAGAGAATTCTCGGCGCTCTGATAGCTATTGTACTGCTTTACCTCTCCTTTCATGATCTCGACCAGGCACTGATCAGACAGATATTATCGAAGATCGACTTCCGGCTTCTCATTCCCGCCGCCATCTGCGCGTGCGCCGTGAATTTCTTCAAGGCCGCTAGATGGAGGATTATAATCGATCCGGTTTGCAAGACGTCGGTAAGGCGGATGCTCTCCATCTTCTCCGTCGGGCAAATGGTCAACGTATCGCTTCCTGCCCTGACGGGCCAGGCTGCGAGAATTCTCCTTCTCGCAAAACAGGCGAAACTCCCCAAGACTTATTGCGCGACCACAGTCGTATTGGAAGTGCTGTTCGATGGCATGTCGCTCGTCTTGCTCATGCTTGCGTGCTCGACTATGGTCGTGTTCCCGGGCTGGCTGGCACGGTCAGGGCTTCTTGCGGGTATCGTGCTTGTGGTATTGCTGACGCTTCTTCTGCTCGTCGTTCATAATCGACGGCGAATCAGGGTGTTTGGCCACAGAAAGCTCAAGATCAAGTTTCCCCGTTTCTTCGAGAAGATCAGGCATGTGTCGCACTCGTTCGCTGATGCCCTCACGATGCTGAGAAGCACCCGCCATACTCTCATCACCGCGATCTTTTCATTCGGCCTCTGGATAGCGCACGCTCTTGTAATAGCATTCCTGATCAAAGCGTTCGGGCTGTCGGTGCCGATGTGGGGTGCGCTCGTCATTCTTGTCGTGAACTCGGTCCTTCTCATGTTTCCGATCACTCCCGGCAATCTCGGCACGTTCCAGTGGGCGTGCGTGGTCAGTATGGCGCTGTTTGGCGTCAACAAAGAGAGCGCCGTGAGCTTCTCCGTCGTCCTCCATATAATGGACATTGTGCCTGTCTTCATCGCAGGCATATTCTTCCTCTACCGCGATCACATGCGGTATAGCGACCTCCGCAAAGAGGCTCTGGACGCAGCCTCCGGAACTGCAGGCAAAATCGACGAGGAGAAAGTAGCGGTGGAAGGGGAGTAGGGCAACGATTTCCGTAGGGACACGGCGCGCCGTGTCCTCGGCACGACATGTCGTGCCGCTACAGATCGGGTTCCGAATCCGCCGAATGCGAGAGAGAAACCCGACACGCACGAAAGGGGAGTGAAGTCACGTGAGAGCTGAAATTGTGGGCGCAATTGTTGGCGGAATCCTCGCGATTCTGACGGGGCTTTGGGTGTGGTGGTACAAAAGGGGTCGGCGTAAGAAGGTATACTTCGAAACCGTCTGGAAGCACTCCTCTCAACTCACGCCCGAGGACGTTATGGGGCCACGCGGAAGACGGGACAATCATTTCAATGACTACTACTTCCCGAGGGGCATCGAAGATCAGATCGAGGAGCGAATTAAGAGCGGGCACAATGTCGCGCTTGTCGGCCAGCCGCTCAGGGGCAAATCGCGGACTCTGTTTCACGTACTCACCCATCTCAAAACATCTGCCTCAGTGACTACTCTTCGACTGGAAGACAGTTATCCGGCCGATCTTGAGATACCTGCGAATACCAAGGCGACCGACTGCGGCATCTTCGTTGTCGATGATATCGGCAAATTTATTGGCAGACCGGGCTTCATGCACATTCTGAGGGAATTCAAGAAGCACAAGTGTATAGTGATCGCGACATGTTGGCCGGATGAATGGGAGGGGGCGAAATCGAGGTTGGAGAGCGAAGGCGGGGTGATATTCTCTGAGCCGATCTCAGTCGGGGATGTGACAAGCGCAGAAGGTCAGAAGGTAGCGGCGGCAGTCGGACAGAGGCTTCCCAAGAGCTTCGACGGGAGCATCGGGTCGATATTCCTGCCGTTGGTTGAGATGGAGAAGAGGTACAGAGAGTGTACTTCCGCGCAGCAGGCTTACCTTCGGTCTGTCAAGCGGCTGTATCAGGCGAAGATATACAGCGGACGTGAGGTGTTCGACATCGAGAAACTACACAAGGTAGCCGGCAGGTTCGAAGAATTGAATCTGAAGAGACATGAGTGGAAGACTCTGGAAGACAGCCTCACAGACAAGGGTTTCGCGCTGGCAACCAGAGAAGGGCTGCACGTTGAAGAAGCCTACCTGTTGAATATCGTGAAGGGCGATTTCCTTGATCTCCCTGATCTCCACGGCCTTGAGGCGCTCTTCTCAGACGACTCACGTGCGCTGTTCAGCATAGCGTATGTCGCGGACGATCGAGCGCTTGTAGATCTGAAGAGACGCGAATACCTGAAGCTTGCTATCAAATGCCTGACCGGTGTGTTGGAACGAGTCACGGTCAATTCTGATCGGGAATTCTGGGCCATGATCCAGAACAACCTCGGCATTGCCTACCAGAGGCTTGGGGAGGTTGAGGAGAAGGCAGGCAATTGCAGGCTTGCGATAGATGCTTGCAAGGAGTCGTTGAGGGTGTACACATACGAGGCCTTTCCGATGCAGTTCGCTATGACCCAGAACAACCTCGGCATTGCCTACCAGAGGCTTGGGGAGGTTGAGGAGAAGGCAGGCAATTGCAGGCTTGCGATAGATGGTTACAGAGAGTCGTTGAGGGTGTTCACATACGAGGCCTTTCCGATGCAGTTCGCTACGACTCAGAACAACCTCGGC